>NZ_JBLRVY010000031.1:0-151431 GCF_048159485.1 Streptomyces sp. 4F14
CGACACCCGCGGCCTCGGCATCAGGATCGCGGCACGGGGCTCGGCAGCCGGGTCGCTGGCCATGCACCTGCTGGACACGGGCCACTCCGCGTGAGGTGACGGTCGGGGTCGGTTTCCGCGGGCTGGGGCAGGCAAAGGCGCCTAGCGATCGGTCGCCCGGGAAGGCTCGTCCTCCCCGGAGCGGGACGCGGGCTGTGCAGTGGCCTCCTCCGGTGGGCGCAGGACAGGTGCCCGGCGTTGTCTGGCCGCGGCGACCGCGAGGCCGGCTGCGATGAGGGCGGCGCCCACGAGGTGGTAGCCGTGGATGCGTTCGTCGAGGAAGAAGAAGGCCAGCACGGCCCCGAACACCGGCATCAGGTGCAGGAACTGTCCGGCGCGGGCCGCGCCGAGGAGTTCGGCGCCGCGGTTGTAGCAGAAGTAGCAGAGCAGGGAGGGGACCAGGGCGACGTACACCACCGCGGCGACGGAGCCGGCGGTCAGGGGCAGGGAGCGTCCGGAGGCCGCTTCGGCGGCGGCCAGGGGGGCCAGCATGAGGGAGCCCAGGCCGAACAGGACGGTCAGCAGGCTCAGCGGGTGGACCGAGGGGCGCCGGCGCAGCAGTGCGGTGTACAGGGCGTAGCTGATCACGGCGAGGAGGATCCAGCCGAGTCCGCCGCCGAGCGCGAGCGCGCCGGTGTCGAAGGGGCTGCCCTGGGTCACGACCACCCACACGCCGGCCAGGGAGACGACGAGGCCCGCCAGTTGGAGGAGTTGGGGGCGTTCGTGGAAGAGGGCGAAGACGAAGACCAGGATGAGCAGGGGGACGACCGACTGCATGAGCAGGGCGCTGATCGCGGTGGTGGTCTGGAGGCCTTCGTAGACGAGCGTGTTGTAGGCGGCCACGCCGGTGGCCGCCAGCAGCAGTACGGTTCCTTTGTGCTGGACCAGCACCGGCAGGTCGCGCCGGAGCCGGGCGGCGGCGAAGGGGAGCAGGATGAGGGTGGCGGTGAGCCAGCGGAAGAACGCCAGGTTCACTGGGGGAACGGTGGCGTGCGTCAGCCGGCCGACCACGAAGTTGCCGGACCAGCCGGCCGAGGCGAGGCAGAGCAGCAGTACCGGAGACCGGTAGATCCAGGAGAACACCGAACGGACCCTCAGCACTGCCGCCCCTTCCTTGTTCCTTGCCCTGTGTTACGGCTGATCCTCCGCCGGGTCCCCGGGAGCGTCGGCGAGGATCCGTTCGAGTGCCGTAACGCTGTCCCAGACGTCAACATAGCGAACGAACAGCGGCGACAGTCCGAAGCGCAGCAGGTCGGGTACCCGGAGCTCGGCCATGTATCCCTCCGTGGCGAGCCTCTCGACCAGCCGCCGGGCGGCCCGGTGGCGCAGGGCGACGTGGCCTCCCCGGTGGGCCGGGGTGCGTGGGCTCAGTACGGAGCAGCCGTGCGGAGCCAGACGTTCACCGGCGAGTTCGATGAACAGTTCGGTGAGCGCGGAGGACTTGGCGCGTACGAGCGCCGGGTCCGCCCTGGCGGTGAGCGAGATGCCCTCGTCGAGGGCGACGAGGCTGAGCAGGGGTGGGCAGCCGGTGGTCAGCCGGCCGATGCCGGGGGCCGGACGGTAGTCGGCCTCGAAGGAGAACGGGGCCGCGTGCCCAAGCCATCCGGTGATCGGCTGTTGGATGTCGGGCAGGAGCCGGGTGGAGACGTACAGGTAACCCGGCGCCCCGGGGCCTCCGTTGAGGTACTTGTATCCGCAGCCCACGGCGAGGTCGGTGTCGTCGGTGTCCAGGGCGAGGGGGACCACACCGGCGCTGTGGGACAGGTCCCACAGGACGAGCGAGCCGACGGCGTGCGCCCGCTTGTTGATCTCGTTCATGGGCAGGATCCGGCCCGTGCGGTAGTCGACGTGGCTGAGCACCACGACGGCCACGTCCTCGTCGAGGGCGTCCGGGATCGTATCGGCGTCCACTCTGGTGACCTGGGCGCCGGGGTGGACATGGTGGGCGACCCCGTCCGCGATGTAGAGGTCGCTCGGGAAGTTGTCGTGGTCCGTCAGGACGGTTCTCCGGCCGGACTGGAGCTGGAGGGCTCCGCAGAGCAGTTTGAAGAGGTTGACGGAGGTGGACTCGCCGACCACGACCTGGCCCGGCGCCGCGCCGACGAGGTGTCCGATGCGGTCCCCGACCGTGGTGGGCAGGTCGAGCCAGCCGTGGGTCCACCAGGCGGCGTTCATGTCCTGGTGCCATTCCTGGCGCACCGTCCGGGAGAGGCGGTCCCAGGTGGACTTGGGGGGCGCCCCGAGCGAGTTGCCGTTGAGGAAGACCCGGTCGTCGGGGAGGTCGAACTCGTCGCGGAAGGCGGCGAGTTCGTCCTGTGCGTCCAGGGCCTCGTAGAACGGCCGGCCGCGAGTCGTCATGCCGTTCCCGTGAGTTGCTGCATCAGGTCGTACATGTCCTCGTTGTGCCACCACTCGACCAGGAGGTCGTGTTCGAAGCGCATGATGTCGATGCCGGTGAGGGTGACGCGGCGGCCGGTGCCCGGTATCCCCGAGAGCACGCCCAGGTGGGTGCCGGAGGAGTTGTAGCGGGCGACGATCTTGTCGCCCTCGATGATGATGTCCTCGATGACGAACTTGTAGTCGGGGAACGCCTGGTGCCAGTCGAGGGCCATGGAGATGTGGCCGCTCTTGGTGTTGGGGAACGCGTCGATGGGCCGGTGGTCGAAGAAGCCCTCGGCCAGTACCCGGCCTCCCGCGGGGTCGCCCGCGTTCCAGAGTTCTCCGATCCAGATGTCCTCGTAGACGCGCCGCATCAGCTCGTGTCGCGCGTCTTCACCGCGGGTGGGCATGTCTCACCTTTCGGTCAGGTCGGCGGCTTGCAGGGAAAGGGGGTCGGCGGGGTCCAGGGGCCAGCCCGCGGGAAGTTCCGGGCCGTAGTCGCCGGGGGTCGGGATCAGGGCGCCGCGGCCCCGGACGAGTTCCTGGGCGATGATCCGCTCGGGCTGGAACCCGGCCTGGAGCACCGGTATCGCCTTGTTCGGCTCGGCCGCTCCGCACATGAAGAGGTCGACCGCGGCGAACTGGTACTCGGGCCAGCTGTGCACGCTGATGTGGGACTCCGCGAGGACGGCGACGCCGGAGACGCCCCCGCCCCGGCCGAAGTGGTGCACGTGGACGTAGAGGAGGAGGGCCCCCGCCGCCTGTGCGCAGTCGCGCAGCACGGTCTCGGCGTGGGCGGGGTCGTCGAGCCGGCTGGCTCCGACGAGGTCGGCGAGGATGTGGGTGCCGGCGCCTTGTTCCCCGCCGGGAAACGGGGCGGGGGTCACCGGAGGCGGTCCGGGGGGAGTGTGAGGGCTCACCGAGACCTCCTTCGCAGGTCGGTGGTCGGCGCGGGCGTCATCGGGGGTTGAGCGAGAATCCGCAGACGTCGCGCGTGGCGCGGTCGGCGTTCTCGGCGACGAGGACGGGGGTGACGTCGTGCAGGCAGCGCGGGTCCTCGAAGACGACCGTGTCGAGCGGCTCCTCCAGTTCGAGTTCGCGGTAGACGTCGCCGTGGAGATCGGCGAACTTGCTGCGGCCGCCGGTCGCTTCGCTGCGGCGGATGAGCGTGATGGAGGTGAAGGCGTGGCCGTCGTGGTGCATGCCTTCTGGTGCCGGGTAGCCGGGCCGGTCCGGGCCGGCCAGGATCCGCATCAGGTGCACGCCGATCTCCCAGGAGCGGGCGGAGGCGACGCGGTCGGGCGGGAGGACCGCCAGGACGTCCCACATGAGCTGGATCAGGAACGGGTTGGCGCGGGTGCGGACGGCCAGCGGTTCGAACTTGCGGTGTACGCCGCCCGCGTAGGGGTTGAGTTCGGTGTCCTGGAAGAAGGCCCTGTCCTCCAGTGTCTCGACGCGTCGCTCCCGCATGTCCAGCGCGAAGAGACCGAGTCGCCGCTGCCGGAAGACGTAGTCCGTCTTCAGCCACTGGTCGTCGGCGAGGTCCTCGAAGTCCTCGGCGAGTTCGCGCAGGCCACGGCTCAGCGTCTCGCCGATCGCCGCCTGCCCGGACAGCAGGACCACCGGATCGTCGGTGAATCGGTCCGGCGCCAGGGCGCCGAAGAGTTCGGTGTGGGTCGTCATGCTCGTTTCCCCCGGTCGTCAGGGCGTGTAGTCGAGGTAGGTGTCGAAGTCCCATGAGGTGGTGGTGGCCAGGAACCGCTCCCATTCGTCGCTCTTGAGACCTGTGTACGTGGTGTACAGCCGACCCGGCAGAGCGCCGCGTACGACGGGGTCGGCCGCCAGGGCCGCCAGGGCGTCGCCCAGATGCGCGGGCAGCCGGGCCAGGGTGTGGGCACCGGTGCCGGAGGGGCTGTCCGCCACGTCGTAGGCATTCGCCGCGAGCGGCTCGCCGGCGTCCAGTTGCCTGGTCAGTCCGTCGTCCGCCGCCGCCAGGAGCCCCGCCGCCATGAGGTAGGGGTTCGTCATGGCGTCGGCGACCCGGAACTCGAAGCGGTCGGGCGCGGAGACCCTCAGGGCGCAGGTGCGGTTCTGGTAGCCCCAGTGGGCGGTGAACGGTGCCCACAGCCCGGCGTCCCACATCCGGCGGTAGGAGTTGACCGTCGAGCAGGCCAGCGCGGTCAGTGCGGGCAGGTGGGCCACGATGCCGCCGATGGTGTGCCGGCCCACGTCGCTCAGTCCTGTGCCGCCGGCCTCGCGCAGGAGGAGGTTGGTTCCGCCGGTGCGGTGGGTCCGTACCCCCGGTGCGGAGGTGCTCGTGCCGAGGTCGAGTTCCTCGTCCTGCCCGCCTTGCCAGACGGAGAGGTTGTGGTGGCATCCGGAGCCCGAGTAGCCCAGGAAGGGTTTGGCCATGAAGCAGGCGACGAGCCCGAGTTCCCGCGCCACCTGGCGGCAGATCTGCCGGTAGGTGGTCAGCCGGTCGGCGTTGCGCAGCGGGTCGTCGTAGGTGAAGTTGAGTTCGAGCTGTCCCGGGGCGTCCTCGTGATCGCCCTGGATCATGTCCAGTCCCAGCGCCCGGCCGTACTCGACGACGCGGAGCATCACCTCGCGCAGTTCCTCGAACTGGTCGATGTGGTAGCAGTTGGGCTTGGTGACACCGACCAGTGCGCCGTTCTCGCGGCGCAGCCACAGCATCTCCGGCTCGGTGCCGATCCGCAGGTGCATGCCGTGGTGTTCGGTGAACGCGGCATGGGACCTGGCCAGGTTCCCCCGGCAGTCGGCGTCCAGGTAGGCGCCCGGTTCCTCCTCCTCGTCCCTGTTGCGGAACAGGCGGGCGAAGACCCGCGCGGTCCTGCCGTCCCAGGGCAGTTGGGCGAACGTGTCCGGTTCGGGCAGGGCGATCAGTTCGGACGCCTCGGGTCCGTATCCGATGTACCGGCCGACGCGGTTCATCGCGACATTGGCGGTGGAGCCGTAGACGAGTTGTACGCCGCGCTCCGCGACCCTTTCCCAGTGCGCGGCGGGTATCCCCTTTCCGACGACACGGCCGGTGGCGGTGACGTACTGGACATAGATGTACTTGATGCCGAGCGAATCTATGAGTTTGCGTGCATGGCCAATCCCGTCGTCCCTTCCTGGAGCGTTCAGGAAGTCATCGATATCCACGTGGATCGCCTTCCAGGTTCTTCTGGACTCTCGCCGGAGCAGGACCCACTCGGCCGACCGGTGGGCATGGGGAACCGGCGTCTTCAGGCCAGGAGCAGGCTTACACATGACGCCGCTATGACGTGCCTGTGAGGCACTTGGAGACGGGAGCTTCTCGGTGCGTCCCTCTAATTTCGTACCACCAGCCACTCGGTTCCCGTCAACAGCGGTTCACCGGGCGATGCGAAGTTGGCCGGATCGCGTGACGCGGCGGAACGCCTTGACGCGCCGGGCGGGACGGGGCGCATGCAGGGGATTCATGGCGGCCGTGACGTGCGGGCAATAGTCGTTCATGGCCGGTTCTTTTCCCTGACCAGCCGCAGCGGGTTCACTGCCCGGTTTTATTGAACCAGGTACTCCGACCGGTTTTTCACTGTACGGACCGCTGGCCAATTTCGTGGTGCGATGTGAGCCATTCCGTTTCACGGCACCTGCGGGCGGAACAAGGGAATTCGATCTCCCGGCATTCAGCGCCCTTCCTGGGGAAACGCGGTAACTCGGCCGCCGACGGCCGGGAAGATCCAGGCCGGCTCATTCATGGCCGGAAACCCGCAGCCATGCGGAAGCCGATCGACCGGTTCTGCCGCGACAGGCCCCAGGGGCCTGCCTCGGGACCCACTTGTTCCACCAACACCCCGCCCGGGTGCGGTAACACCGCATTTCGGCAGTTCTTCGCACTCGGCAAGTGCCGCGCCGCAGGTGACGGAGCTTCACCGGGACATCGGGGAATGATCGGATTTACGGAAATCACGGCAGAGCCGGCGTGCGGTCGCCGACGGCAATCAGCCAAGGCGGACCTGCAATATTGTCCAAGCCTGACCCAAACACCTAGGCTCACCCCAGCGGGCAGTCCGGTCAAAACCCGAGACCCGCAAGGAAACCCGAAAGATCTGCGCTCAGACTCGGGAGACCCATGAAATCTGCCAATAAGATCACCTTACTCGATGTGACGCTCCGTGACGGCGGATACGTCAACAGCCATTCCTGGACCGTCGGACAAGCGCAAGGGGTGGTCCGTGCCTGCGAAGCGGCGGGGGTACCGTTCACAGAAGTGGGATATCTGCGTCCGTCCCGGCACGGAGATGACACCGCACCCTCCGCCTCCTGTTCTCCCCGGTATCTGGAGGCTCTCCAGAGCGAAGCCGAAACCGGCACCGGACTCGTCGTCATGGCCCACGCCAAGGACACCTCCCCTTCCGACTTGGCAGGGCTGGCACGCTTCGGCGTCCGACTGGTCAGAATGCCGGTCGCGCCCTACAGCGTCCAGGAACTCGCCCCGTACGCCGCAGCGGCACAGGACGCGGGAATGAGATTCTCCGTCAATCTGATCCGCATCAGCGAACTCTCCGAGCAGGACATTCTCTCCGCCGCACTGGAAGCAGAGAAAATATCGGCAGACGTCTTCTATCTCGCCGACTCAAACGGCAGCATGTTCCCGGACGGCGTCTCCGGGATCACCCGGCACGTACGGGACACCGTATCGATCAAACTGGGCTTCCACGCACACGACGGCCTCAGTCTGGGTTTCGCCAACGCTCTCGCCGCAATGGACAACGGCTTCGAGTACATAGACGCCTCCCTCTGCGGGATGGGCAAAGGCGGCGGCAACCTGGCCCTCGAACTCATCTCCGCGCACCTTCGTTTCCGCCAGCTCTGCGATGTCTCGGTCACCCCGCTCGTCGACTCCGCGGTCAGCCTCCTGACCCCATGGAAGGGTGATCAGATCCTGTCCCGATGCGAGTCGATCGTCAGCGGAATACTCGATCTCAATCTGGAGAATCTGGCCGAGATCAGGAGCGCAGGATCAAGCAGCACACTCTTTTCGATGCTCGACAGTGCGGCTGCCCCCTGCTGATTTCCTCCAGCACGGCCCTTCCATGAACACTGAATGCTCATCTCCGAGGAGCAACCATGTCCGACAGCGCATTCGTCGACGAACTCGAAAGCGTCATTGCCGAGCGAAAAAAAATGACCAGTCCGCTCTACCAGACGATCCTCGGTGGCAAAGCCACCCGGCGCCTGCTGGAGACTTTCGTCATCCAGCGCTGGCCGATCAAGAGCTGGTGGACCCGCAACCTCATGGGCGTCGGCATGCGCGCAGACGACCTGGACCTGCGCCGCTCCTTCATCGAGAACGCGTACGAGGAGGAGACCGGCGGCCTGACCCGCTCCAAGCGGCACGTCGAAACCTTCGAAGACTTCGGGAAGGCGGTCGGCGTCGACCCGGCCTCGCTGCCCGCGGCAGAGCTCTTTCCCGAGACTGTCGCGGTCATCGAGCACAACAAGAACGCCTGCAACAACACCAACGTCCACTTCACCGTAGGCGCCGCGTCGGTGCTTCTCCTGATGGAGGGCCAGCCGCCGATCACCAACCCCGCGGGCCACAGCATGATGGCCGTCATGCGGGACGTGTACAAACTTCCGCGCTGGGGCTACGAGTTCTTCGTCCACCACGCGTCCAGCGACGCCGACCAGGAAGGGGTGAGCGAGCTGGAGGACGAGCACACCGAGCCGTTGCGCGAACTGCTGATCCGCTACTGCGACACCCCGCAGCGCAGGCAGGACGCCAAGGACAGCCTGCGCCAGGCCATCGAACTGCGTCACCGTCACTTCGACGCGATCCTCAGCCACGCCTACGACCCCGGCGAGCCGGTCTTCGTCTACTCCGGCGACGAGGGCGACAGCCACTGACGGTCGACTCCCCCGGTACGGGGCGCGACGCCTGAATCCGCACAAGGGCCACAGGACACGTGCCCCGTACCGGGTCGCCCGAGACGCACGCCCGCGGACTTCCGAGCAAAGGCCAGGTGGTAGCAGTCTTTCCGCACGTATTCTTCCGCGACCAGTGGGTCACCCGAGACGAGGCCCAGGTACCGATCGGCAGCCTGGCGATGCGCTACGGCCTGTCCGTGTTCGAGGGCGTCCGTCTCTACGCCCCGGACGGCTCCGGCGCCCCCGAAGGACGTGCCCGGCCGTTTCTTCTCCAGGAACACCTGGACCGCATGGCGACGTCACTACGCCTCATGCGCTTCCCCGACCCCGGCCTGCACCAGCTCCCCGAAGTCATCGACGAGTTGATCGACCGCAACGGCATCGACAGGGACGCGTACGTACGGATCGCGGCCACCCCCCTCAACTCGGGTCAGCTCGCCGACCCGGCTCTGCCCGAACTGAGCGTGACGGCCTCTGCGATGGACCGCAAACGATGGCTGGCGAACAATCTGGGCATGGACCTGTCGATCAGCCGCCGGCAGCGAGGGTCGAGCGAGGTCCACCCGCCGAACGCCAAGAACATCGCCAACTACGCGGGCCCTCGGCTCGCCTGGCAGGAGGCGCGGGAGGCGGGCTTCGACGGCTGCGTCCTGACCAACCGCCATGGCCGGCTGTCCGAGGCACCGACCGCGGCCCTCTTCCTGGTTCACGACGGCGTGCTCAGCACCCCCGCCCTGTCGGAGGACGTGCTCCCCGGCATCACCCGCGCCTGGGTGCTGCGCACCGCATCGGCCCAAGGCGTACCGGTCCGCGAGACCACGCTGTCGGCCGAGGACGCCTACCGCGCGGACGAGGCGTTCCTGTGCGGCACGGGTCTGGAGTTCGCCCCCGTGCATTCCTTCGACCGCCGCTGGTTCTCCCCGCACGGACACCGGCCGGGCCCCATGACCCGGGAACTCGTCGCCGAGTACTTCCTCCAGGCACGCGAGCGGGCGCGGCGACCGCACCGGGAGGTGGCCGATGGCAGCCCCCGCTGAGCCCGGACCGGGGCTGATCGACTGGCGCACCACCCTGGACGTCGGCGCCCGCCTGGCCGCCGTGGCCGAGGACGGCCGGCTCACGGACGCGATCCGGCAGGCCGAGGACAGCATGCCGGTGTTCCGCAACCGCGCCTACCCGCTCTCCCCGTTGCCGCTCTTCGTCCGGGCCGAGGCGGCCACCCGCGTCGCCCGGCGATTGGAGGAGTACGTACACCTGCTGCGCAAGGCTGCCCTGCTGTACCTGGACGACGCCGGGGTGCGGCGCTGGTACGGTCTGCCGCCCGCCGTCGAGGCGCTGATCGACGCCGAGGCACACGGTCGCGGCCCGGAGCGGACCGAGGTGGGTGTCTGCCGGCTCGACGGCTACCTGGAACGCGACGGTGAGCGGCTGCGGATCCTGGAGAACAACGCCGACGCCCCCGCGGGCACGCTCTTCACGCCCCGTATCCACGAAGTCGTACGTTCCGTGCTGGACACGGTCGGGATCGCGGTCCCCGCGCACGCCGGCGGGGCCGTCCCGCGTGACGACGCGCTGCTCGACGCGGTCGCACCGGCGCTCACGGCCGCGCGCCGCCAAGGCCGTACTCCCGTGCTGGCCGTCCTCCAGCCGAGCGGGGCGGCGAACCGGGAGAGCGCGGAGATGGCCGCGGTCTTCCGGAAGCGGGGCATCGACGCCTTCGTCGCCGACCCCCGCCAGGTCTCACCCTCCGGCGGCCGGGCCCGGGTGGGGCAGCAGGCTGTGGATGCCTGCTGGAACAAGGTCAACACCGTCGGCTGGCAGCGCCTCGCGCAGGACGACCCCGGGTTCCTCGACCGCTGGGCGCGGATCCTGCGGGAGACGGACCTCCACCACGTCAACTCCTTCCTCGCCCGGTACGCCGCCGAGAGCAAGCTCACCCTGGCCCTGGTGCAGGAACCGGCCTTCGCCGCACTGTTCGACCCGGCCGAACGGCGGCTCGCCGCGGACCTGCTGCCCTGGAGCCGACGCCTGGAGCCCAGCGGTGGGCCGCTGCCGGAGCAACTCCTGGCCGAGCAGCACGCGTACGTGCTCAAGGAGCTGTACGACATCCGCGGTGACGGCGTGATCATCGGTGCCGCGGTGAGCCGGAGCACCTGGGCCGAAGCGGTCGGCCGGACGGTGAAGCAAGGCGGCGTCGCGCAGCGGTACGTTCCACCCGCCTCGTACCCGGTGATACGCGCCGGCACCGGCCCGCGGGTGGTCACCATGCCCGTCAGCTTCGACACGTACCTCATCCGCGGCACCGTCGCCTTCCACGGCTCGAAGGCGAGTCTCCAGCCGCGGGTCAACATCTTCCAGGGCGGCCAGAAACTGTCGGTCCACGTGACCGCGAGCGAGTAAGGGCTCCGATGAACGATTCGGGTACGAGGGCCACGACGGCAGAACCTCTGGCCATGACCATCGACAGAATCAGGCTCCGGCTGGTGACGGCCCGGCTGGCCCACCCTTTCGAGAACCGGTGGCAGCGCTACCACACCTGGACCAAGCTCCAGGTCGAGGTGGACGGCGGGGGCGAAGGCGCCCAGAGCACTGGGCGGTCCGAGTGCAGCGCGATGGAGACGCCGTTCTACAACTACGAGACGATCGAAACGGCCTGGTACGTCATCGAGCGATACCTCGGTCCGATGCTCCTGGCCGAGGGCGTCAGCGACCCTCGGGCCTGTCTGCGGGTGTGGCGGGAGGTCAACGGCCACGAGGAGGCCAAGGCCGCGGTCGAGACCGCGCTGTGGGACCTCCAGGCCCGGCTGAGGGGTCGTCCGCTCTGCGAGGAGGTGGGCGGAAGCGTGCGGCCGGTCCCGGCCGGCGCGACGGTCGGCATCGAACCGACCGTCGAGGAACTGGTCGAGAGCGTCGCGAGGTCGGCACGGGCCGGGTACCGCCGGGTCCGTCTGAAGATCAGGCCCGGCTGGGACCGGTTGCCGATCCGTGAGGTGGTCCGGGCCTTCCCCGGCCTGCCGGTGATCGCGGACGCGAACGCGGCGTACGACGAGACACACCTGGAGCATCTGACGAGTCTGGAGGAACTGGGCATGCACGCCCTGGAACAGCCCTTCCCACGCCATCTGCTACAGACCACGGCCGAGTTGCAGAAGCGCATGAACACCCCGATCTGCCTGGACGAACAGGTCCACTCGCTTCGAGAGGTACGGCAGGCGGCCGAAGCGGGCGCCTGCCGGATGGTGAACATCAAGGTCGGCCGGGTCGGTGGCATCGGCGAGGCCGTGCGCATCCACGACTTCTGCGCCTCGGCAGGCATCCCCGCCTTCGTCGGCGCCAAGTGGGACCAGGGTGTTGCCCGCTGGACCAACATCGCCGTGGCGACGCTGCCGAACATGACCGAGGCGAGCGACGTCGGCCCCAGTGAAACGTACTACCTCGACGACGGCGCCGAACCCCGGGTGGCCTTCCGCACGCCGGGCTTCGTCCTGCCGGGGACCGGCCCCGGAACGGCCGTCGAGCCGACCGGGACGCTCACGGTGGAACGGCAGACGGAACTGACAGGAGCCGGACGGTGACCGGGGTGGCCGGGGCGGACGTCGAAGCCCTGCGCGTTCACGGCACCAGCGCGGTCAGCGACGCTCTGGACACACTGGGCCAGGGCGGCACCGGACTGCCAGGACTCCTGAGGATGTCCGGCACGGGCCCGGTCGCGGGCCCCGCCTTCACGCTGCGGTACGAACCCGTCGAGCCCGGCGCACCGGGCCCGGCCGGGGAATTCATCGACGACGTCCCGCCTGGCGCGGTGGTCGTCGTGGCGAACGACGGGCGCACCGGCTGCACCGTCTGGGGCGACCTCCTCACCTCCGCGGCCCTGCGGCGCGAGATCGCCGGTACCGTCATCGACGGGGTGTGCCGGGATGTCGGAGCCATCAGGGAGAGCGGCTATCCGCTGTGGAGCCTGGGGAGTTACATGAAGTCCGGCAAGCACCGCGTGCGGCTCACCGCGGCGCAGGAGCCGGTCGTCCTGCGTGGGGTCCGGATCGCACCGGGCGACGTGGTGGTCGCCGACGACGCCGGCGCCCTGATCGTGCCGGCCGCGCTGGCGGGCCCTGTCGCGGAGAAGGCCCTCGGCGTGACGCTGGCCGAGGAGGGGATCCGCGCCGACATCGCGGCCGGCCTGCCTCTGGCCGAGGCCCGCAGGCGGCACCGCTACGACTCCTTCGGGCTGGCGTCCCGGTGAGCCGCCCCGAGCCGCGGGCGGCGGTCGGGGGACTGGTCCACGAGTCCAGCACCTTCATGGTCGACCATCTCGGCACCGCCGGCCTCGCCGACTTCTCCCGGCATCGCGGTGCGGACCTGCTCGCCGAGTTCACCGGCACCGCCACGGTCACCGGCGGGTATCTCGACGCGTGCGCCGCTGCCGGGGCCCGCGTCCGTCCGGCGAGCCACGCCCGCGCCGAGCCGGGCCCGGCGGTCGGCGAGGACGTGTACCGGGAACTGGAAGGGGAACTGCTGGCGGGGCTGCGCACGGCCGGGGACTGCGACGTGGTGCTGCTCGACCTGCATGGTGCGGGGGTCGTCGCCCCGGACCGCTCGATGGACGTGGCGGTGCTGCGCGCCGTACGAACGGTGCTGCCGTATGCCGTGCTGGCCGTCACCATGGACCTGCACGCCAACGTGCCGACGGAGCTGCTGTCCCTCGCGGACGTGGTGACCGGGTTCCACGAGTACCCGCACACCGACGCCGCCGACCGCTCGCGCCTTGCCGGTGAGCTGGCGTTCGACGCCGCCCGGGGGGCCGTCGTGCCGGTACTCGGGCAGCGCAGGCTGCCGATGCTGCTGCCGCCCTCGCCGACCGTCGCCGGGTCGCCCGCCGGTGAACTACGCGACGTGGTGCGGGAGATCGAGCGGCGTTCCGGGGTGCTGGCCTGCACGGTCTTCCACGGCTTCCCTTACGCGGACACCGAGCAGGCCGCCGCAAGCGTAGTCACGGTCACGGACGGCGATCCCTCCCTCGCGCAGAGGTGCTGCGACGAGGTCGCCGACTGGCTGACAGCCCACCGGGAACGGTTTCGCACCACACCCCTCGCGCCCGGCAAGGCCCTGCGCGAAGCGCTCGCGGGTGGCCCCGGCACGGTCGTCGTCGGTGACGGCAGCGACAACCCCGGCTGCGGCGGCACCGGCGACAGCACCTATCTCCTGCGAGAGCTGCTCGAAGTGCCCGAGCCCACCTGCTTCGCCACCTTGTGGGATCCGCAGACCGTGGCAGCGGCAATCGCGGCGGGCGTCGGGGCCACGCTCCCGGTCCGGCTGGGCGGACGCCACGACTGGGCGAGCGGACCGCCGGTGGAGGCCGAGGCGACGGTACGCGCCCTCACCGACGGAGTGATCGTCCAGACCGCGATGCGGCGCGGCAAACGGGCCGACTTCGGCCCCTGCGCCCGGCTCACCGTCGGGACCTGCGACGTCGTCGTCGCCTCTCAGCGCCGCCAGGTCCTGGATCCGGAGATCTTGCTGCTGCACGGCTGCGCCCCGGAGCGCTATCGGATCGTGGCGGTGAAATCCGTCAGCCACTTCCGAGCCGGTTTCGCGGGCGTGACCGACCGGATGCTGGTGGTGGACGCCCCCGGCCCCACCGCCCGCACCATCGAGCACATTCCTCGCCGCGGCCCCACGCGGCTGCTGTGGCCGATGTCGGCATCGCCCGAGGCCACTGCCGCCGGGAGAGATCCATGGACGTGATGACCACGGTACTGACCCGGCGCAGCGTCCTGCGGCTGACCGAGCCGGGGCCGGACGACGGCACTCTCCTCGAACTCGTCGAGGCCGCCTCGACCGCCCCCGACCACGGACGCCTCGCCCCCTGGCGCCTGATCCTGATCCGCGGACAGGGTCGCGAGCGGCTCGGCGCGGCCCTGGCGGAAGGCGCCCGCGACCGCCGGGCCCATGAGCGGGCCCGCGGCAAGCCGCTGCGCGCCCCGCTGCTGGTGACCATCGTCTTCCGCCCCCGGCTGCCGCACCCCAAGGTGCCGGAGTGGGAGCAGCTGGCCGCCACGGTGTCCCTGGTCCAGACCCTGCACCTGCTGCTGCACAGCCGAGGCTGGGGGGTGATGTGGCGCACCGGTACCGCGGTGGACTCGCCGGCTGTGCGCGAGTGCCTCGGCATCAGCGGCGGTGAACGTCTCCTCGGCTGGCTGTACATCGGCACGCCGGACCGCCGGGTGGCCCCCGCCCCGAGGCGCCGGATCGACGTACGGGAGCGGGTCAGCGTCCTCGAACCGGGTGACAACAGCAGGTGTCTCCCGCAGCAGCCTCCGAGAGCCGAGGATGGCGTCCATGAACGCGTACTACGAGGGCGACGATGACCGCGGGTTCCAGCCCACCAAGCACACCCAGGGCCCCTGGGACCCGGAGTTCCAGCACTTCGGGCCTCCCGGGGCGTTGCTGGCCAGGGAGATCGAGCGCTGCGCCGCCGGGACCGGCGGCGAGGGGATGTCCCTGGGACGCATCACGTACGACATCCTGGGACCCCTCTCGCTGCGGGGGCCGCTGACGGTCCGCGCCCGGGTGGAGCGTCCCGGCCGGCGCGTGCTGTTGGTGCGTGGCGAACTCGTCCAGGACGGCCGGCCGGTGGTGTCCGCCGCCGCGTGGGCCCTGAGGCCCGCCCCCGACGACGTCCGGGCCGTCGGCACGCGCGATCACCCGTCACACGCACTGCCCGGCTCCGGCGCCACCGCGGTGCCGCCGGACACCTGGGTGTGCGGCTTCCTCGACTCCGTCGAATGGCGCTTCGTCCGCGGAGGCTACGGCGAGCCCGGCCCGGCCGTCGTCTGGCTGCGGCCCCGGGTTCCTCTGGTCGAGGGCGAGCCGATGTCACCGCTCCAGCGGACCGTGCTGTCCATCGACTCGGCCAACGGGATCAGCGCCGAACTGGACATCGGGACCTGGGGCTTCGTCCCGCCCGAACTCACGGTGCACCTGCTGCGCCCGCCGACCGGGGAATGGGTCTGTCTGGACGCCGCCACCGCCGTGGGGCCAGGACTCCCCGGACTCACCACGGCGACCCTCTACGACGCCCAGGGCCCGATCGCCCGCTCTCACCAGACCCTGCTGATCCACCGCCGCTGACGCCGGGGCCGCCCCTGTCAGCCGCGCACCGAGCGGACGCGGTCGGCCAGCAGGGCCGGGGTGGCCGCCTCGAACAGGTCCTTCGCGGACAACGGCACCCCAAGGGTGTCGGACAGCGCCGCCATGGCTGCGGTCGCCAGCAGGGAGTGACCGCCGAGCGCGACGAACTGGTCGTGCGCCCCGATCCCGCTGACACCGAGCACGAGTTCCCACTCGGCGACGACGGCCCGCTCAAGGTCGTCGCGCGGCGCGACGTACGGCGTGAGGAGGTGGGGCCTGTCCTCGGGGACGGTGACGGCGCGCAGGGCGGCCCGATCGGTCTTGCCCCCCGGGGTCAACGGGAGCTGGTCATGGGCGAGGAAGACGGACGGGATCATGTGCTCCGGGAGCCGTTCGCCGAGGAAGACGCGCAGTTCCTCGACGGACAGGGGGTCCGTCCCGGTCACGGCGATGTGCGCCACCAGCCGCTGATCGCCTCGCGACGCCTCGTCCGCGCGCGCCTCGACCACGGCGTCCCGCACCCGGTCGTGCCGGACGAGCGACGCCTCGATCTCCCCCGTCTCGATCCGGAAGCCGCGCACCTTGACCTGGTGGTCCAGGCGTCCCAGGAACTCCACCGTGCCCTCCGGGAGATGCCGCACCCGGTCCCCGGTGCGGTACATCCTCGCGTCGGGGGTCTGCGCGAACGGGTCGGGCAGGAATCGCCGCGCGGTCAGTTCGGGCCGGTTCCAGTACCCCGCGCCGACACCCGCGCCGCCGATGTACAGCTCCCCGGGCACGCCCGGCGGCACCGGCTCACCGCGCTCGTCGAGCACGTACATCCGCTGGCCGGGCAGCGGTTTGCCCCACGGCACCGTGGTGCGCAGGGTGTCGTCCTCGGTCACCGGGTGGGCGGTGGTGGTGAAGGACGCCTCGGTCATCCCGGCGAAGTTGAAGGCCCGGCTGCCGGGCGCGAGGTCGGCCAGCATCCCGGGGACCTCGGGCGGGAACCGGTCGCCGCCGAGCCCGATCGTGCGCAGCCCCGGCGGCAGCCCGCGTCCGGTGGTGTACGCCTCGTCCAGCGCGCCCCGGAACAGCGCGGGGGTGGAGCTCCAGACGGTGAGGCCGGCGCGGTGCGCGAGGTCGAGCAGCCGGGCCGGATCGGTCGCCTCGTCCTGCTCGGGGATCACCAGGCAGCCGCCGGAGATCAGGGTGGCGAGCACATCGAACGCCGACATGTCGAAGGTGGGCGACGACGCCTGGAGCAGCCGTGTGGCCGAATCCAGCCGCAGCCTGCTCACCAGTGATCGCATGGTGTTCAGTACGCCGCGGTGGGTGTTGACGGCGCCCTTCGGCAGCCCGGTGGACCCGGAGGTGTAGATGATGTAGCACGGCGAGTCCGGGGTGGTTCCGGCATCGAACGGCTCGACGTCGTCGCCGCCTCGCCCGGCGTCCAGTGGCAGCGTCGTTGCCGGGCCGCTGCCCAGCAGCTTCGCGGAGTGCTCGTCGGTCAGCACCACGGGCGCCCCGGCGTCGGAGAGCATGAACGCCAGCCGTTCCGCCGGGTATGCCGGGTCCAGCGGCACCCAGGCCGAGCCCGCCTTGAGCACGGCGAGGACACCGACGACGACGTCCACCGAACGACGCGCGCAGATGCCGACGACCTGCCCCGGCCCCGCCTGATGATCCGTCAGCGTCCTGGCAAGGTGCTCGGCGCGGCGGTCCAGCTCGCCGTAGGTGAGGAGAGTGCCGCCGCAGAGTGCGGCGGGGGCATCCGGCGCGATGCGTGCCTGCTGGGCGATCACGTGATGCAGGCAGTCCTCGGTGGACGCGATCGGTCCCGTGCGGTTCCACTCCTGGAGCACCAGGTGGCGTTCCGTCGCGGTGAGCAGCGGCAGGTGCGACAACGGGGTGGCGGGGTCGGTGGTGGCAGCGGCGAGCAGGAGAGGGTAGCGGGCCGCCAGCCGCTCGGCGGTGATCGGTTCGAACAGCTCCGGGGCGTACTCCAGGACGCCGTCGAGACCGCCGTCCGGCCGGGGTTCCAGCACCAGCCGCAGTTCGTGGGGCGAAGCGGCATGGGGCAGCCGGAGCGCGGTCAGCGGGAGGGTGCCCAGCGCGTCCGGCAGCAGCCGTCGTTCGCGGACGGTCAGGGCCACCGCGGCGGATGATCCAGGGTCTGTGTCCAACGCTCGTAACAAGGTACGGAACCCGGGGTCCGTCCCGGTGTCCGCACGGCTCGTCCAGGATCCGCAGGCCACCGTGGTGACGGCTCCGGCGCCGAGCCGGGACAACAGGGCGTGCAGCCCGGCCAGCAGCACGGCATGCTCGTCGGTGCCGGCCTCCTCGGCCAGGGCCCGCAGGGCGGACACCGTGCCGGGCGGGACGTCGAACGGCACGGTGGCGGCGATGCCCGTGAGTGCCGACGGGCGGGGCCAGTCCGTGGGCAGCGTGCCGGACGGCACTGCGGCAGGCCCCGCCTCCGTGGGCGGCGGCGCCGAACGAACGGGGCGCCGGTCGGGACGGCCATAAGCGGCGCACAGGTCACGCAGGAGCAGCCCGAACGAGGTCTCGTCCCACTGTGCCCGAGACGCGGCGGCGGTCAGCACGGTGCCGTCCGGCACCAGCAGCAGCCGTAGCCTCAGCAGGCCGCCGTCACCCGGGCCACCCGACTCCTCCGCGAGGATGTGCCGCACCGCCTCCTCGCGTTCGGCAGCGAGGACACCTCGCAGGTCGAGGACGGACAGGCGGGCGTCGGCGGCGCAGGCACGCAGCGCCGCCGGGTCGACCGGTCCGGGCACGCGGCCGGCTGCGGCCCATACGCCGTACGGCATGGGAGAGGACGAGGGCGCGGGGGCGGCGGCTGGCATCCGGAACATCCCTTCTCCCACCGCGATCGTCGGCGGGCCCTGGCTGGTCGAGGAAGGCGGGCGGGCCATGCGGGCCTACGGGCGGGCCGCGTCGGAGGGGGCCTGAGTGAACTCGGCCGTCAGCCGGGCCAGGTAGGGCCGTTCGCGCCCGCGGAAGAAGAAGTGGCCGCCGGGCAGCCGGTGCAGCCGGAAGTCCTGGGGGTTCTCCCGCCGCCAGGACGCCAGCCCCGCCGGTGTCGTCGAGGTGTCGGCGGCGCCCGCATAGACCCGGACCGGGCACTCCAGCGGCCGTCCGGCCCCGTACCGGTACCCGGCGAGCAGCGTCAGGTCGGAACGCAGGACCGGCAGGACAGCCTCCATCAGCGGGCGGTCCGCGAGCGCCTGCTCGTCCATGCCGCCGAGCCTGCGCAGTACGTCGACCAGTTCGTCGCCCTTCAGGTCGTCCCGCTGGACGGCGGTCGCCGTCGGGGCATCCCAGGACGACACCACCAGCGCGATCGGCGGACGGCCGTCGCGGGTCAGCGTGCGCGCGATCTCCAGGGCGCTCACCGAGCCCATGCTGTGCCCGTACACGGCGGTCGGCCGCTCCGGCAGCCCGCCCAGAGCGGCCGTCACCTCGTCGTGGACCTCGTCGAGCGAGGCCGCGAACGGCTCCCCGTAGCGGGTGCCGTGGCCCGGCGGCTCGACGGCGGCCAACTCCGCGTACGGCGGCAGCAGAGCAGCCCAGGGCCGGTAGAACGCGGCAGAGCCGCCCGCCGGCGGCAGGCACAGCAGGCGTATCCGGGCGGCGGGCCGCAGACACCAGACGCGCAGCGGGCCGCCCCCGGTCTCCCGGCTACGCACGAACGGCTTCCGCTCCGGCCAGGTCACGCACGATCGCGTCGATCTCCTCGTCGGAGTCGGTCCGATCGGTGCCCAGCCCCTTGATCACCAGACGGGTGGCGGTCCGGGTGAACCGGATGATCTCCGCCATGCTCATCCCCTGCGACAACAGATAGGGGATGCACCAGATGCTCAGCCCGTACAGCGGCATGAGCGCCGGCCCTTGGACCCTGCGGATCAGTTCGGTCTTCCACTCGGCTGCTTCCTGCCAGCTCATGGTGGCGTGCCGCCAGGAGTAGCCGCTGCCCTCGATGCCGTACTGCTCCCGCTGTTTCTCGATCGGGGCGAGGACGTCGTGGTAGTAGAGCTGGACGTTGTAGAAAGTGGGCTGGGTCCGGTTGAGGAAGTCGATGGTGTTGGTGACGCTCTCCTCGTTCTCGCCCGGGAAGCCCAGCACGATGGAGGCGAGGGTGACGATGCCGCGCCGGGTGAGTTCCCTGATCCCGTACTCGTAGCGGTCGGTCCGCGCGAACTTCGTCATGTTCTTGAGGATCCGCTGGTCGCCGGACTCGATGCCGAGGAAGACCCCGACGCATCCGGCCTCGGCCATCAGGTCGAACGCCTCGTCGTCGGCGTTGGAGCAGCGGAAGAAGGACACCCAGCTCAGATCGAACCTGTTCTCGATCATCATCCGGCAGATCTTCTTGAACCGGGGCAGGGGCACGTTGAAGGTGTCGTCCACGAAGATGATGTTGCGCAGGCCGTGGTCGCACAGGTAGCGCAGTTCGGCCTCGATGGTGGAGACATCACTCAAGGTCAGCGGCCCGGCCATGGCCGGGTAGTTGCAGAAGGCGCAGCCGAAGGAGCAGCTGCGGGAGGTGCGCATGTAGGTGGTCGGCGTGTAGTAGTCGGAATCGAACAGCGACCAGTCGACGGCGTTCTCGTCGAGATCGTTGCTCTCGACCATGGGCAGTGTGCGCAGCATGCGTCCGCGTGGCTGCTCCGGGTCGCGGTAGATGAGGTTGGGGGTGCGGCTCAGGTCACCGTTCTTGTCGCGCAGCGCGGCCAGTACGGAGGCCAGGGTGTCCTCCCCCTGGGCGGAGTCGATGTAGATGTCCGCGCCGATCGCCCGGAGCAGGACGTCCTGGACCCGTTCGGGCTGCCCTGCGCAGAGGTTGTGGACCCGCGGCCCGCCCACGACGACCGGAACGTCCGGGTTGTGCTCCCGTACGAACCTGATGATCTGCCGGATCGGTTCGTCATCGACGTAGTAGGTCGTGGTGATCGCCACGGCCCGGGGCGAGCGGGCGAGCAGCTCGGCCAGTTGTTCCTTGCCCGTGTTGAAGAAGTTGATGATGTCGACGCCGAAACCCCTGCGGCGCAGGAAGCTGGCGAGGTAGGCCACCCCGAGGCTGGGCATCTCGAACGCCGTCAGATGCGAGGGCCGGCCTGTCATGCGCTCCCGTACGGCGTTGAGCAGGTCCATGTAGGTTCTGCGCCGGTCGCCGAGGAGGACGGAGTTGGTCAGCAGCTCCTGATACGAGCCGGAGGTCGTTTCGAACGCCTTCTGCGCGTAGGCGAAGTCACCGAAATCGACCTCGTTGAAACCGATCAGAATGCAGTCCGGACTGTCTGCATGTGTCACCTGGGTCTCCTGCGTCTGTGGTCCCTGGTGGTGCGTGATGACACGCGGTCGACCGGCGGACGCAGGTCGACGGCGAGACAGCTACGCCGCCGGCCTGCGGCATCGGATCGGACAGGTCTGGACGCCTGATGGTTTCGCGTCGGGCGCCGGACTCGTCAGGAATGCAGGGAAGCGCCCTTGACGACCTTGTCGACCGCCCGGCGGTCGCCGCGCATGGCGAGACCGACCAGATTGAGCTTCTCGGAGGGAACAGCCCGGACCTGCGCCCGGTTGTCCTCGTCGTTGTTGGTGGTGAACAGTTCCTCGGTGTAGACGGCGACCGGGATCTCGCGGCGCAGCGCACGTTCGTGGATCTGACGGAGTTTCTCGCCGTCGGCGGCGAACACCAGCACCGGCTGACGGAACATCGGCAGATACGTCACGCCCGAACCGTCCTCGTACGGCTCACCGGTCACGTCCTCGACCGTGGCAGCGATACCACTGATGGTGAACGCGGTGACGTTGAGCCTCTGCCATGTTTCGAGATCGTCTCGCAGAACCACGGCGATCTTCGTCTCCCAGACCACCGGCGTCGGCGGGTTCTCGTCAGTCATGCGGTGATGCCTCCTCAGATCGTGCAGTGCGGTGCGCATAGGGCTCGGCGCAACACGCACCATGATTCTCTCGGCTCACCGAGCGCGATGTCTTGTACGTTCTTGCCCTTTCGCCGGTCCGCCGGTCACCCCTGGGACGCCGCGTCGGCCAACCGCCGGGCGGCGGCGGCCAGCAGTTCCTCGTTCTTGCAGAACGCCAGCCGCACGAGGTGCCGCCCGGCGGCCTTGTTGTCGTACAGGGCGACGCTGGGGATCGCCGCCACCCCCGTCTCCGCCACCAGCATGCGGCACAGAGCCTGCCCGTCCTCGCTGCCGAAGGAGCGGGCGTCCATCTGGACGAAGTAGGTGCCCTGGCTCGGATACGTCGTGATGCCACCGGCACGCAGACCCGCGACCAGCAGATCACGGCGGTGCTCCAGGCTCTCCCTCAGCCCGTCCACCCAAGGCATGCAGTCGGTCAGCGCCACGGCGACCGCGGCCTGGAGCGGGGTGCCGGTGCCAAAGGTCAGATACTGCTTGACGGTACGGACCGCGGAGACCAGCCGGGCGGGGCCGCAGGCCCAGCCCACCTTCCAGCCCGTTGCGCTGAACGTCTTGCCCGCCGAGGAGACCGACAGCACGCGCTCGCGCATGCCCGGCAGCGCGGCGAGCGGGACGTGGCGCAAGCCGTCGTACACCAGGTATTCGTAGACCTCGTCCGTGACGGCGATCAAGTCGTGCTCGACGCACAGTCGGGCGACGAACTCCAGTTCCTCCTGGTCGAAGACCTTGCCCGTCGGGTTGTGCGGGGTGTTGAGGAGCAGCACCTTGGTGCGCGGGCCGACAGCGCGGCGCAGCGCGTCGGGGTCGAAGGTGAAGCGTGTGCCGTCGTACTCCAGCAGGACCGGTGACCGCCGCACTTGTGCCATGGCCAGGCAGGCACTGTAGGAGTCGTACAGCGGGTCGAAGACGACGACCTCGTCGTCCGGGTCGCACAAGCCGATCAGCGCGGCGGCGATGGCCTCCGTCGCCCCTGCCGTCACGACGACCTCCGTGTCCGGGTCGTAGCTCACACCATGGTCGTCCGCACGCCGCTCGGCGATCGCGGACCGCAGCGCGGGCAAGCCGGTGGCCGGCGGGTACTGGTTCATCCCCCGCGCGATCGCCGAGCGGGCGGCCTCAAGAAGTTCGGGCGGGCCGTCGCTGTCCGGGAACCCCTGCCCGAGGTTGAGCGCCCCGGCGCGCTGCGCCAGGCCGGTCATCTCACTGAAGATCGTCGGGCCGGCGAACTCGCGAAGCCTCGCGGCGATGAACGTGTCGGTCACGGTGCCTCCGATGGCTGTTCAGCGTGCCTTCACAGCGTGGTCTTCCTCGGACGTGGCGACAACCGCCCGCTCACCGCGAGCAGCGCGCCGATCAGCATCAGCAGTGCCCCGGCGCCCTGGGTCCAGTTCAGCTTCTCGTCCAGGAACAGCGCGGCACCGCCCGCGCCGAACACGGGCGACAGGAACATCATCACCGAGGCCGTGGAAGGTCCCACCGCCTGAACGCCGCGGTAGTAGAAGACGTACGCCACGGCCGTCGGCCCTATGGCCAAATAGGCCACCATCACCCAGAAGCCTCCGGACAGACCGCCCCACGCGACCGCGGACATCGAGGGCACCGCGACGACGGCGAGCATCATCGAGCCGCTGACCGTCGCCAGAGCAGTCGCCTGCACCGGGTCCCCCGTGAGCATCCGCTTGGACACCAGGGTGTAGGCCGCCCAGCACATCGCCGCTGCCAGGTAGATCAGGTCGCCCAGGAGCCGCTTGCCGTCCGCGAGGCCGCCGACGCCGAGCAAGAAGACCACCGCCCCGCCGATGCCCAGGGCCAGACCGGCGTTCCGGGCCGTCGAACTGCGCTCCCGCTGGATCAGCACGGTGAAGGCGGTGGTCAGGACAGGCGCGAAGACCGGCACGATGATGCTGCCGTCGATCGACGGCGCCAGTGAAAGTCCCCAGAAGAAGAGCGTGTTGTAGCCGAAGACGCCCAGCGCGCCGGCGAACGCGGTCTTGGCCAGGTCCTTGCCGGTGAGGGAGATACGACTGCGGGTGACGAGCAGCCACCCGAGGAGGGCCAGACCACCGAAACCGAACCTCAGCAGCGCGGCGACCTGATGCGGGACGGTGTCGACGGCCGCCTTCGACAAGGGGAAGGCGCTGCCCCACAAAGCCATGTTGAGGGTGAGCATGGCATAGACCGAGGCACCCCCCTCCGGCCGGCTCCCGTCAGCCGCTGCGCCCTTGTCCGGCGGGCCGTCGGCGGCCTGCGGGTCCGGTGTGCCCTGGGCACGGGTACGTCGTAACACGTAGTTCTTCACTCCTTGTCCTGTGCGGAACCGGTACGCCGAGGCTGAGGCGCGTGGGACCGGGTGCACCCGCTGTCCGCCGTCGTGGACCACGCGTCCTGCGATCTCGGCGTGGTCCCTGTCGGGAGGGCGGGGCGTCCGCCACCGCGCCGCACGCCCAGGTGGTGCCGTTAGCGCTGTCCCCTGGCGCCGACCTTGAACTGATGGGGGGTCACCCCGGTGTAGCGCTTGAACACGCGGTTCAGATGGGCCTGGTCGTAGAAGCCGACTTCACGTGCGATGGTCACCGCACGGGCCCCGTCGGCCAGCAACTGCCGGGCCCGCTTGACCCGCAGCAGGTTCTGGAAGGCGTGCGGCGGCATCCCCAGCTCGGCGTTGAACAGCCGGGACAGCCGGAACGGGCTGACGCAGACGACCCCCGCGAGTTCGGTCAACGAGACCTTCTCCGCGAGCCGGGACTCCAAGTACTCCCGGGCGACGGACACCGCCCGGTTCCCGTCTCTGCGTACCGTCTCGGCCCCCGCCGGGACCGGTTCCGTGTACCGCTCGTACAGCACCTTCGCGAGTTCTGCGAGCAACTCCCCCTGAAGCAGCCCGCCATCGTTGTCCGGCTTCAGCGCGTTGTGCGTACGGTCCAGCAGCGACGCCAGCCGGTCATCCCTGACGAGGGTCTCCCGGAACGTGAGCGGACGGCTCCCCTGGCCTTTTTTCCCGGGCTCTTCGTCATGGAACTGCTCCAGGGCGCCCGCCCCCAGGTACAACACCCTGTACCGATAGCCTTCCGGGTGCGCCAGCCAACCGGTGTGCACCTCACCCGGGTTGATCAGGAACACATCATTCGCCGCAGCGGTATGCGTCTCGCCCCGGTAGAAGAACGAGGCCGCACCGCTGTCCATGAGCGCGACAGTGGCGGCCTCGTGCGTGTGCCGCGGATACTGATGCTGCCTGAAGTGAGCGTGCAGCACCTCGACTCCGTCAACAGGTGGCATCCAGAACATTGATAAGTCCTTGGGTTTGCCCATGAGGCCGACTATAGCGGCACGCCTGCTTCACCTCGCACGACACAAATCCAGCCCTGCGAACCGGCCGAGGCCGCGGCGGGCCGCCCCGCCCGCAACCACCTGCTGTGGCCGGCCCACTCGCAGGGCGTGCCGTCCCTGATGCTCTTCTTCACCCGGGCCAGGACCGCCGGCCTGATCCCGGTACGTCTGTGCCGCGGCCGAAGAAGTCGACGATCGCCGCGTTCACCGCGTCCGGGTTCTCCAAGTGGCCGTAGTGGCCGCAGCCGGTGATTTCCCGGTAGGTGCCGCGGGGGATGGTCTCGGCGACCTCTCGGCCGAGGTGCGGTGGGGTCACCACGTCGTCCGAGAAGGCGAGGATCAGGCACTCGGGCTCGATGCGGCGGTAGTCGTGCAGGCGGCCCGGCAGCAGGTCCATCGCCAGCTGGGAGCGGCTCAGCGACTCGCTGGGCGGGGACATCTCGAAGATGTCCAGCCAGTCGCGGACCGCCTGGTCGTCGCGCAGGGTGCGCGGGGAGAACCAGCGCAGCAGGCTGACGGCCGCCTCGTAGCGGGGCGGCAGCTTGACACCCTGGTCGTAGCGCTCCAGTTCGGCCGCGGCCAGCGCCGCATTCAGGGCGTCCGTACGGCCGCGCGTGCCCATCAGCACGGCCTGGTCGATCAGGTCCGGGCGGGCCAGCGCGACTTCCTGCGCGATGATCGCCCCCAGGGAGAAGCCGACGAGCCGGCAGGGGCCGACGTCGAGGTGCTCGATGAGTCCCACGACGTCGGCGGTCATGTCGGCCAGCGTGAACCCCTCCGGGCACACGTCGGTCGGCGGCACTCCCCGGTTGTCCAGGGTGATCGCGCGGTAGCCGGCGCGGGTGAGCGCGGGCACCTGGTGCGCCCGGAAGGTCCGGCCGCGCGAGCCCGTGCCGGCGATGAGCACGACCGGGTCCCCGGCGCCGTACTTCTCGTAACTGAGGTGGATCCCGTTGATCACGCTGATCGGCATCGGCCGTCCTTCGTCTGGCGCCGGGGACGGCGCGGGTCATGCTGCGGCGCGGGTCATACCGTGCGCAGTGCCTCGGTGGGCTGCATCCGGGCCGCACGGATCGCCGGGAGCAGTCCGGCGATGGCGCCGATGGCCAGCGCCGATCCGACGCCGCCCATCCACGCCTCGGGGGGAACCACGACCGTCCAGCCCTTGACGGAGGCGTAGACGACCGTGGCCGCGACTCCGCAGAAGACGCCCACCGCGCCGCCGATCCCGGCGAGCAGCACCGCTTCGGAGAAGAACTGGGTGCGGATGTGTCCGCGGGTCGCGCCCAGTGCGCGCCGCAGCCCGATCTCCGACCGGCGTTCCAGGACCGAGATGACCATGGTGTTGGCGACCCCCACCCCGCCGACCAGCAGTGCCACCGCGCCCAGGCCGAGGAAGAGGCCGTTGAGCGCCGACTTCGCGGCCGCCCGGGCGACCAGCGCGTCGGACGGGTTGCTGACCGTGGCGTTCGCCGGGTCCTGCGGGTTGGCGGTCTGCGCCAGCACCGAGTGCACGTCGTTCACGTAGTCGGTCTGCGACCTGACGTAGATGGTGGTGGGGTGGCCGCTGTAGTTGAGATAGCGCTCTGCGGCCGGGTATCCGACGAGTACGGAGGCGTCGATCTCCGGGGCGAGGGCCGCCTTCTCCAGAATGCCGATCACGTAGAACCACTGGCCGCCGAGCCAGATCCGCTGCCCGGTGCGGACCCGGTCGATCCCGAGGCGGTTGGCCGCGTCGTAGCCGAGCACCGCGGTCGGCTGGGTCGCGGTGGCCTTGTTCAGGAACGCGCCGTGGGCGACCTTGGTGCGTACCGTCGCGGGCAGGGCCAGGCTGGTCGCCTGGACCTTGAGTCCGTTGGTGTTGAGCGCCGGGACCAACGGACTGCGGTACACCCGGGCCTTGGTGGCGCCGGTGTTCTCCACCTGCTCCACCGGGCCGATACGGGAGATCATCCCCGGGGCCGCCTTGGGGAGTTTCACCTCGTTGCCCTGGATGTCTCTGCCGGGGGTCACGGTGAGCATGTTGGTGCCGAGCCGGTCGATCTCGGCCAGCAGTCCGGCCTGCGAGGAGGCGGACAGTCCGAGTACGGCCACGATCGAGGCCACCCCGATCGCGATGCCCAGCGCCGACAGGGCCGCCCGCAGCCGCCGGGTGCGCAGCCCGACGCTGCCCGTGCGGGTGAGGTCGACGAACCCCAGATGTCCGGGGCGGTAGGTCACGGTCACTGGCTCCAGGCCCCCTTCCGGGGCGCGTTGTCGGCGACCACCCGGCCGTCCAGCATCTCGATGCGGCGGGGCAGTTGGGCGGCCATCTCCCGGTCGTGCGTGATCACGACGATGGTGGCGCCCTGCTGGTTCAGCTCGGTCAGCAGGGACAGGATCGCCGAGCCGTTGACGCTGTCGAGGTTGCCGGTGGGCTCGTCGGCGAGCACGATCGCGGGGCTGCCGACCAGCGCGCGGGCGATCGCGACCCGCTGCCGTTCACCGCCGGACAGCTTGGACGGCCGGAACTCGGCGCGGTTCGACAGCCCGACCCGGTCCAGGGCCTCGGCCGCCGCCCGGCGCCGGGCCGCCCGGCCCACGCCCGCGTACAGGAGCCCGTCGGCGACGTTCTCCAGGGAACTGGTGTGGTCGGCCAGGAAGAACTGCTGGAACACGAAGCCGATCTCGGTGGCCCGCACCGCCGCCAGCTGACGGTCGCTCATCTGCGCGACGTCGGTGCCGGCGATACGCATGACGCCGGCGGTCGGCCGGTCCAGCGTGCCCATGACGTTGAGGAGTGTGGACTTGCCGGAACCCGACGGGCCGACGATCGCGACCAGTTCGCCGCGGTTGACGGTGAAGCTCACCCCGCCGAGGGCCACCACGGGCGACGTGCCGCCCGGGAAGAGGCGGGTCACCCCGTCCAGTTCCAGCACCGGGGACCCGGCGCCGCCCTCCGGCGCTTCGGCCACCACCGCGGTATCGCCCGCGCGGGCGCTGAGTTCGCTCATGACGTCGGCACCACAATCCGCTGTCCGGCCTGCAGACCGGCCCCGGTGACCTCGACGATCCCGCTGTCCTGGTCGAACATCCCCAGCTGGACCGGCACCAGCCGGCGCTCGCCGGCGGAGCCGACCACCTCGACGCCGTAGCCGCCGTCGAGCAGCGCCAGCAGGGAGTTCACCGGGACGTTCAGCGCGTCCTTGGCGCTGTCGGTGATGATCGACACCTGTACGGGGGCCTGGTCGAGACTGCCGGTGGCCTTGGGGTCGTCGGGCTCGATGCCCACCGTGATCTTGGCGCCCTGGTTGTCACTGCCCGACTCGGCGATCCGGCCCACCGACGTCACCTTGCCCTGCGTCGTCTTCAGGTCCGGCAGCGTGATCGTCACCTTGTCACCGCGCTTCACCTGCGACTGGTAGGCGGTGTCGATCTGCACCGAGATCCACCGGCGCAGCGAGCTGCCGGTCAGCACCGCCATCCCCGGCTGGGCCTGGGCACCCAGCTTGACGTTCACCTTGGTCACCTTGATCGTGTCCTGCGGTATGTACACGACCTCGCTCATCGACAGTTCCCCGTCCTCCTCCAGGCCGAAGTGGTCCTGCATCCTCTTGACGGCGGCCTTGGTCAGGTAGCTGTAGTAGCGGGAGGTCGGGCTCAGGTAGCTGCTGTAACCGAGCTTGACCAGCGCGGCGTTGAGCTGTTTGACGTCGGCGCCCTTGTCGCCCTGCTTCAGGTCCCGGAACACCGGGATGGATCCCTTCAGGAAGATGACCGGCTCGCCGTTGACCTCGTACAGGACCTGGCCCGCGCGGCGCTGGTCGCCTGCCCGGGGCACCTTGGTGACCACGCCGCTCGCCCGGCCGACGGCCTCGTAGCTGCCGGCGTAGGCCAGTGTGCCGTTGACCGAGGTGCGAGCGGAGATCGTGCCCCGCTTCACGGTCGCCGTACTGACGGGCGTCTTGTCGGCGGTGTCGTCGGCCTTGGCCTCCTGGTTGAAGGGGACGACCAGGTAGGCGGCGACGGCCGCTCCCGCGGTGCCGATCACCAGGATCGTCACGATCGTCCACCGGCGGCCCTTGCGTCGCCCGGTCTCCGTGGCCGCGGGCTCCGTGTCCGTGCTCTGTGTAGGGGAGGGCAGCACGCTCACCGTCCGTCACCGCCCAGCCGCCGCGCCTGGCCGTCTTCCTGTACGCGCATACCCGTCTCCTTCGACCGACCTTCGTCAGCTGCTTATTTGCCTGCTGGTTTTGTTCTACGGGAGCGGCGGTTTCAGGACGGTATCGCCCGCCGCCGAATTCCCGGGGCCTCGGCCGTGGCCACTTCCGCGCCCGCCGCGGGCGTGCCGGGCGGGGCGATCGGGCAGTACCGGAACGGCCGGATGAAACCCCGCCGCAACCGTCCGGTCGCTAGCATGGGAATACGGCAGGGGCTTATTCACTGTGGGCCGAAATCTTTTCCCCGGGGGGAGAACAAGGTGCGCGTTCTTATCGTCGAGGACGACGAGGAAGTTGCCCACGCGGTGGCGGTGGGGCTGCGCCGGCAGCGGATGGCGGTCGACGTCGCGCTGGACGGGCTGTCCGGTCTGGAACGCGCCCTTGTCAACGACTACGACGTGATCCTCCTCGACCGGGACCTGCCCGGAATGGACGGCGACACGTTGTGCGCCAAGCTCGTCGCCGCGGACTGCCGCAGCCGGGTGCTGATGCTGACCGCGGCCGCGACCACCGAGGACCTGGTGGACGGGCTGAACCTCGGCGCCGACGACTATCTGTCCAAACCGTTCGACTTCCGCGTGCTGACGGCCCGGATCGTCGCGCTGGCCCGGCGGGCGCATCCCGCGGTGCCTCCGGTGCTGCAGCACGGCGACATCGAACTGGACGCGGCGCAGCGCCGGGTGACCCGGGGCGGCGAGCCGCTCGACCTGGCTCCCAAGGAGTTCGGCGTGCTGGAGCTGCTGCTCGCCGCCCAGGGCCGGGTGGTCTCGGCGGAGGAGCTCCTCGAACGGGTGTGGGACGAATCGGCCGACCCGTTCACCAAGTCCGTCAAGGTCACCATCAGCCGGCTGCGCGCCAAGCTCGGCGACCCACCGGTGATCCACACCGTGGCCAAGTCCGGCTACCGCATCTGAGGGCAGCCCATGCGCACCGTCTTCCGCATGCCCCGCAACACCGTCCGGTTCCGCCTGACGCTGCTGTACGGCGGGGTCTTCCTCGTGTCCGGCGTGGCACTGCTCGCGATGACCTTCTTCCTGGTCGACCGGGCCAACCCGGGCCTCTACGTGTACAACGGCCAGGGCAGCACGGCCACGGTCAAGGAGGTGGCGAAGCCGCCGGCCAAACGCGGCCCGCAGGAACTCAGCAACGAGGGCAACGACCTGCCCGCGCCGGATCCCGGAGAGAGCGAAGCGCTCATCGAACTGGCGCAGCGGCAGAAGGACGAGCGGCGGCACACGCTGCTGGTCCAGGGCGGCACCGCACTGGGCATCATGGCGGTCGTCTCGGCAGGTCTCGGCTGGGTGCTGGCCGGGCGCGTGCTGCGGCGTCTGAGCACGATCACCCGCACGGCCCGGGAGATCTCCGCGACCAACCTGCACGCACGGCTGGCCCTGCCGGGGCCCGCCGACGAACTCAAGGACCTCGGCGACACCTTCGACGAGTTGCTGGCCCGGCTGGAGGCCGCCTTCGAGGCACAGCGCCGGTTCGTGGCCAACGCCTCGCACGAGCTGCGGACTCCCATGACGCGGCAGCGCACCCTCGGGCAGGTCGCCCTGTCGGATCCGGACGCGAGCGTGGAGTCGCTGCGGGAGGCCCACCTGCGGATCCTCGCCGCCGGCCGCGAGCAGGAGCGGTTGATCACGTCGCTGCTGACCCTGGCCAGGGGGCAGGCCGGCCTTGAGCGGTGGGTGCCGTTCGACCTCCAGCAGCTGGCCGGGAAGGTCGTGGCGGCCCGTGCCGAGGAGGCCGGGCGGCGCAGCGTGTCGTGGCGCACGACGCTGGATCCGGCCGTCGCGGTCGGTGGCCCGGGCCTGGCGGAACGCCTGGTGATCAATCTGGTGGACAACGCGCTGAGCTACAACACTCCCGACGGGTGGGTCGAGGTCGCCACCCGCGCCGAGGACGGCCGGGCCGTGCTGACCGTGAGCAACTCGGGCCCGGTCGTCGCCGCCGACGACCTGGACCGGCTGTTCCAGCCGTTCCAGCGGGTCGGCACCGCCCGCACCCACCACCGTGAGGGGCTCGGTCTCGGGCTGTCGATCGTCAGCGCCATCGCCACCGCCCATCACGCCGAACTCGACGCCGTGCCCCGGCCGGACGGTGGTCTGACCATGACGGTGCGCTTCCCCCGCGCCGCGGCGGACACGGCCGTGGGGCCGGCCGCCGTCGAACCCGTCTAGCGACGGCGGGGCAGCGGCCGGGGGCACCCGGAGCGCTGTCCCACGGGACGTCGCGGTCATCCGCCCTGCGTGTTCTTGGCGCCCTCTTCCGCGCCCTTTCCGCCGTTCCTCAGGACCTCTTTGCACTTCTCGTCGGCCTTCTTGAACACGGGACCGGTGATGTCGACACCGAGCGCGCCCCGGTCGATGTCCGTCCCGCCCTCGGCGTTGGGGTCCGGGAACTTGGGCACGCCCGTCTCGCGCATGCATTTGGCGTACGCCAGTGCGGCTTCTCGGTCCGGAGCCGCCTCGGGCGGCGGCGCGGCGTTGTACTGCTTGCACTTCTCCGCGGCCTTTTCGTACGCCGGCGTGCCCAGCCCGACTTTGTCGCCCTCGATCTTGAGACCGCCGTTGGCGTCCGGGTCCGGGAAATTGGTCACGCCGTTGTCCCGCATGCACTTCGAGTAGGCGAGGGGGCCTTTCTTCTCGGAACCACCGCCGCCCGGCTTCGCGCTCTCGCTGGTGCTGGGGCTGGCCGCGGCGACTCCGCCGCCACCACCACCGTCACCGCCGTCGTCGCCGCCGCACGCGGTCACCAGCAGGCCGACGGCGGCGATCGCCACGACCAGGGTGACGCGCGGCCGGATGCGACGCGGCACCGCTACGGTCTTCCGTTCCTCGCGTTCAGCCGTATTTTTCGGCATGCTTCCGCACCTCTTTCGAATAGCTCCTGAGAAAGTTCTATCGGACGGACGGTTGCGGGAAGGTATCAGCGAAAAGGGAGGGTCCTTCGCCGCTTTCCGCCGGTTATCCGGACCCTTGCTCCGCACGGCATTGCGTGGTGTTGAGCGTGAAGGAAGAGGGGGCGGTGTCGCGTCCCCTCCAGGCACCGGTGAGTTTGATCTCACGGGTCTGTCCCGGGGCGATCACACCGCCGGTCCGGGGATTCGTGAGGGAGACATCCGTGCCGTTCTGCGCGACGACGGCACCCTCCGCCCCGGTGATCTCCTGCTCGTCCGCGTACCGGAACCGCAGTGCCCAGGCGTCGACCGGTCGCTTCGTGGTGTTCGTGAGGCGAACGGTCGCCTCGTACGTGCCGGAGTCCGTTCCGGTCCGCGCCGTCGTGCGGTAACCGGCCCGGCAGGTTTCCGGCGGCACCTGCCCCTTGGCGAAGAAGACATTGCCGGCCAGGTCCGACCGTTTCACATCGGTATTGCGGGCGATGAGGTCACCCAGGTTCTGCCGGAAGTCGATGCCATAGCGTTTCTTGATGAGTTCGAGCGCCGGCAGCTGGTTGCCGTAGAAGAAACGGTCGCCGTCACGCAGCCGTTTGAATTCGCGGTTCCACATCGCCCGCTGGAGTTCGCCGAACTCTGGTCCTGAATGCTTTTCCGCGAGCATTCCCACATAGGCGTCGAGCTTGTCGACCGAGCCGTACAGCGCCTTCAGGCGCGCGGCCAGCGGGGTGCGCCGCTCGAACGAGACGGCGCTGGTGTCCTCCGGATCGTTCTCCGCAGAGACCTGGCTGCCGAACAGGTTGGTGATGCGGGTGAAGTCGACGCTGTCGGGGTCGTTGATCTCGTCGCCGGGAGTGAGCAGCGGATCGGTGGGGAACGTCTCGGTGTTCTCCCCGGTGATGTCCTTGAACGAGTTCTTGGCCGGCAGGCCGTAGGCGCGGCGCATCTCGTTGTAACCGGGCATGCCGTGGTCGCGGCCCCGCTCCAGGTCCAGCGCGCCGAGGTCGAACACGCACTTGGGGTTGGCGTCGGGGGCCGAGCACAGCACGTCGCGGATCTCGCGCTCGATCTGCTCGTCGTTGTGGTACTGCGCCTTGGAGCCGAGGCCCTGGAGGAACGGCCCGAGCCCGACCATCGGCAGGACCATCGGGTTGTCCCGCGCCTGCGCCAGCACGAACTGGATCTTGACCTTGGCGGGGTCGTCGCTCGGATCGATGTTGAAGCCCATCTCGCGGAACTTCTGCATCTGCGCGTCGGTGTACCGGGAGCGTTCGGTCTCCATCGGGAACCCGCTGTGGATCATGCTGTGGATGCGGTACCCGACGGTCGAGAACTCATTGCTGAGGGTGGCGTTCACCGACGGGTCGTAGCCGCGGTACGCGGGGAGCCAGACGCCGTGCGCCGGAAGGAACTCGTTGTAGGTGATGTACTGCACCTCGGCGATGACGACCCGGCGGGCGATCTCGAACTTCTCCTGCTCGCTCAGCGACGCGGGCAGCAGGTCGACGATCCGGTTGTGCTCGCGCGCGATGAGCGTCTCCACCGCTGTGACACCGGTGTTGTTGTTGGCCCGCACGTCCCCCGTGACAACCGCCTGGCCCGGGTTGGCGATCAGCTCTCCGCCCAGCTCCACCTCGGGGGCGCCGGCGGTGTCGCCGCGCGCGTCCCTGCGCGGCAGGTACGCGTCCGGCATCAGCAGCTTGGCGCCGTTGTTGGCCAGGTTCCCGTCGACGGGCCCCACCCGCAGCCACTCCAGGCGCCGGTCGTCCGTCGAGTAGACGGCCGAGGCGTCGAGATAGGAGCTGACGTTGTTGATCTGCTCACGGGGAGTGGTCGTCCCGGTCCCCGGCGCGGGCGTCGAACGCGTGAACCTGAGCGCGGCCGGATCCCCCCGCGTCTCCAGCGGATCCCGGCCGTTCACGGGGACGTCGGCCCGCTCGCCCTGCGGGTCGCTGCGCAGCACGCCGCTGCGCAATCCGAACTCGTGGTCGACGAACTGACCCCAGACCCACGACCACTGGCTGAGCTGCCGCTCGGAGAAGATGTTCACCGAGAAGCCGAGACCGTTCTCGTCCACGAACTCGTCGTTGAAGATCCGGTTGCTGACCGTGCGTGCGTTCGGCCCGCTGACGGGCGTGCTGAGGCCGTCAACGTAGCGGGCGCCCGTGACCCGGGAGTAGTTCGTCCCGGCGCGGCCCCAGTCGGGACGCAGGACGTTGTTGCCGCGCCCGTCGAGGCTCTGGCCCCACACCCCGGCGGACCCCAGCGCGCTCGGCGCCGCGGGACCGACGAGCCCGCTCCCGGCGAACAACGCGGTGAGCCCCGCTGCGAGCGCTACCCGGCCCCGGGTGACACGTAATCGTCTGTTTCCGTGCCACGGGGCGGCGCTTCTCGATAACATCCGTGCTCCTTTCGGCGTATCAGTCCCGGACGGCTTCGATCAGGCTGAGGGCATAGGGCAGTTCGACCACTCGCTCGACGCTCAGCCCCGCCTTGCCCAGCAGCGCCAGGTACTCCTGCTCGCCGCGCTCGCGGCCACCGTCGTAGAGCGCCAGCAGCCGCATGTCCATCTCCTTGCCGAGGTGCGGCGCGTCCCCCTCGGGGAGCAGCATGTCCAGCAGCAGCACCCGGCCGTGCTCGGGCAGTTCGCGGCGGATGTTGCCGAGAAGGCGCAGCGCGTCGTCGTCGTCCCAGTTGTGCACGATGTTCGACAGCAGGTAGGCGTCCGCCTTCGGCACCGCCTGGAAGAAGTCGCCGACGACGAATTCGCACCGGTCGGCCATGCCCTGCGCGGCCATGAACTCACGGGCACCGGCCATCACCGGCTCCAGGTCGAGCAACAGCCCCCGCATACCGGGCGTGGCGCCCAGCGCCGTCGCGAGCACCGTGCCCTTGCCGCCGCCGATGTCGGCGAGCGTCCCGATGCCCGAGAGGTCGACCGCCGCCACGGCGGCCTCGGCGATGGCCCGCGACCGCGTGGTCATGAAGATGTCGAAGTGCTTCCGGGACTCGGGGCTGGTCGCGAGCCAGCCGTAGAACGAACCGAACCGTGCCGCGAACGAAGAACAGCCGTCCCGGACGGCGGCGGCGAGCGAACCCATCGCGTCCAGCAGGTCGGGTGCCCCCTGCAACAGGCTGACCGACCGCATCGAGCCGGGAGCGTCGGCGCACAGCGACTCGCCCGCGGGGGTCAGCCGGTAGCGCCGGATGCCGGCCACGTCCTCGGACCGCACCACGCCGAGCGCCGCGACAGTACGCAGCAGCCGGCCCAGCGCGACCCGGTCCACACCGAGCTTCTCGGCCAGCTTCGGTACCGTCAGCGGTCCGTCGTACAGGGCGCCGGCCACGTCGAGGTCCACGAACGCGTACAGCGCGGAGAACCGCCACTGCCCTCGCAGCAGGTCCCAGATGAGCGCCCGCGGATCGGAGTCGTCCACGACGTCCTTCGCCCGCCCGGACGAGTCCACGGTGCTTGTCTCTGACATTCCGCCTCCTGGCGTTAGATGTGCCGGTCGTCGGTTCCGCGGAGCTTCGCGGTCAGCAGCTCACCGATGCGCGCCGCCGGATCCGCCGTGAGCAGCCGATGGTGGTCGGCCTCCACCAGATGGTGTTCGATGGCGCCGTCCACGTACGGCTCCCAGATCTCCACGGCCCGCTCCACCGGCAGGCTCTCCGGCCGCGCCTGGGTCGCGACGACGAGGAGCAGGTCGCCGTGGAAGGCGCGCGGAGTGTGCTCCATGACGAGCCGGACGTTGTTGTCCGCGACGCGCTGGACCGCCTCCAGGGCCGGGACATCGGCCGGCCTCGGGCGGCGCGGGCCTGCCGGTCGCCTTGCCTGCGGCTCGTCCTCGGACTCCTCGTCGCCCTCGTCATACGGGTATCCGTCGAGGATCGCCAGCAGGGCGATCGTCTCGCCCGCGTCCTGCAGCCGGGCCGCGACGGCCTGCGCGACCACCCCGCCGAACGACCAGCCCACCAGGTGGTAGGGGCCGTCCGGTTGCACGGCCCGGATCTGCTCCACGTAGTCGGCCGCCATCTCCTCGATGCTCGCGGGCAGCTCCTCGACCCGCTCCAGACCGCGCGCCTGGACGCCGTAGAGGGGGCGCCCCAGCGGGAGGTGAGCGGCCAACGCCGCGTAGTTCCAGGCCAGTCCGCCCCCGGAGTGGAGGAAGAACAGCGGTGCGCCGTCGCCGCCGGAGCGGAGCGGAAGGAGCCGGTCGAAGTCGCCGGTGGGGCCGCCCTCGTCGAGTGCCTCCGCGACCGCCGCGACTGTGGGTGCGGCGAGCAGGGAGCGGATACTGACCTCGGCATCGAGAACGGATCGGATGCGGGCGAGCAGCCTCATGGCGAGGAGGGAGTCGCCGCCGAGGGTGAAGAAGGAGTCGTCGGCGCCGACCTGTTCCAGACCGAGGATCTCGGCGAACAGGCCGCAGAGGATCTCCTCGATGGGGGTGGCGGGGGCGCGGCCGGTGGTCAGGCCCGCAAGGTCCGGGGCGGGGAGGGCGGCCCGGTCCAGCTTGCCGTTCCTGGTCAGCGGGATCGCGTCCACAGTCACGAACGCCGACGGCACCATGTAGTCCGGCAGTTGCTCGGCCGCGAAGTCCCGCAGTGCGGGCTCGTCCACGTCGCCGACGAGGTAGGCGACCAGGCGCTTGACGCCGGGCTGGTCCTCGCGGGCGATCACCGCCGTCTGATGCACACGCTCGTGCGCGGTCAATACGGCCTCGACTTCGGCCGGTTCGATCCGGAAGCCCCGGATCTTGACCTGCTCGTCGACCCGTCCGGCGAACTCCAGCACGCCGTCCGTATTCCAGCGGGCCAGGTCTCCGGTGCGATACATCCGGCCATCGGTGAACGGGCAGGCCACGAACCGCTCCGCCGTCAGCCCCGGACGGCCTGCATACCCACGGGCCACACCTTCGCCCGCGAGATACAACTCGCCGGTCACACCCGGCGCCACCGGACGCAGGAACTCATCCAGCACGTAGGTACGGGTGTTGTCCATCGGGCGACCGATCGGGACCGCCGCCGGTATCTCGTCGCCTGCCGTGTACGGCAAGTGCGTCGTGAACGCAGTCGTCTCCGTCGGCCCGTACGTGGTGCGCACCACCAGACCCGGATGGGCCGCGAGCAGGTTCCGGATCGCGGTCGCGGAGACCACGTCACCGCCCGTGGACACTTCCCGTACCCCGGCAAAGATCTCCGGCGACTGCTCCGCCAACACCCGGAACAACCCCGCCGTCGCATGCACATTCGTCACGCCATGCTCCGCGATCAGCGCACCCCGCTCCGCCGCGTCCAGATCTCCGGCCGGGGCGACCACCAGCCGCCCGCCCCGCAGCAGCGGCGCCCAGATCTCGTACGTCGAGGCATCGAACGCGTGGTTCGCCTGGAACAGCACGCACTCGACCACATCCGCACGCCACGCGTCGTCCAGGCAGAACGCGACCACATTGCCGTGTGTGACCGCCACACCCTTCGGCACCCCGGAGGAACCAGACGTGTACATCACGTACGCAAGGTTCTCCGGCCCCGGCCTCACCTCAGGGTTCTCAGCCACCGGGGCAACATCCTCACCTCCGGTGAGCGTCACCACGACCCCCGCCTCAGCCGCGATCACTTCCCGCCTTGATCGCGGCAGCCCGAGATCCAACGGCACATACGCCGCGCCCGCCTTGAGCACACCGAGGAGCGTGGGCACCAGGTCCGCCGATCGTTCCGCACGGACACCGACCAGGCTTTCGACGCCCACGCCCTGGCCCCTGAGGTGGTGAGCCAGACCGTTGGCCCGCGCGTTCACCTCCGCGTACGTCAGTCGCGTCTCCCCGGCCACCACCGCCATCGCGTCCGGCGTCCGCGCGGTCTGCGCCTCGAACAGGGCGACCAGGGACTGTTCCGGCACCGGACGGGCGGTGTCGTTCCACTCCGCCACCACCTGGTGCCGCTCGTCGGCGGACAGTACGTCGATCGCGCCGACTCGTATGTCCGGAGCCGCGGCCACCTGCTCCAGGACACGGGTCAGCCGTACCGCGAGGGCCTCGGCGGTGTCCGGGTCGAACAGGTCGGTGGCGTACTGGATACCGCCCTGGAGTCCGGCCGGTGCCCCCTGCTCGTCGCGGTGCTCGGTCAGGCTGACCGAGAGGTCGAACTTGGCGACCTGCGTCTGCTCCTGGCCCTCGTCGAGCGGCTGCGCGCGCAGGCCGGCGAGCCTGAGGCCCGCGTCGCCCTGCGGCAGGTTCTGCAGGGTGAGCATGACCTGGAAGAGGGGGTGGCGGGCCAGGGAGCGCGCGGGGTTCAGGTCCTCCACCAGTCGCTCGAACGGCACGTCCTGGTGCGCGTACGCGGCCAGGTCCGTCTCCCGCACCCGCCCCAGCAACTCCACGAACGACGGATCACCGCTGACATCCGTACGCAGCACCAACGTGTTGACGAAGAACCCGGCGAGGCCGTCAAGAGCGGCGTCGCCACGACCCGCCACCGCCGTGCCGAGCGGGATGTCCGTGCCCGCGCCCACCTTCGACAGCAGCACCGCCAGCGCGGCCTGCACCACCATGAACATCGTCACGCCGTGCCGCCGCGCCACCTCCGACAACAGCGCGTGCACCTCGGCATCCGTCTCCACCCGGACCGCTCCGCCCCGGAAGGACGACTCCGACGGCCGCGGGCGGTCGGTCGGCAGCGCCAGTTCCTCCGGCAGTTCGGCCAACACCGCACGCCAGTGGTCGAGTTGGGCGGAGACCAGGCTGTCGGGGTCGTCGAGGTCGCCCAGCAACTCGCGCTGCCACAGCGCGTAGTCCGCGTACTGGACGGGCAGCGGCTCCCACGCCGGGGCGGCACCGCGGCACCTCGCCTCGTACGCGAAGCTCAGATCGCGCAGCAGGACGCCCATCGACCAGCCGTCCACCGCGATGTGATGCGCCACGACGATCAACACGGACTCGGACGGGGACAGCACCAGGCACCGGGCCCGCCACGGCAGCTCACGGGTCAGGTCGAAGCCGCGCGCCATCTCGTCGCCGGCGACGGCGGGCACGTCGTCCTCCGCCACCTCGTCCATCCGCAGGACCAGGCGACCCCGCTCACCCTGGAGCACCTCCTGCCGGGCAACGCCTGCGGCCTCGGGGAAGACCGTACGGAGGCTCTCCTGCCGGTCCGCCACATCGCGCAGCGCTGCCTCAAGGGCCGGGACATCCAGCTCGCCGGTCAGCCGCAGCGCCAGCGGCACGTTGTAGCCCGCCCCCACGCCGGCTTCCTCCAGCCGGTTGAGGAACCACATCCGCTGCTGCGCGTACGACAACGGCACGACCCTCGGCCGCTCGCGCGCCGCCAGCGCCAGGCGGGGGCCGCCTGCCCGGCCGTCGGCCATGAGCCGGGCGATGGCCTCGACCGTGGGCGAGGTGAATACGTCACGGATGCTGATCTCGGCGTTCAACACTGCCTGGACGCGGGCGATGAGCCGCATGGCGAGGAGCGAGTCGCCGCCGAGGGTGAAGAAGGAGTCGTCGGCGCCGACCCGGTCCAGGCCGAGGATCTCGGCGAACAGGCCGCAGAGAATCTCCTCGGTGAGGGTGGCGGGGGCGCGGCCGGTGGTCAGGCCCGCAAGGTCCGGGGCGGGGAGGGCGGCGCGGTCGAGTTTGCCGTTCCTGGTGAGGGGGATCGCGTCCACGGTGACGAACGCGGCCGGGACCATGTATTCGGGGAGCTTGTCCGCGACGTGTCGGCGAAGCTCCGCCTCGTCCACATCGCCGACGACGTAGGCGACCAGGCGCTTGACGCCGGGCTGATCCTCGCGGGCGATCACCGCCGTCTGATGCACACGCTCGTGCGTGGTCAGTACGGCCTCGACTTCGGCCGGTTCGATCCGGAAGCCCCGGATCTTGACCTGCTCGTCGACCCGTCCGGCGAACTCCAGCACGCCGTCCGCGTTCCAGCGGGCCAGGTCTCCGGTGCGATACATCCGGCCATCACTGAACGGGCACGCCACGAACCGCTCCGCCGTCAGCCCCGGACGACCCGCATACCCACGCGCCACACCCTCGCCCGCGAGGTACAACTCACCGACCACACCCGGCGGTACGAGACGCAGCGCGCCGTCCAGGACGTAGGTACGGGTGTTATCCATCGGACGGCCGATCGGGACCGCCGCCGGTATCACGTCCCCTGCCGTGTACGGCAAGTGTGTCGTGAACGCCGTGTTCTCCGTCGGCCCGTACGTGGTGCGTACCACCAGGTCCGGGTGGGTCGTGAGCAGGTTCCGGATCGCCGACGCGGAGACCACGTCACCGCCCGTGGACACCTCCCGCACCCCGGCAAAGATCTCCGGCGACTGCTCCGCCAACACCCGGAACAACCCCGCCGTCGCATGCACATTCGTCACCCCATGCGCGGCAATCAGAGCACCCCGCTCCGCCGCGTCCAGATCCCCGGCCGGAGCCACCACCAGCCGGCCACCGCGCAACAACGGCACCCAGATCTCGTACGTCGAGGCATCGAAGGCATGGTTCGCCTGGAACAGCACGCACTCGACCATGTCGTCCGTCCAGGCGTCGTCCAGACAGAACGCCACCACGTTGCGGTGCGTGACCGCCACACCCTTCGGCACCCCCGACGAACCCGACGTGTACATCACGTACGCGAGGTTCTCCGGACCCGGCCTCACCTCAGGGTTCTCGGCCACCGGCTCGAACACATCGGCATCGGTGAGAACCACCGACACTCCCGACTCTGCCACGATCGACGCCAACCGCTCCTCCGGATGCGCGACGTCCAACGGCACATACGCCGCCCCCGCCTTGAGCACACCCAGCAGCATGGGCAGCAACTCCGCCGACCGCTCCAACCGCACCCCCACCAACGCCTCCGGAGCAACCCCCCGCCCGATCAACGCCCGCGCCACTCCATTGGCCCGCGCATTCAGCTCCCCATACGTCAACCGCGTCTCCCCAGACATGACCGCGACGGCATCCGGCGTCCGTGCCACCTGCGCCTCGAACCGGTCCACGAGGGTGCCGTCGGGCACGGCACGGCGGGTGTCGTTCCACCCGTGCAGGAGCATCCGGCGTTCCGCGTCCGACAGCACCTCGATGTCCCCGACCCGCACACTCGGGTCCGCAGCCACCTGCTCCAACACCGTGACAAGGCGTCGGGCGAGGGAGTCCACGGTGCTTGCGTCGAACAGGTCGGTGGCGTATTGGATACCGCCCTCGATCCCGGCCGGTGCACCCGTCTCGTCCCGCCGTTCCATGAGGGTGACGGACAGGTCGAACTTGGCCGTCACTGCCTCGTCCGAGGCCAGCGGCCTCACCTGGAGGCCCGGCAACTTCAGGGGCGCGTCGGAATCGGGAACGTTCTGGAAAGCCAGCATCACCTGGAAGAGGGGGTGCCGGGACAGCGAGCGCGCGGGGTTCAGGTCCTCGACCAGTCGCTCGAACGGCACGTCCTGGTGCGCGTACGCAGCCAGGTCCGTCTCCCGCACCCGCCCCAGCAACTCCACGAACGACGGATCACCACTCACATCCGTACGCAGCACCAACGTGTTCAGGAAGAAACCGACAAGGTCGTCCAACTCCGCGTCGCCACGCCCCGCGACCGGCGTGCCGAGCGGGATGTCGTCACCCGCACCCGACTTCGACAGCAGCACCGCCAGTGCGGCCTGCACCAGCATGAACATCGTCACGCCGTGCCGCCGCGCCACCTCCGACAGTCCTGCGTGGATGTGGCCGTCCACCCGCACGGGAACATCGGCACCGCTGAACGACGCCGTCGCCCCACGCGGCCGGTCGACCGGCAACGCGAGTTCCTGCGGCGCTCCGGCCAACGCCGAACGCCAGTGGTCGAGTTGGGCGGAGATCAGGCTGTCGGGGTCGTCGAGGTCGCCCAGCAACTCGCGTTGCCACAGCGCGTAGTCGGCGTACTGGACGGGCAGCGGCTCCCACGCCGGGGCGGCACCGCGTACCCGGGCGGCATACGCCGTCTCCAGATCCCGGGCCAGGATGCCCATCGACCAGCCGTCCACCGCGATGTGATGCGCCACGATCACCAACACCGACTCCGTCGGCGCGAGCACCAACAGCGAAGCCCGCCACGGCAGTTCCTCCGCCAGGTCGAAACGCCGGCCGAGTTCGTCGCCGACGGCCTCGGACAGGTCCGCTTCGGTGGTCTCCCGCGTCTTCAGCAAGGGGTGCGACTCCTCGCCGTGGAGGATCCGCTGGTGGGGCAGCCCGTCGGTCTCGGGGAAGAGCGTGCGTAGGCCCTCGTGCCGGTCGGCTACGTCGCCCAGCGCGGCCTTCAGGGCCGGGACATCCAGTTCGCCGGTCAGCCGCAGGGCGAGCGGCACGTTGTAGCCCGCCCCCACGCCGGCTTCCTCCAGCCGGTTGAGGAACCACATCCGCTGCTGCGCGTACGACAACGGCACGGTGTCCGGGCGCTGTTGAGGTTCGAGTGCCAGACGCCGGTCCGTCCCACGGGCGGTCTCGGCGAACCGGGCCAGCCCTTGGACCGTGGGGGCGGTGAACAGGTCGCGGATGCTGACCTCGGCGTCGAGCACCGACCGGATGCGGGCGATGAGCCGCATGGCGAGGAGTGAGTCGCCGCCGAGGGTGAAGAAGGAGTCGTCCGTCCCGACGCGGTCCAGACCGAGGACTTCGGCGAACAGGCCGCACAGCACCTCTTCGGTGGGGGTGGCGGGGGCGCGGCCGGTGGTCAGACCCGCAAGGTCCGGGGCGGGGAGGGCGGCCCGGTCGAGCTTGCCGTTCCTGGTGAGGGGGATCGCGTCCACGGTGACGAACGCGGCCGGGACCATGTATTCGGGGAGCTTGTCCGCGACGTGTCGGCGAAGCTCCGCCTCGTCCACGTCGCCGACGACGTAGGCGACCAGGCGCTTGACGCCGGGCTGGTCCTCGCGGGCGATCACCGCCGTCTGATGCACATGCTCGTGCGTGGTCAGTACGGCCTCGACCTCGGCCGGTTCGATACGGAAGCCCCGGATCTTCACCTGCTCGTCGACCCGCCCGGCGAACTCCAGCACACCGTCCGCATTCCAGCGGGCCAGGTCCCCGGTGCGATACATCCGGCCCTCACCGAACGGGCACGCCACGAACCGCTCCGCCGTCAGCCCCGGACGACCCGCATACCCACGCGCCACACCCTCACCCGCGAGGTACAACTCACCGACCACACCCGGCGCCACCGGACGCAGGAACCCATCCAGGACGTAGGTGTGGGTGTTGTCCATCGGGCGACCGATCGGCACCGTCGCCGGCACCTCGTCTCCCGCCGTGTACGGCAAGTGCGTCGTGAACGCCGTGTTCTCCGTCGGCCCGTAGGTCGTGCGCACCACCAGATCCGGATGGGACGCGAGCAGGGTCCGGATCGCCGACGCGGAGACCACGTCGCCGCCCGTGGACACCTCCCGCACCCCGGCGAAGATCTCCGGCGACTGCTCCGCCAACACCCGGAACAACCCCGCCGTCGCATGCACATTCGTCACCCCATGCCCAGCGATCAACGCACCACGCTCAGCCGCGTCCAGATCCCCAGCCGGAGCCACCACCAGCCGGCCACCACGCAACAACGGCACCCAGATCTCGTACGTCGAGGCGTCGAACGCGTGGTTCGCCTGGAACAGCACACACTCGACCAGGTCCTCGGCCCAGGCACTGTCCAGGCAGAACGCCACCACGTTGCGGTGCGTGACCGCCACACCCTTCGGCACCCCGGACGAGCCGGACGTGTACATCACATACGTCAACGCCCCCGACGACACCCTCACACCCGGGTTCTCAGCCACCGGCTCGAACACATCGGCATCGGTGAGCGTCACCACGACCCCCGCCTCAGCCGCTATCGCCTCCCGCCTTGATCGCGGCAGCCCGAGATCCAACGGCACATACGCCGCCCCCGCCTTGAGCACACCGAGCAGCATGGGCAGCAACTCCGCCGACCGCTCCAACCGCACCCCCACCAAGTCCTCGCACCCAACCCCCCGGCCCATGAGCCCGTACGCGACACCGTTCGCCCGCGCATTCAGCTCCCCATACGTCAACCTCGTCTCCCCAGACACCACCGCGACAGCATTCGGAGTCCGCGCCACCTGCGCCTCGAACAACTCCACCAACGACCCACCCGGCACCACCCGCCGAGTGTCGTTCCACCCATGCAGGACCAACCGACGCTCAGCGTCCGAGACCACTTCAACGTCCCCGACCCGCATCTCCGGATCCGCAGCCACCTGCTCCAGCACCCGGATAAACCGATCCGCCAGCCCCCTGGCGGTCGTCTCGTCGAACAGGTCGGCCGCGTACTGGATCTCCCCGCCCAGTCCGCCCGGTGAGCCCTCGGCGTCGCGGAGTTCGGAGAGCTCGACGGAGAGGTCGAAGCGGGCAGTTGCCGTCTCCTCCGGCCGGATGGGGTGCACCTGGAGGCCGGGGAGGCCCCAGTCCCACTCACCCTGGTCCGGGGGAGCGCTCTGTAGGCTGAACATCACCTGGAAGAGGGGGTGGCGGGCCAGCGAGCGGGCCGGGTTCAGGTCCTCCACGAGCCGCTCGAACGGCACGTCCTGGTGCGCGTAGGCAGACAGGTCCGTCTCCCGCACCCGCCCCAGCAACTCCACGAACGACGGATCACCACTCACATCCGTACGCAGCACCAACGTATTGACGAAGAACCCGACCATGCTCTCGACCTCGGCGTCACCACGCCCCGCCACCGCCGTACCGAGCGGGATGTCGGTGCCCGCGCCCACCTTCGACAACAGCACCGCCAGCGCCGCCTGCACCACCATGAACATCGTCACGCCATGCCGCCGCGCCAGCTCCGACAGACGCGCGTGCACCTCGGCATCCGTCCGCACGGGGACCGCACCGCCCCGGAAGGACGCCACGGCCGGACGCGGATGGTCCATGGGCAGGGACAGTTCCTCGGGGAGGTCCGCGAGAGCGTGGCGCCAGTGGTCGAGTTGCCCGGTGAGGCGGCTGTCGGGGTCGCCGAGGTCGCCGAGCACCTCGCGCTGCCAGAGCGCGTAGTCGGCGTACTGCACCGGCAGCGGCTCCCACTCGGGCACCTCACCCCGCACCCGGGCCGTGTATCCCGTGCCCAGGTCACGGGTGAGCAGGCCCATGGACACGCCGTCGACCGCGATGTGATGCGCCACGATCACCAGCACCGAATCCACCGGCGACACCGTCAACAGCCGCACCCGCCACGGCACGTCCGTGGCCAGGTCGAATCCGCGCCCCGTCTCTTCCGCGACCACCCCTTCGAGGTCCGTCGCCGCGACCATGTCGACCCGCAGCACCGGACGGTCGGCGGTGATCAGCTGGTGCGGCTCCCCTTCGGTCTCGGGGAAGACGGTGCGCAGGGTCTCGTGCCGGTCGGCGAGGTCACCGAGCGCGGCCTCCAGCGCGGCGACATCCACCTCGCCCGACAGGCGCATGCCCATGGACACGTTGTACGCCGCGCCCGCACCAGCGCCCTCCAGGCGGTTGAGGAACCACATCCGCTGCTGTGCGTACGACAGCGGCACCCGCTCCGGGCGTTCCCGAGGCGTCAGCGGGATGCGTGCCGCGCCGCGGCCCTGGTCCACCAGCCGGGCGAGGCCGGCGACGGTCGGGGCTTCGAAGAGTTCCCGGATGCTGATCTCGGCGGCCAGCGCCGACCGCACCCGGGCGATGAGCCGCATCGCCAGCAGGGAGTCACCGCCGAGTTCGAAGAACGAGTCCTCCACCCCGACCCGCTCCAGTCCGAGGCTGTCCGCGAACAGCCCGCACAGCACCTCCTCGACGGCGGTCTCGGGCCCGCGGCTGCTGGTCAGGCTCGCGAAGTCCGGGGCGGGAAGGGCGGAGCGGTCGAGCTTGCCGTTCTCGGTCACCGGGAGCGCGTCGAGCGGGATCACCGCGGCCGGGACCATGTGCTCCGGCAGCCGCCCGGCCGCGAACGACCGCAGCTCCACCGGGTCCAGGGCCGCGCCGGGCTCGGGGACGACGTACGCGACCAGGCGCCCGTCGCGGGCCACGACAACCGCATGACCGACGTCCTCGTGCGCGCTCAGCACCGCCTCGATCTCACCCGGCTCCACCCGGAACCCACGGACTTTCACCTGCTCGTCCGCACGCCCCGCGAACACCAGCTCACCGTCGACGGTCCAACGGACCAGGTCCCCGGTGCGATACATCCGGCCATCGGTGAACGGGCAGGCCACGAACCGCTCCGCCGTCAGTCCGGCACGGCCCACATAGCCATGCGCCAGACCACGACCCGCGACATACAACTCACCCACCACACCCGGTGCGACCGGACGCAGCGAGCCGTCCAGCACGTAGACCTGGATGTTGTCGATGGGACGGCCGATCGGTACCACCGCGCCCGACGCCACCTCGGCGGACAACGGCTGCGTCATCGTCGCGCACACCGTCGTCTCCGTCGGCCCGTACGCATTCACCATCCGCCGGCCGGCAGCGAACCGCTCCACCAGTTCCGGCCCGCACGCCTCCCCCGCCACCACCAACGACACCAACCCGGCAGGCAGTTCGTCCTCGGTGGCCAGGAGAGAAGGCGGCACCGTCACGTGCGACACCCCCAACTCCGCCACCACCTCACCCAGACGACGACGCGGCGGCATGTCCCCGGCCTCCGCCAGCACCAGCGTCGCCCCCGACAACAACGCCATGCACAGCTCCCAGACCACCGCATCGAACCCCAACGCCGCGAACTGCAACACCCGCGACCCCACACCCACCCCGAACCGCTCGACCTGCGCCCCCGCCAGACTCCCGATCCCGCCATGCCCGACGACCACACCCTTGGGCCGCCCCGTCGACCCCGACGTATAGATCACATACGCCGCATGTTCCACCCGCAACGGCACCCCCCGCTCCCCATCCGTCAGCGCCGCCACCGACCGCCCCGCCACACCCGGATCGTCACAGAGCACACGCCCCACACCCATGTCAGGCAACAGGCCGTCCGTGGCACCGGAGCACACCACCACCGCGACATCCGCGTCCGCCAGCACCAACGCGATCCGCTCGGACGGATACGCCGGATCCACCGGCACGAACGCCGCGCCTGCTTTCACCACACCCAGCACCACCGCCGCCCACTCCGACGAACGCTCCAACACCACCCCCACCCGATCCCCCGGCTTCACACCACGGGCGATCAACTCACGCGCCCACCGGTTCGCCCGCTGCTCCAACTCCCCGTATGTCCACCCCACGCCCTCGAACTCCACCGCGACCGCATCCGGCGTCCGCGCAACTTGCGCCTCGAACAACTCCGGCAACGTCCCCTCCGACACCACCCGCCCCGTGTCGTTCCACCCCTCCACCACCAACCGCCGCTCAACCTCCGACAACACCTCCACCTCACCGACCCGCAACCCCGCATCAACCGCCATCCACTCCAACACCCGCCCCAGACGGACAGCGAACCCCTCCACCGTGCCCCGGTCGAACAGATCCGAGGCGTACTGGACACTCCCCACGATCCCGGCCGGAGCGCCGTCGGCGTCCCGCTTCTCGGCCAGAGTGAACGACAGGTCGAACTTGGCCGCGCCCGCCTCCGCGTCCGTCCCGTCCGAACCCGCTGCCCTCGCCAGCAGGCTCGTGCGCAGACCGGGCAGGTCGAGGGTTTCCGCTTCCTGCGGGATGTTCTGGAAGGTGATCATCACCTGGAACAGCGGATGGCGGGCCAGCGAACGTGCGGGGTTCAGCTCGTCGACGAGGCGTTCGAAGGGCAGGTCCTGGTGGGCGTACGCGGCCAGGTCCGTGTCGCGGACGCGGGCCAGCAGTTCCGGGAGGGTCGGATCGCCGCTGACGTCCGTACGCAGCACGAGCGTGTTGACGAAGAACCCGGCCAGGTTCTCCAGCGCCGCATCGTCGCGTCCCGCGAGGGCCGTGCCGAGGGGGATGTCGGTGCCCGCGCCGAGCTTCGACAGCAGCAGCGCGACAGCCGCCTGCGTCACCATGAACATCGTGACGCCCTGCTGGTTCGCCAGCTGAGTGAGGCGCCGGTGGGTATCGGCATCCACGTGCACCGGCACGAAGCCGCCCCGGTACGAGGCCCGTACGGGACGGGGCCGGTCGGTGGGCAGGGACAGTTCTTGGGGGAGGTCGGCCAGCGCCGAACGCCAGTGGGCGAGTTGGGCGGAGAAGCGGCTGTCGGGGTCGTCCACGTCGCCCAGGGCCTCGCGCTGCCACAGGGCGTAGTCCGCGTACTGGACGGGCAACGGCTCCCACCCCGGGGCGGCACCGCGTACCCGGGCGGCATACGCCGTCTTCAGATCCCTCGCCAGGATGCCCATCGACCAGCCGTCCACAGCGATGTGATGCGCCACGATCACCAACACCGAATCCACCGGCGACACCGTCAACAGCCGCACCCGCCACGGCAGTTCCACCGCCAGGTCGAAACGCCGTCGCATCTCCCCGTCGACGATCTCCCATATCTGGGACTCGTCGATGCCCTCCTGGATCCCGAGGCCCGGATGCCCGGGGCGGCCACGCAGGACCCGCTGGTAGGGCACTCCCTCGACCTCCGGGAAGAGGGTGCGGAGCGTCTCGTGCCGGTCGGCGACATCGGCCAGCGCCAGTTCCAGGGCTGTCACGTCCAGTTCGCCCGACAAACGCAGTGACAAGGGCACGTTGTAGCCCGCGCCGGCGCCGGCCTCCTCCAGCCGGTTGAGGAACCACATCCGCTGCTGCGCGTACGACAACGGCACGCTCTCGGGTCGTTCCCGCACCGTCAGGGCCGTCCGTCGGCCGTCCGGGCCGTCGGCATCCACCAGCCTCGACAGGGCGGCGACGGTGGGGTCCGTGAACAGGGCACGGATGCTGACCTCGGTGTCGAGCACGGATCGGATGCGGGCGATGAGCCGCATGGCGAGGAGGGAGTCGCCGCCGAGGGTGAAGAAGGAGTCGTCGGCGCCGACTAGTTCCAGGCCGAGGATCTCGGCGAACAGGCCGCAGAGGAGTTCCTCGGTGGGGGTGGCGGGGGCTCGGCCGGTCGTCAGGCCCGCCAGATCCGGGGCGGGCAGCGCTGCCCGGTCCAGCTTGCCGTTCCGGGTCAGCGGGATCGCGTCCACCGTCACGAACGCGGCCGGGACCATGTAGTCGGGGAGGCGGTCGGCCGCGAACTCCCGCAGCGCGGGCTCGTCCATATCGCCGACGAGGTAGGCGACCAGGCGCTTGACGCCGGGCTGGTCCTCCCGGGCGATCACTGCCGCCTGCCTGATGCTCCTGTGCGCGGCCAACACGGCCTCGACCTCGGCCGGTTCGATCCGGAAGCCCCGGATCTTGACCTGCTCGTCGACCCGTCCGGCGAACTCCAGCACACCGTGCGCGGTCCAGCGGGCCAGGTCCCCGGTGCGATACATACGACCATCACTGAACGGGCAGGCCACGAACCGCTCCGCGCTCAGCCCCGGTCGGCCGGCATAGCCACGGGCCACACCTTCGCCCGCGAGGTACAACTCGCCGGTCACACCCGGCGCCACCGGACGCAGGAACTCATCCAGCACGTAGGTACGGGTGTTGTCCATCGGGCGACCGATCGGGACCGCCGCCGGTATCTCGTCCCCGGCGGTGAACGGGACCTGCGTGGCGAAGGCAGTCGTCTCCGTGGGGCCGTAGGTGGTGCGCACCACCAGATCCGGGTGTTCCCTGAGCAGGGTCCGGATCGCGGTCGCGGAGACCACGTCACCGCCGGTCAGCACCTCCCGCACCCCGGCGAAGATCTCCGGCGACTGCTCCGCCAACACCCGGAACAACCCCGCCGGAGCCACCACATGCGTCACCCCATGCTCAGCGATCAGCGCACCCCGCTCAGCCGCGCCCAGATCCCCCGCCGGAGCCACCACCAACCGGCCACCACGCAACAACGGCGCCCAGATCTCGTACGTCGAGGCATCAAACGCATGGTTCGCCTGCACCAACACCCGCTCCAGCACATCCGCACGCCACGCCTCATCCGCACAGAACGCCACCACATTGCGATGCGTGACCGCCACACCCTTCGGCACCCCCGACGAACCCGACGTATACATCACATACGCCAACGCCCCTGACGACACCCTCACACCCGGGTTGTCGTCCACCGGCTCGAACACATCGGCATCAGTGAGAACCACCGACACCCCCGCCGCGATCGACACCAACCGCCCCTCCGGAAGCCCGGCATCCAACGGCACATACGCCGCACCCGCCTTCAACACACCGAGCAGCACCGGAATCAGCCCAGCCGACCGCTCCAACCGCACCCCCACCAACGCCCCCGGACCAACTCCCCGCCCGATCAACGCCCGTGCCACTCCATTGGCCCGCGCGTTCACCTCCGCATACGTCCATGACCCACCCTGCCCGACCACCGCGACAGCATCCGGCGTCCGCGCCACCTGAGCCTCGAACAACTCCACCAACGACCCACCCGGCACCACCCGAGCAGTGTCGTTCCACTCCCCCACCACCAACCGACGCTCCACCTCCGACAACACCTCGACATCCCCGACCCGCACCTCCGGGTCCACAGCCACCTGCTCCAACACCCGAGCAAAGCGATCCGCCAGCCCCCTGGCCGTCACCTCGTCGAACAGGTCGACCGCGTACTGGATCTCCCCGCCCATACCCGCCGGAGCACCATCGTCGGCACGCCGCTCGGCGAGGGCGACCGACAGGTCGAACCGGGCCACGGCGGTGTGATCCAGCGGCTCGGGGAGGACAGTCAGGTCCGGCAGTTGCCAGGGATCTTGCACGTCGGTCACGTTCTCGACCGCGAGCATGACCTGGAAGAGGGGGTGGCGGGACAGCGAGCGGGCCGGGTTCAGGTCCTCCACGAGCCGCTCGAACGGCACGTCCTGGTGCGCGTACGCGGCCAAGTCCGTCTCCCGCACCCGCCCCAGCAACTCCACGAACGACGGATCACCACTCACATCCGTACGCAGCACCAACGTGTTGACGAAGAACCCCGCCAGCTCCTCCAGCGCCACGTCGTCCCGGCCCGCTACCGCCGTTCCCAGCGGGATGTCGGTGCCCGCGCCCACCTTCGACAACAGCACCGCCAGCGCCGCCTGCGCGACCATGAACATGGTCACCCCGTGCCGCCGCGCCACCTCCGACAGGCGTGCGTGCACCTCGGCGCCCACCTCGACCGACACCGTTCCGGCTTCGAAGGACGGCTCCGAGGAGCGGGCTCGGTCCACGGGCAACGCGAGTTCTTCCGGCGCTGCCGCCAACGCCTCTCGCCAGTAGCCGAGTTGTTCGCTGATCAGGCTGTCCGTGTCGTCGAGGTCGCCGAGGACCTCGCGCTGCCACAGCGCGTAGTCCGCGTACTGCGCCGAAAGGGGCTCCCAGCCCGGCGCCTCGCCGTGGCTGCGCGCGGCATACGCGCTGCCGAGGTCGTGCATGAGGACGCCCATGGACCAGCCGTCGACCGCGATGTGGTGCGCGACGATCACCAACACCGACTCCGTCGGCGACACCGTCAACAGCCGTACGCGCCACGGCAGTTCCCGGGACAGATCGAAGCGGTGCCGTGTCTCGGCGGCGACGGTTCGCGGCACGTCGCGCTCACCGACCTCGCTGATCCGGAACTCGGGTCGGCCGGCCGCGCCTTCCAGGAGGTGCTGACGGGGCAGGCCGTCGGCGTCGGGGAAGACGGTGCGCAGGCTCTCGTGCCGGTCGGCGACGTCGCCCAACGCCGACTCAAGGGCCGCCACGTCCAGCTCGCCGGTCAGGCGGAGGGTGAGCGGCAGGTTGTAGGCGGCTCCGGCGCCCGCCTCCTCCAGTTGGTTGAGGAACCACATCCGCTGCTGTGCGTACGACAGGGGCAGGACTTCCGGGCGCTCACGCGCGCTCAGCGACACCCGGGCCGCGCCCCGCAACCGGGCCACGCCCGCCACCGTGGGCGAAGCGAACAGCTCACGGATGCCGACCTCGACGCCCAGGACGGACCGGACACGGGCGATGAGCCGCATCGCCAGCAGGGAGTCACCGCCGAGTTCGAAGAACGAGTCCTCCACCCCGACCCGCTCCACACCCAGAACCTCGGCGAACAACCCACACAGCAGCTCCTCAGCGGGAGTCACGGGGGCACGACCGCCCACCTGCGCGACAAAGTCCGGAGCGGGGAGGGCGGAGCGGTTCAGCTTGCCGTTCTCGGTCACCGGGAACGCGTCGAGCGGGATCACGGCGGCCGGGACCATGTGCTCCGGAAGGCGCCCGGCCACGAACGACCGCAACCCCGCCGGGTCCAGGACCGCACCATGGTCGAGAACGACATACGCGACCAGCCGCTTCACGCCCGGCTGGTCCTCCCGCGCGATCACCACGACCTGCCGGACCGACTCGTGCCCGCTCAGCACCGCCTCGACCTCACCCGGCTCCACCCGGAACCCACGGATCTTGATCTGCGCGTCCGCACGCCCCGCGAACACCAACTCGCCGTCGGCCGTCCAGCGCACCAGGTCACCGGTCCGGTACATCCGCTCACCCGAGCCACCGAACGGGCACGCCACGAACCGCCCCGCGCTCAGCCCCGGACGACCGGAATACCCACGCGCCACACCACGGCCCGCGACATACAACTCACCGGTCACACCCGGCGGTACGAGACGCAGGAACTCATCCAGCACGTAGACCCGGGTGTTGTCGATGGGACGGCCGATCGGTACCACCGCGCCCGACGTGATGTCAGCGGACAACGGCTGCGTCATCGTCGCGCACACCGTCGTCTCCGTCGGCCCGTACGCATTCACCATCCGCCGACCGGCAGCGAACCGCCCCACCAACTCCGGCCCGCACGCCTCCCCCGCCACCACCAACGTCACCAGCCCAGCCGGCAGTTCGTCCTCCGTCGCCAGGAGAGAGGGCGGCACGGTCACGTGCGACACCCCCAGCTCCGCCACCACCTCACCCAGACGACGACGCGGCGGCATGTCCCCGGCCTCTGCCAGCACGAGCGTGGCTCCCGACAGCAACGCCATGCACAACTCCGAAACCACCGCATCGAACCCCAACGCCGCAAACTGCAACACCCTCGACCCCACACCCACCCCGAACCGCTCGATCTGCGCCCCCGCCAGACTCCCGATCCCGCCATGCCCGACGACCACACCCTTGGGCCGCCCCGTCGACCCCGACGTATAAATCACATACGCCGCATGCCCCAGCCGCAACGGCACCCTCCTCTCCCCATCCACCAACGCCACCCCCGGATCGACACCGACCACACACTCCACACCCGCATCAGGCAACAGACCGGCTGTGGCACCGGAGCACACCACCACCGCGACCTCCGCGTCCGCCAGCACCAGAGCGATCCGCTCCGCCGGATACGCCGGATCCACCGGCACAAAGGCAGCGCCCGCCTTCACCACACCCAGCACCACCGCCACCCACTCCGCCGAACGCTCCAACACCACCCCCACCCGATCCCCCAGCCCCACACCACGCGCCATCAGCTCACGCGCCCACCGGTTCGCCCTCTCCTCCAACTCCCCATACGTCCACCCCACACCCCCGAACTCCACCGCCACCGCATCCGGCGTCCGCGCCACCTGCGCCTCGAACAACTCCGGCAACGTCCCCTCCGACACCACCCGCCCCGTGTCGTTCCACCCCTCCACCACCAACCGCCGCTCAACCTCCGACAACACCTCCACCTCACCGACCCGCAACCCCGGATCCGCAGAAATCTGCTCCAACACCCGCCCCAAACGAACAGCGAACCCCTCCACCGTGCCCCGGTCGAACAGATCCGAGGCGTACTGGACACTCCCCACGATCCCGGCCGGAGCCCCGCCCTCGGCACGGTGCTCCGCCAGGGTCAGCGTCAGGTCGAACTGCACAGTGATCGCCTGGTCCGGCACAGGAAGGGGGCTTACCTCCAGTCCCTCCAGCTCCACGGGCCGCTCCGCCTGCGGGACGTTCTGGAGGGTCAGCAGCACCTGGAACAGCGGGTGGCGCGACGGTGACCGGTCCGGGTTCAGGGCCTCCACCAGCCGCTCGAACGGCAGATCCTGGTGGGCGTACGCGGCCAGGTCGGCGTCGCGGACGCGGGCCAGCAGCTCGGTGAGAGTCGGGTTGCCGCTGAGGTCCGTACGCAGGACGAGGGTGTTGGCGAAGAATCCGGCGAGCCCTTCAAGCGCCGGGTCGTCGCGTCCCGCGATGGGCGCACCCGTCGGGATGTCGACGCCGGCGCCCATGCGGGACAGCAGGATGGCGAGCGCCGCCTGCGCCACCATGAACATCGTCACGCCGTTCCGCTGCGCCAGGCCGGTCAGGCGCCCGTGAAGCTCCGTACCGATCTCGATGGGCACCATGCCGCCCTGGCGGCTCCGCTCCATGAGCCGGGGGCGGTCCACCGGGAGCGCCAGTTCATCGGGGAGTCCGGCCAACGCCGTACGCCAGTGGGCGAGTTGGGCGAAAAGGCGGCTGTCGGGGTCGTCGACGTCACCCAGGACCTCGCGCTGCCACAGGGCGTAGTCGGCGTACTGCACCGGCAGCGGCTCCCACCCTGGGGCAGCACCGCGTACCCGGGCGGCATAGGCCGTCTCCAGGTCCCGGGCCAGGATGCCCATCGACCAGCCGTCCACCGCGATGTGATGCGCCACGATCACCAACACCGACTCCACCGGCGAAAGCACCAACAGCGAAGCCCGCCACGGCAGTTCCACCGCCAGGTCGAAACCCCGGCCGAGTTCGTCGACGACGGCCGTGTCCAGCGCGGCTTCCTCGATCTGATCGATCCGGAGCGCGGGATGGCCCGCAGTCCCCCGCAACACCTCCTGGTAGGGGTTTCCGTCCACGGCGGGGAAGCGGGTACGCAGGCCCTCGTGCCGGTCGGCGATGTCACCCAACGCCAACTCCAGCGCCGCGATGTCGAGTTCGCCCGCGAGTCGTACCGTCAGCGGCACGCTGTAACCCGAGCCGGATTCCAACCCGTTGAGGAACCACATCCGCTGCTGCGCGTACGACAACGGCACGGTGTCCGGGCGCTGCCGGACAACGAGCGCGGGGCGCTCGCCAGCGCCGCGCGCCTGGTCGGCGATTCGGGCCAGGGCGGCGACGGTGGGGTCCGTGAACAGGTCGCGGATGCTGACCTCGGCGTCCAGCACCGACCGCACCCGCGCGATCAGCCGCATCGCGACCAGTGAGTCACCGCCGAGGGTGAAGAAGGAGTCGTCGGCGCCGACGCGGTCCAGGCCGAGGACTTCGGCGAACAGACCGCACAGCACCTCCTCGGTGGGGGTGGCGGGGGCTCGGCCGGTGGTTCGGGCTGCCAGGTCGGGGGCGGGGAGTGCGGCACGGTCGAGCTTGCCGTTCCGGGTCAGCGGGATCGCGTCGAGCGCCAGGAACGCCGACGGCACCATGTACTCCGGCAGCCTGTCCGCGGCGTACCGGCGAAGCTCCGTCTCGTCCACGTCGCCGACGACATAGGCGATCAGCCGTTTCACGCCGGGCTGGTCCTCGCGGGCGATCACCGCCGCCTGCCTGATGTTCCCGTGCGCACTCAACACGGTCTCGACCTCGCCGGGTTCGATCCGGAAGCCCCGGATCTTCACCTGTTCATCGATCCGTCCGGCGAACTCCAGGACGCCGTCCACGCTCCAGCGGGCCAGGTCCCCAGTGCGATACATCCGGCCCTCGCCAAACGGGCACGCCACGAACCGCTCCGCACTCAACCCCGGACGACCCGCATAACCACGCGCCACACCCTCACCCGCGACATACAACTCACCCACCACACCCGGCGCCACCGGACGCAGGAACTCATCCAGGACATAGGTGCGGGTGTTGTCCATCGGGCGACCGATCGGCACGACAGAGGGCACCTCATCCCCTGCCGCGTACGGCAAGTGCGTCGTGAACGCCGTGTTCTCCGTCGGCCCGTACGTCGTACGCACCACCAGACCCGGGTGGGACGCGAGCAAGGTCCGGATCGCCGATGCGGACACCACGTCACCGCCGGTCAGCACCTCCCGCACCCCGGCGAAGATCTCCGGCGACTGCTCCGCCAACACCCGGAACAACCCCGCCGGAGCCACCACATGCGTCACCCGGTGCTCAGCGATCAGCGCACCCCGCTCCGCCGCATCCAGATCCCCCGCCGGAGCCACCACCAGCCGACCACCACGCAACAACGGCACCCAGATCTCGTACGTCGAGGCATCGAACGCATGGTTCGCCTGCACCAGCACCCGCTCCAGCACATCCGCACGCCACGCCTCATCCGCACAGAACGCCACCACATTGCGGTGCGTGACCGCCACACCCTTCGGCACCCCCGACGAACCCGACGTATACATCACATACGCCAACGCCCCTGACGACACCCTCACACCCGGGTTCTCGGCCACCGGCTCGAACACATCGGCATCAGTGAGAACCACCGACACCCCCGCCGCGATCGACACCAACCGCCCCTCCGGAAGCCCGGCATCCAACGGCACATACGCCGCACCCGCCTTCAACACACCAAGCAGCACCGGAATCAGCCCAGCCGACCGCTCCAACCGCACCCCCACCAAGTCCCCGCACCCAACCCCCCGCCCCATGAGCCCGTACGCCACACCGTTCGCCCACGCATTCAGCTCCCCGTACGTCAACCGCGTCTCCCCAAACACCACTGCCACCGCATCCGGCGACCGCACCACCTGATCCTCGAACATCTCCACCAACGACCCACCCGACACCACACGACGAGTGTCGTTCCACCCATGGAGAACCAACCGCCGCTCCACCTCCGACAACACCTCAACGCCCCCGACCCGCACCCCCGGATCCCCAGCCACCCGCTCCAACACCCGCACCAGCCGCTCCGCGAGAGCCCGAGCCGTCCCCTCGTCGAACAGGTCCACCGCGTACTGGATCTCTCCGCCCATACCCGCCGGAGCGCCGTCGTCGGTGTGTCGCTCGGCGAGGGTCACGGCCAGGTCGAACCGGGCCACGGCCGTGTCGCCCATGGCCTCCGGTGTCACCCGCAGCCCGGGCAGGTCCCAGTCGTCCTCTGTGTCGGCGTCGATGGCGTGCTCCACGGCCAGCATCACCTGGAAGAGGGGGTGCCGGGACAGTGAGCGAGCCGGGTTCAGGTCCTCCACGAGTCGCTCGAACGGCACGTCCTGGTGTGCGTAGGCGATCAGGTCCGTCTCCCGCACCCGCCCCAGCAACTCCACGAACGACGGATCGCCACTGACATCCGTACGCAGCACGAGCGTGTTGAGGAAGAAGCCGACGATGTCCTCGACCGCGGCGTCGTCGCGGCCGACGACGGCGGTGCCCAGGGGGATGTCGGTGCCCGCGCCGACCTTCGACAGGAGCAGGGCCAGTGCGGCCTGGGCCACCATGAACATGGTGACGCCGTTGTCCCGGGCCAGCCCGACGAGGCGGGCATGGGTCTCGGCGTCCGTTCGCAGGGGTACCACGCCGGCCCGGAACGAGGATTCCGTGGGGCGGGGACGGTCGAGGGGCAGCGGTAGTTCCTCCGGCAGGCCGGCGAGGGTGTCGCGCCAGTGCCTGAGCTGTCCGGCGATCACGCTGTCCTCGTCGGAGAGTTCACCGAGCGCCTCGCGCTGCCACAGCGCGTAGTCCGCGTACTGGACCGGCAGCCGTTCCCAGCCGGGCGCGTCGCCCTCCCTCCGGGCGGCGTAGGCCGTGCGCAGGTCGCGGCTGAGCAGGCCGGTGGACCAGCCGTCGACCGCGATGTGATGGGCAACGACCACGAGCACGGCGTCGGCCGGTCCGAGGGTCAACAGCCGAGCCCGCCAGGGCAGTTCGCGGCTCAGGTCGAAGCGGCGGTCGAGTACGGCGGCCACGGCGGCCGGCAGTTCCCGCTCGGTGACGTCGGCGGTCTCCAGCCGGGGCCGGGCCTGCTCCCCGTCGATGATCCGCTGGTGCGCGACGCCGTCCGGGTCGGGGTACACGGTGCGCAGGGTCTCGTGCCGGTCCGCGACGTCGGCCAGCGCTGCTTCCAGGGCCGTGACGTCCAGTTCGCCGGTCAGGCGCAGGGCGAGCGGCACGTTGTAGGCGGCTCCGGCACCGGCCTCCTCCAGCTGGTTGAGGAACCACATGCGCTGCTGCGCGTACGACAGCGGTACCCGCTCCGGGCGTTCACGCGTGGTGAGCGACGCCCGGGCGCCGCCCCGCAGCCGGGCGACGCCCGCCACCGTGGGCGAGTCGAACAGGTCGCGGATGCCGACCTCGACGCCCAGGACGGACCGGATACGGGCGATGAGCCGCATGGCGAGCAGCGAGTCCCCGCCGAGAGTGAAGAAGGAGTCGTCGGCGCCGACCCGGGCCAGGCCCAGGATCTCGGCGAACAGCCCGCACAGCAGTTCCTCGGTGGGGGTCGCCGGGGCGCGGCCGCCCGTCTGCGCGGCGAAGTCCGGTGCGGGCAGCGCGGTACGGTCCAGCTTGCCGTTGACGTTCAGGGGAAGCCTGTCCAGCGGGACGAACACGGGGACCATGTACTCCGGCAGCCGCTCGGCCGCGAACTCCCGCAGCGCGGACTCCTCCACCTCGCCCACGACGTAGGCGACCAGCCGCTTGACGCCCGGCTGTTCCTCCCGGGCCAGGACCACCACCTGTTCCACGTCCTCGTGGGTCGCGAGCACGGCTTCGATCTCGCCGGGTTCGATCCGGATACCCCTGATCTTGACCTGGGCGTCGACCCGGCCCACGAAGAACATCTCGCCGTCGTGCGTCCAGCGTGCGAGGTCGCCGGTGCGGTACATCCGTTCGCCGGTGAACGGGCACGCCACGAACCGCTCGGCCGTCAGGGCGGGCCGTCCGATGTAGCAGCGGGCGAGCTGCGTGCCGGCGATGTACAGCTCGCCGGTCACGCCGGGCGGGACCGGGCGCAGGAAGTCGTCCAGGACGTAGAGGCGGGTGTTCCAGACCGGTGCTCCGATCGGTACGGGTCCGTCCTGGGCCCGCCCCGGCAGGATCGGGCGGGCGGTGGCCATGACCGTCGTCTCGGTCGGCCCGTACGTGTTGTGCAGCGGGATGTCCAGCGCCCGGTGGTACTCCTCGACCACGTCCTCCGACAGCCACTCGCCGCCGGAGAGCACCGTGCGCAGGGTCCTGGCCTTGTGGCCGACGTCCTCCTGCTGGAGGAACGCGGCCAGCATCGACGGGATGAAGTGGGCCGTGGTGACGCCGGTCCGCTCGATCAGGTCCGCCAGGTACCGGGGATCGCGGTGGCCGTCCCCGCGCACCAGCACCAGGGCCGCTCCGGCGACCAGGGGTACGAAGAGCTCCCACACCGACACGTCGAAGCTGAACGCGGCCCGCTGCAGTACGCGGTCGCTCTCCCCGATGCCGTAGTCGCCCTGCGTCCACAGCAGTTGGTTCACCATGGACGTGTGGGAGATCAGCACGCCCTTGGGCCTGCCGGTCGATCCCGAGGTGAAGATGACGTACGCCGGGTGCGCGGTACGCAGTGCGCTGCGGTCCGGGGCGGTCCGCGGCGCCCCGGGGTCGGGTTCCATGCCGGGCCGCAGGATCAGCAGCAGGCCGGCGTCGGCCGCCATGAACTCCACCCGGTCGGCCGGGAGGTCGGGGTCGATCGGCAGATAGGCCGCTCCCGCCTTCAGGATCCCCAGGAGCATCGCCACCAGCTCGGGCGACCGCTCCGTGACGACCCCCACCGTGCGCTCCGGCTCCGCGCCCAGGCCGATCAGGTGGTGCGCCCACGCGTTCGCCCGGGTGTCGAGGTCCGCGTACGTCCAGGTGACGTCCTCGTACACGACCGCGACTCCGTCGGGGGTGCGCGCCGCCTGGTCCTCGAACAGCTCGGGCAGTGTACGGTCGGGCACCGGCCGGGCCGTCTCGTTCCACTCCGATATCACCAGTCGGCGTTCCTCGTCCGCCAGCACATCGAGGTCGCGCAGGCGCAGGCCGGGGTCGGCCGCGACCTGTTCCAGCACCCGTACCAGTCGTCCGGACAGCGTCAGAACCGACTCGTGGTCGAACAGGTCGGCCGCGTACGCGAACTCACCGACCATCCCGGCCGGGGCTCCGCGCTCGTCGCGGTGTTCGACCAGGGAGAGCGACAGGTCGAAGTGCGCCTCCAGCGCGTTCTCGGACAACAGCATGGGGCGTACGTCGAGGCCCGGCAGCGACAGGGGCTCGCGGGCCTGTGGGCCGTTCTGGAGCTGAAGCATCACCTGGAACAGCGGGTGCCGGGCCAGCGAACGCGCCGGGTTCAGGTCTTCGACCAGTCGCTCGAACGGCATGTCCTGGTGTGCGTACGCCGCGAGGTCGGTCTCACGGACCCGCGCCACCAGTTCGGCGAAGGTGAGGTCGCCGGCCAGGTCCGTCCGAAGGACCAGGGTGTTGAGGAAGAAGCCGACCAGGTCCTCCAGCGCGGCGTCCCCGCGTCCCGCGATCGGGGTGCCGATCGGGATGTCCGTCCCGGCGCCCACCTTCGACAGCAGCGTGGCCAGCGCCGCCTGGGCCACCATGAACACCGTGACGCCGCCGCGCCGCGCGATCTCGGTGAGGCGCGCGTGCACGTGGGCGTCGACGCGCACCGGGGCCAGACCCGCCCGGAACGACGGGTGCGTGGGCCTGGCGCGGTCCACGGGCAGGACCAGTTCCTCAGGCGCTCCGGCGAGAGTCCGGCGCCAGTGGGCGAGTTGGGCCGAGATCAGGCTGTCCTCGTCGTCCAGCGCGCCGAGCACCTCACGCTGCCACAGGGCGTAGTCGGCGTACTGGACGGGAAGCGCGGACCAGCCCGGCGCCCGGCCCTGCCTGCGCGCGGTGTACGCGACGCCGAGGTCACGGGTGATCAGCTCCATCGACCAGCCGTCCACGGCGATGTGGTGCGCCACGACCACCAGGACCGAGTCCGTCGGCGACACCGTCAACAGCCGTGCCCGCCACGGGAGTTCGACGGCCAGGTCGAAGCCGCGGCGCACCTCGTCGCCGATGGCTTCGGAGACCTCGGCCTCTCCGGTCCCGGCGACGGTGAGCCGGGGGCGGCCCGCCGCTCCGGTGAGGATCTCTTGGTGAGGCTCGCCGTTCACGTCGGGGTAGCGGGTGCGCAGGGTCTCGTGCCGGTCGGCGACGTCGCCCAACGCTGCCTCAAGGGCCGCCACGTCCAGATCGCCGGTCAGCCGGAGTGTGAGCGGCACGTTGTAGCCGGCGCCCGCGCCGGCTTCCTCCAGCCGGTTGAGGAACCACATCCGTCGCTGCGCGAACGAGAGCGGCACGATGTCGGGCCGCTCCTGCGGCACCAGGGCGGCGCGCTTGCTCGTCTGCTCGCCCTCGGCGAGCCGGGCCAGCCCTTGGACCGTGGGGGCGGTGAACAGGTCGCGGATGCTGACCTCGGCGTCGAGCACGGATCGGATGCGGGCGATGAGCCGCATGGCGAGGAGTGAGTCGCCGCCGAGGGTGAAGAACGAGTCGTCCGTCCCGACGCGGTCCAGACCGAGGACTTCGGCGAACAGGCCGCACAGCACCTCTTCGGTGGGGGTGGCGGGGGCGCGGCCGGTGGTCAGACCCGCAAGGTCCGGGGCGGGGAGGCCGGCCCGGTCGAGCTTGCCGTTCCTGGTGAGGGGGATCGCGTCGAGCGCCACGAACGCCGACGGGACCATGTACTCGGGGAGGCGCTCGGCCGCGAACTCCCGCAGCGTGGGCTCGTCCACATCGCCGACGACGTAGGCGACCAGGCGCTTCACGCCGGGCTGATCCTCGCGGGCGATCACCGCCGCCTGCCTGATGCTCCCGTGCGCGCTCAACACGGCCTCGACCTCGGCCGGTTCGATCCGGAAACCCCGGATCTTCACCTGCTCATCCGCACGCCCCGCGAACTCCAGCACACCATCCGCATTCCAGCGGGCCAGGTCTCCGGTGCGATACATCCGGCCGGGCTCGCCGAACGGGCACGCCACGAACCGCTCCGCACTCAGCCCCGGACGACCCACATACCCACGCGCCACGCCCTCGCCCGCCACATACAACTCACCCACCACACCCGGCGGTACGAGACGCAACGGACCGTCCAGCACGTAGGCCCGGGTGTTGTCCATCGGGCGACCGATCGGCACCGCCGCAGGCACCTCATCCCCTGCCCTGTACGGCAAGTGCGTCGTGAACGCCGTGTTCTCCGTCGGGCCGTACGTAGTCCGCACCACCAGATCCGGATGCGCCCTGAGCAGGGTCCGGATCGCGGTCGCGGAGACCACGTCGCCGCCCGTGGCCACCTCCCGCACTCCGGCGAAGATCTCCGGCGACTGTTCCGCCAGCACCCGGAACAACCCCGCCGTCGCATGCACATTCGTCACCCCGTGCTCCGCGATCAGCGCACCCCGCTCGGTCGCGTCGACCTCCCCGGCCGGGGCGACCACCAGCCGCGCGCCGCGCAGCAGCGGCGCCCAGATCTCGTACGTCGAGGCGTCGAAGGCATGGTTCGCCTGGAACAGGACGCACTCGACCACATCGTCCGTCCAGGCCCTGTCCAGGCAGAACGCGACCACGTTGCGATGCGTGACCGCCACACCCTTCGGCACCCCGGTCGAGCCGGACGTGTACATCACGTACGCCAGGTTCTCCGGCCCCGGCCTCACCTCCGGGTTCTCAGCCACCGGCTCGAACACATCGGCATCGGTGAGCGTCACCACGACCCCCGCCTCAGCCGCTATCGCCTCCCGCCGCCCCTCCGGAAGCCCCGCATCCAACGGCACATACGCCGCACCCGCCTTCAACACCCCCAACAACACCGGGATCAACTCAGCCGACCGCTCCAACCGCACCCCCACCAAGTCCTCACACCCAACCCCCCGCCCCATCAACACCCGCGCCACACCATTCGCCCGCGCATTCAGCTCCCCATACGTCCACGACGCACCCCGCCCCACCACCGCCAGCGCATCCGGCGAACGCACCACCTGAGCCTCGAACAACTCCACCAACGACCCACCCGACACCGCGCAAGCAGTGTCGTTCCACTCCCCCACCACCAACCGACGCTCCACCTCCGACAACACCTCGACATCCCCGACCCGCACCCCCGGATCCACAGCCACCTGCCTCAACACCCGCACCAGCCGCCCCGCAAGAGCCCGCGCCGACGCCTCGTCGAACAAGTCCGGGCGGTAGTCGAGCCGGAGGGACATGTCGGCGTCCGGGAGGACGGCCAGGATCAGCGGGTAGTGCGCGGTATCCGTGCTCTCGACGCCTACGACGTCCAGGCCGCCGGGGCTGGGCGGTCCGGCGGCTTCGCGCAGGAAGTTCTCGAAGACCAGGAGCGTGTCGAACGTCGCCCCCGGCCCGGCGGCGCGCTGGACCTCGGCCAGTCCGAGATGCTGGTGGTCCATGAGCCCGGTCTGCCGGGCCTGCGTGTCGGCGAGGGTGTCGAGGAAGGAGCGCGCCGGGTCCAGTGTGACGCGGACGGGCAGGGTGTTGATGAAGAGCCCCAGCATGCGTTCCACACCCGGAATGCCCGCGGGGCGCCCGGAGACGGTGGCGCCGAAGACCACATCGCGCCGACCGGTCAGCAGGCCGACCAGCCAGCCCCACGCGCCCTGCACCACGGTGTTCACGGTGAGTCCGTGCACCCGGGCGACCCCGCGTAGCGCCTCGGCCTGTTCCCGGCCGAGGGGTTCGACCACGTGCTGGGGCGGTACGGGTTCCGTGCCCCGGTCCACGGGCGCCACCAGGCTCGGTTCCGTGACCCCGGCCAGGGCGTCGGCCCAGGCCGCTCGCGCGGTGTCCCGGTCCTGCCGCTCCAGCCAGGCCAGGTAGTCGCGGTACGGCGTCACCGGCGGCAGCCCGCCGGCGTCGCCGCCCGCCGCGTACACCTCCGACAGCTCCTGGAACAGGATCGGCAGCGACCACCCGTCCAGCACCAGGTGATGCATCGTGATCACCAACTGGAATCGCGGCCCGCCCATCCGGATGAGCACCAGGCGCAGCAGCGGCGGCACCGCCACGTCGAAGCCTCGGTCCCGTTCGGCCTCGGCCAGCCGTTCGGCCTCGGCCGTGGGGTCGGGGTGGTCGGACAGGTCGACCTCGCTCCACGGCAGGATCACGCCCGCCAGGATGGCCTGGACGAGCCGGCTCGCTCCCGCGGGCTGCCGGAAGCTCGCCCGCAGGCTCGCGTGCCGGTCCAGGAGGGCCTGCCAGGAGGCGCGCAGTACCTCTGTGTCGAGCGGTTCCGCGAGTTCGAGGACACGTTGTTCCACATATACGTCCCGGGCCCGCTCATCGAAGTTGGCGTGGAACAGCAGCCCTTCCTGCAGCGGCGCCAGCGGCCAGATGTCTTCAATGCGCACCCCGGTCATAGCGTCCCCCTCGCCTCGGCTCTCAGACCCGCCTGCAACGGACGGTATATCTACGTGCGGTATTTCATCGAGCCTGTCCAAATGACCAGGGATCCGCCTGGCCCGATTCACCGAGGAATTGCCCTGCGATCTCGTCGATCTGGTCCTGCTCCAGTGAGACGAGCGCGAAGTCGGACGGCGTGTGGCCGGGGCCGGCCGCATCGGTGACGTGCGCGGCGATTCCGGTGAGCATGGCCGCCCAGCCGTCGGCCAGCTCGGCCAGCTCGGGCTCGGTGAACAGCCCGGAAGGGCAGGTCAGGGTGAGATCCAGCGCTGATCCGGCCACTTGGTCGCGGACCAGGGCGCCCGCGTCCAGCTCGTGCATGGCGGCCATGCCGGCCTCGGCGGCACCGCCCAGCGCCGCTTCACCGACAGGCTGCCAGAGAGTTACGGAATCAGGCTTTCCGGATTCGCCAGGGGGCGCGTCGATGACCATTCGGCCCACATAGTTGAAGCCGATGCGGGCCGTCGGTAATTCGGCCAGAACCGGGGCGGTGGCCGGATTCAGATAACGCAGGAGACCAAATCCGAGACCGTCACCAGGAACTGCCCTCAATTGTTCCCTGACACGCTTTATGAGCAGACCTACCGCTGCCTTGCCCGAGCGTACTCCAAAGAAATCCGCGGCGCCCGTGTCCAACCGTGCAGGGTGCGAACCGGTGAACCAGCCCACGGTCCCGGTGACGTCCAGGTCCGCGGTCAGCGGTTCCCGGCCGTGGTCCTCGATGTCGACCAGCAGCCCGCCGCCCGTGCCCGCGCCGCGCCGGCGCCGCCACTCGGCCACGGCCGCTACCAGGCCCGCCAACAGCACCTCGTCGGTCCCCGTCTGGAAGTCCGCGGGTATCCGGTCCAGCAGCGCCGCGGTGACCGACTCGGACAGCGTGCGCGCGGTGCGGCGGGTTCCGGCGGCGACGGTGTCCCGGCGCGGATCCAGCGGACGGCTGCCCAGCACCGGGTCCGGACCGGCGAGCAGCCGCTGCCACTCGGGCAGTTCGTCCACCCTGCGCCGGCCGACAGCCTGCGCGGCCAACTGCCGTGCCCAGCGGCGGAAGGAGGCGCCCGTCCGCGCCAACTCCGTGTCAGGGGCCTCGTACGCGGCGACCAGGTCCCGGAGCAGAATCCGCCAGGAGACGCCGTCCATGACGAGGTGATGTGCCACCAGCAGCAGCCGTCCCGGGGCATCAGGTCCCGCGTCGAACCAGACGGCCCGCAGCATCGAACCCGCCGCCGCGTCGATCTCCGCCACGGCGTCCCAGGACCGTGCGTCCACCAACCGGTCGAACTCTTCCGCGTCCAGCCCGGCAGCGTCGATCCGCGGTACGGAGATCCGTTCGGTCGCGGACGGCACCTCCAGCGTCCACGCACCGTCGTCGGGGGTGACGAGAGTGGCGCGGAGCATGTCGTGCCGGCCCATGACGGTGCGCAGCGCCTCTTCCAGCCGCTCCGGGGTGAGATCCGCCGGGGTACTCACCACCGTCGACTGGCAGAAGGCCCCGCTCAACGCCGCCGCACCCGACCGCTCCTTCACCTCAAGCATCCCCGGGGTCAGCGGAACCGGCCCTGTCGCCACGTCCTCGGACTGCTCCGCCGCCTCGCCTGCCAGTCCCGCGACGCGGGCGAGGGCGGCGGGGGTGCGGTGCTCGAACACCTGCCGCGCCGAGATCACGACACCCGCGCGGCGGGCCCGGGACACGACCAGGATCGACATCACGGAGTCGCCGCCGAGGGTGAAGAAGGAGTCGTCGGCGCCGACCCGGTCCAGACCGAGGATCTCGGCGAACAGGCCGCAGAGGAGTTCCTCGGTGAGGGTGGCGGGGGCGCGGCCGGTCGTCCGTACCGCAAGGTCCGGGGCGGGGAGGGCGGCGCGGTCGAGCTTGCCGTTCCTGGTGAGAGGGATCGTGTCTACGGTCACGAACGCCGACGGCACCATGTAGTCCGGCAGCCTGTCCGCGACGTACCGGCGAAGCTCCGCCTCGTCCACATCGCCGACGACATAGGCGACCAGCCGCTTCACGCCGGGCTGATCCTCACGGGCGATCACCGCCGCCTGACTCACACTCCCGTGCGCACTCAACACGGCCTCGACCTCGGCCGGTTCGATCCGGAAGCCCCGGATCTTCACCTGCTCATCCGCACGCCCCGCGAACTCCAGCACACCATCCGTGCTCCAGCGGGCCAGGTCCCCCGTGCGGTACATCTGGCCCTCGCCGAACGGACAGGCCACGAACCGCTCCGCCGTCAACCCCGGACGACCCGCATACCCACGCGCCACACCCTCACCCGCGAGGTACAACTCACCCACCACACCCGGCGGTACGAGACGCAACGCACCGTCCAGCACGTAGGCGCGGGTGTTGTCCATCGGGCGACCGATCGGCACCGCCGCAGGTATCTCGTCCCCGGCGGTGAACGGGACCTGCGTCGCGAACGCAGTCGTCTCCGTCGGCCCGTACGTGGTGCGCACCACCAGATCCGGATGGCACGCGAGCAGGTTCCGGATCGCGGACGAGGAGACCACATCACCGCCCGTGGACACTTCCCGCACCCCGGCAAAGATCTCCGGCGACTGCTCCGCCAACACCCGGAACAACCCCGCCGTCGCATGCACATTCGTCACCCCATGCGCGGCGATCAACGCACCCCGCTCGGCCGCGTCCAGATCCCCAGCCGGGGCCACCACCAGCCGGCCACCACGCAACAACGGCACCCAGATCTCGTACGTCGAAGCATCGAACGCGTGGTTCGCCTGGAACAGCACGCACTCGACCATGTCGTCCGTCCAGGCGCCGTCCAGGCAGAACGCCACCACGTTGCGGTGCGTGACCGCCACACCCTTCGGCACCCCGGACGAACCCGACGTGTACATCACGTACGCCAACGCCTCCGGCGACACCCTGACACCCGGGTTGTCGTCCACCGGCTCGAACACATCGGCATCGGTGAGAACCACCGACACTCCCGCCTCTGCCACGATCGACGCCAACCGCTCCTGCGGATGCGCGGTATCCAACGGCACATACGCCGCCCCCGCCTTCAACACACCGAGCAACACTGGAACAAGCCCAGCCGACCGCTCCAACCGCACCCCCACCAAGTTCTCGCGCCCAACCCCCCGCCCCATCAACACCCGCGCCACACCATTGGCCCGCGCATTCAACTCCCCATACGTCAACCGCGTCTCCCCAGACACCACCGCCACCGCATCCGGCGACCGCACCACCTGAGCCTCGAACAACTCCACCAACGACCCACCCGACACCACACGCCCCGTGTCGTTCCACTCCCCCACCACCAACCGACGCTCCACCTCCGACAACACCTCGACATCCCCCACCCGCACCCCCGGATCCCCAGCCACCCGCTCCAACACCCGAACAAACCGATCCGCCAACCCCCTAGCCGTCGCCTCGTCGAACAGATCGTCCGCGTACTGGATCACACCGGCAATACCGGCAGCCGCTCCATCCTCATGCCGGTGCTCCAGGTGAACCGACAGATCGAACTTGGCGACCGCCGTCGCACCCCCGGCCATCGGGGCCACGTCCACGCCGGGCAGTGTCCACGGCTCCCCCTGCCCCTCCGCGTCGTCGACCGCAAGCATCACCTGGAAGAGGGGGTGCCGGGACAACGAGCGCGCCGGGTTCAGTTCCTCCACGAGCCGCTCGAACGGCACATCCTGGTGCGCATAGGCAGACAGGTCCGTCTCCCGCACCCGCCCCAGCAACTCCACGAACGACGGATCACCACTCACATCCGTACGCAGCACCAACGTATTGACGAAGAACCCGACCATGCTCTCGACCTCGGCGTCACCACGCCCCGCCACCGCCGTACCGAGCGGGATGTCGGTGCCCGCGCCCACCTTCGACAGCAACACCGCCAGCGCCGCCTGCACCACCATGAACATCGTCACGCCATGCCGCCGCGCCACCTCCGACAGACGCGCATGCACCTCCGCGTCCACCTCGACCGAAACCGCGCTGCCCCGGAACGACGACGTCGACGGCCGGGGGCGGTCGGCCGGCAGGGGCAGTTCCTCGGGGATGCCCGCCAACGCCGTACGCCAGTAGCCGAGTTGCTCGCTGATCACGCTGTCGGCGTCCTGGAGGTCGCCCAGCGCTTCGCGCTGCCACAGCGCGTAGTCCGCGTACTGGACCGGCAGGGGCTCCCACGCGGGGGCCGTGCCGGCGCTCCGCGCGGCGTACGCCTCCCCGAGATCGTGGGCGAGTACGCCCATGGACACGCCGTCGACCGCGATGTGGTGCGCGACGATCACCAGCACCGATTCCACCGGCGACACCGTCAACAGCCGTACCCGCCACGGCAGTTCCACCGTGAGGTCGAACCCGCGCCCGGTCTCGTCCGCGACGAGCTGCGGCACGGCCGTTTTCGCGGCCGACTCGGTGCGCAGCGGCGGACGGTCCCCGGTGATCTCCTGGCGCGGTGCGCCGTCGGACTCGGGGAAGACGGTGCGCAGGCTCTCGTGACGTTCGGCGAGGTCGCCCAGCGCCGCATCGAGGGCCGCCACGTCCAGATCGCCGGACAGCCGGAGTGCGGATGACACGTTGTAGGCGGCGGACTGGTCCGGCTCCTCAAGCTGGTTGAGGAGCCACATCCGCTGCTGCGCGTACGACAGCGGAAGCGCGTCCTGGCGCGGGCGGGCGACCAGGGCGGTCCGCGTGGTGCCGTGACCCTCCTCGGCCAGGTGGGCCAGGGCCTCGACCGTGGGTGCGGCGAAGAGTTCGCGGATGCCGACCTCGGTGTCCAGTGCCGCGCGGACCCGGGCCAGCAGCCGCATGGCGAGGAGTGAGTCGCCGCCGAGGTCGAAGAACGAGTCGCCGGCCCCGACGCGGGCCAGTCCGAGGACGTCGCCGAAGAGCCCGCACAGAACCTCCTCGGTGGGCGTGCGTGGCGCCCGGCCGCGGGCGAGTCCCGCGAAGTCCGGGGCCGGGAGGGCGGCTCGGTCCAGCTTGCCGTTCACGGTGACCGGGAGGGCGTCCAGCTGGACGACGGCCGCCGGGACCATGTGCTCCGGCAGCCGCGCCGCCGCGAACGCCCGCAGGTCCGCGCCCTCCACCGGATCCGCGCCGGAGCGGGGGACCACGTACGCCACGAGTCGCTGTGTCCCGGATTCCTCGCGGGCGATGACCGCGGCCTGGCCCACCTGGTCGTGGGCCGTGAGCGTGGCCTCGATCTCGCCGGGTTCGACGCGGAATCCGCGCAGTTGAATCTGGTGGTCGGCGCGGCCGAGGTGTTCCAGCGTCCCGTCGGCGCGGTACCGGGCCAGGTCGCCCGAGCGGTACATGCGGCCGCCGGTGAAGGGGCAGGCCACGAAGCGCTCGGCGGTCAGTCCCGGCCGGTCCAGGTAGCCCCGCGCCAGGCCGCGGCCGGACACGTATAGTTCGCCGGTCACGCCGGGCGGTACGGGCCGCAGCCAGTCGTCCAGGACGTGGACGCCGAGGTCGGGGATGGGGCCGCCGATGACGCTGCCGGGCCGGGAGGCGCACAGCTCGGCGTCCAGGGGCTGGTGGGTGACGTGCACGGTGGTCTCGGTGATCCCGTACATGTTCACCAGTACGGGCTGGGGGTGGCGGAGGTACCAGTCGCTCAGCGTTCCCGGTTCGAGGGGCTCGCCGCCGAAGATCACGTACCGCAGTGCCAGGTCGTCGCGGGGGTGTCCGGCGTCGGCCGCCATGAGCTGCGCGAAGGCCGAGGGGGTCTGGTTGAGGACCGTGACGCTTTCGGCGGCGAGCAGTTCCAGGAACCGGTCCGGCGTACGGGAGGTCTCGTGGGGTACGACGACGAGGCGACCGCCGTGCAGCAGCGCGCCCCAGATCTCCCACACCGAGAAGTCGAACGCGTAGGAGTGGAACAGGGTCCAGGTGTCGTCGGGCCCGAACGCGAACCACTGCCGGGTCTCGGTCAGCAGCCGGACCACGTTGGCGTGCGGGATCGTCACGCCCTTCGGGCGGCCGGTCGAGCCGGAGGTGTAGATCACGTAGGCGGGGTGGGCGGGGCGCAGCGGCGTGCGGCGGTCCGTGTCGGTCGGGGCGGTGGCGGGCCGGGCGGCCAGGGCGGCGGCGGTCGCCGGGGTGTCCCAGACCAGGGTGGCGATGCCCGCCGGCTCCGCGGGTGTGGTCGTGGTGGTGCACACGACCAGGGACGGCCGCGCGTCGGTCAGCGTGTACGCGATGCGCTCCGCCGGGTAGGCCGGGTCGACGGGAACGTAGGCGGCGCCCGCCTTGACGATCCCGAGCAGCGCCGTGACCAGGTCGAGGGAGCGCTCCATGAGGACTGCGACGCGGCTCTCCGGGCCGATGCCCCGGGCGATCAGCTCGTGGGCGAGGCGGTTCGCGCGGGTGTCCAGTGCGGTGTAGGTGAGGGTGGTGCCGTCGCAGGTCACCGCGGTCGCCGACGGGTCGCGTGCCACCCACTGCTCGAACAGCTCCGGCAGGGTGGTCTCGGGGACGGTCTGTCCAGCGGGCCGGCGTATGACCCGGAGCCGTTCGGCATCGTCCAGGATGTCGATCCGGCCGACCGTCGCGGCCGGGTCCGCCGCGACCTGCTCCAGCACGCGGACCAGCCGCGCCGCCAGCGCGTGGACGGTCGGCTCGTCGAACAGGTCGGCCGCGTACTGGATGTCGCCGACGAGCCCGGCGGGAGCGCCTTGGGCATCCCGGCGTTCCCCGAGCGTGACCGACAAGTCGAAGCGGGCTGCCGTGCCCTCGTCCGGCGGTACGGCGGTGACCCGCACCCCGGGAAGCTGCCAGGGCTCGTCGCCGCGCGGGATGTTCTGGAAGTTCAGCACCACCTGGACCAGCGGGTGCCGGGCCAGGGAGCGCGGCGGGTTCAGCTCGTCCACGAGGAGTTCGAACGGCAGGTCCTGGTGGGCGTACGCGGCCAGGTCGGTGTCCCGGACGCGGGCCAGCAGTTCGGTGAAGGACGGGTCGCCGCTCACATCGGTGCGCAGCACCAGCGTGTTGAGGAAGCAGCCGACCAGGTCTTCCGTCGCCGGGTCGCCGCGCCCCGCCACCACCGTCCCGACCGGGACGTCGCTGCCCGCGCCCAGCCGCGCCAGCAGCAGCGCCAGCGCCGCCTGCGCGACCATGAACACGGTGGCGCCGCCCCGCTGCGCCAGCGCCGCCAGCCGGGCGTGGGTCCTGGCGTCCACGTCGACCGGCACCGCGCCGCCCCGGAACGACGCCACGGCCGGCCGCGGTCGGTCGGCCGGCAGCGGCAGTTCGTCGGGGAGTCCGGTCAGGGTCTGCCGCCAGTGGCCGAGCTGGCCGGACAGCAGGCTGCCGGAGTCGTCGAGGCCGCCGAGAACCTCGCGTTCCCACAGGGCGTAGTCGGCGTACTGGACGGGCAGCGGAGCCCAGTTCGGCGCGCTGCCGTGCACGCGCGCCGCGTAGGCCGTCCTCAGGTCGCTGAGCAGCAGGCCCATGGACCAGCCGTCGACGGCGATGTGGTGCGCCACGACCACCAACACCGACTCCGTCGACGACACCGTCAACAGCCGTACCCGCCACGGCAGTTCCCTGGACAGGTCGAAGCCTCGCCCCAACTCCTCGCCGAGGACCGGGCGCAGCGCCTCCTCACGGATCTCGTCGGTACGCAACCGCGGGCGTCCCTCCGCACCGCCCAGCACCTCCTGGCGCGGCACCCCCTCGTCGTGCGGGTAGCGGGTACGCAGGCTCTCGTGCCGGTCGGCGACGTCGCCCAACGCCGCCTCAAGGGCCGCGATGTCCAGATCACCGGACAGCCGCAGGGCGAGCGGCACGTTGTAGCCGGCGCCTGCACCGGCCTCCTCCAGCCGGTTGAGGAACCACATCCGCTGCTGCGCGTACGACAGCGGCAGGGTCTGTGGACGTTTACCGGGGAGCAAGGCGGCGCGACTGCCGGTCTGCCCGGCCCGCACCAACCTGCCCAGCTCCGCCACGGTCCGTGCGGTGAACAGGTCGCGGATGCCGACCTCGGTGTCGAGCACGGATCGGATGCGGGCGATGAGGCGCATGGCAAGGAGTGAGTCGCCGCCGAGGGTGAAGAAGGAGTCGTCGGCGCCGACGCGGTCCAGGCCGAGGACTTCGGCGAACAGGCCGCACAGCACCTCTTCGGTGGGGGTGGCAGGGGCACGGCCGGTCGTGCGGACTGCCAGGTCCGGGGCGGGGAGCGCGGCACGGTCGAGCTTGCCGTTCCGGGTCAGCGGGATCGCGTCCACGGTCACGAACGCGGCCGGAACCATGTAGTCCGGCAGCCGCTCGGCCGCCCACTCCCGCAGAGCGGACTCGTCGCCACCCACGACATAGGCCACCAGCCGCTTCACGCCGGGCTGATCCTCACGGGCGATCACCGCCGCCTGCCTCACACTCCCGTGCGCACTCAACACGGCCTCGACCTCGGCCGGTTCGATCCGGAAACCCCGGATCTTCACCTGCTCATCCGCACGCCCCGCGAACTCCAGCACACCGTCCGCGCTCCAGCGGGCCAGGTCCCCCGTGCGGTACATCCGGCCATCGGTGAACGGACTCGCCACGAACCGCTCCGCCGTCAACCCCGGACGACCCGCATACCCACGCGCCACACCCTCACCCGCGACATACAACTCACCCACCACACCCGGCGGTACGAGACGCAGCGCGCCGTCCAGGACATAGGTGCGGGTGTTGTCCATCGGGCGGCCGATCGGCACCGCCGCAGGCACCTCATCCCCCGCGCTGAACGGAACCTGCGTGACGAACGCAGTCGTCTCCGTCGGCCCATAGGTACTGCGCACCACCAGACCCGGATGGGCCGCGAGCAAGGTCCGGATCGCCGACGCGGACACCACGTCACCGCCCGTGGACACCTCCCGCACCCCGGCAAAAATCTCCGGCGCCTGCTCCGCCAACACCCGGAACAACCCCGCCGTCGCATGCACATTCGTCACCCCATGCCGAGCAATCAACACACCCCGCTCAGCCGCATCCACCTCCCCCGCCGAAGCAACCACCAGCCGCCCGCCCCGCAACAACGGCACCCAGATCTCGTACGTCGAGGCATCGAAGGCATGGTTCGCCTGGAACAGCACACACTCGACCACATCCTCGGCCCAGGCCCTGTCCAGGCAGAACGCCACCACGTTCCGGTGCGTGACCGCCACACCCTTCGGCACCCCCGACGAACCCGACGTGTACATCACATACGCCAACGCCCCCGGCAACACCCTCACACCCGGATTCCCAACCACCGGCTCGAACACATCGGCATCGGTGAGAACCACCGACACCCCCGCCGCGATCGACACCAACCGCCCCTCCGGAAGCGCGACATCCAACGGCACATACGCCGCACCCGCCTTCAACACCCCCAACAACACCGGGATCAGCCCAGCCGACCGCTCCAACCGCACCCCCACCAAGTCCTCGCACCCAACCCCCCGCCTCATAAGCCCGTACGCAACACCATTCGCCCGCGCATTCAGCTCCCCGTACGTCCACGACACCCCCTGCCCCACCACCGCCACCGCATCCGGCGACCGCACCACCTGCGCCTCGAACAACTCCACCAACGACCCACCCGACACCACACGCCCCGTGTCGTTCCACTCCCCCACCAACCGCCGTTCCACCTCGCTCAGGAGGTCCACCGCCCCCGTCCGCTTCCGCGGGTCGGCAGCGAACTGGTCCAGGACACTCACCAGTCGGTCCAACAGCCCCCGCGCCGCCCCCTCGTCGAACAGACCGGGCCGATAGTCCAACCGCAGCTCCATGTCGTCCCCCGGCGAGACGACCAGGGTGAGCGGATAGTGCGACGCGTCATCGCCGCCCACCTGGGTGATGTCGAGGCCGCCCGGGATGCGTTGCTCCGACGGGTCGCCGGGGAAGTTCTCGTAGACGATCAGCGTGTCGAAGGTGGCGCCCGGTCCGGCGGCGCGTTGGACCTCTGCCAGGCCGAGGTGCTGGTGGGCGAGGAGTCGGGACTGCCGGGACTGCACCTCGGCGAGGGTGTCGGTGAGCGGGCGCGCGGGATCCAGCGTGACCCGGACCGGAAGGGTGTTGATGAACAGCCCGAGCATGCGCTCGACGCCGGGCAGTTCCGCCGGGCGTCCGGCGACGGTGGCGCCGAACACGACGTCGGTGCGGCCGGTGAGGGTGCCGAGCAGTTGTCCCCAGGCGCCCTGTACGAGGGTGTTGAGGGTCAGCCCGAGAGTGCGCGCGGTGTCGCGAAGCCGGCCTGCCAGTGCCGGGCCGGTGCGGGTGCTGAGGTGGTGGGGGAGAACGGGTGCGGGGGTGTCCTGGCCGTCGGGGACGAGCAGCGTCGGTTCCGTGACCCCGGTGAGCGCGTCGGCCCACGCGGTGCGTGCCGTGTCCCGGTCCTGGCGGTTGAGCCACGCCAGGTAGTCGCGGTACGAGGCTGCCGGTGGCAGGCCGGACGGGTCGCCGCCCGCCGCGTACACCTGCGACAGCTCCTGGAAGAGGATCGGTAGGGACCAGCCGTCCAGCACGATGTGGTGCATCGTGACCAGCAGCCGGTACCTGGTGCCGTCCAGGCGGATCAGCAGGAGCCGCAGCAGGGGTGGGGCCGCGAGATTGAAGCCCCGGGCGCGTTCTTCGGTGGCCAGCCGGTCGGCCTCGGCCTCGGCCTCCGGCAGTGGGCGGTCCGACAGGTCCGCTTCCCGCCAGGGCAGGGCCGGGGCGCGGACGATCATCTGGACGGGGGCGCCGGCGCGGCGCCGTGGGAAGGCGGCGCGCAGGTTGGCGTGGCGGCGCAGCAGCGCCTCCCAGGAGGCGCGCAGCACTGCCGGGTCCAGGGGGCCGTCGAGGTGGACGGCGTGCTGGCCGACGTAGACGTCGCGGGCGTGCTCGTCGTACTGGGCGTGGAAGAGCAGGCCCTCCTGGAGCGGCGACAGCGGCCAGACCTCGGCGAGCGCTGATTTGTTCACCGGTGTGTCCTCCGGACGGTGTTCGGGTGGCCAGTCGTTCAGGTGGGCAGTCCTCGGTCCTCGAACGCCTCCGCTATCGCCGCGAACTCGTCCAGTTCGTCCTGGCTGATCTCGGCGAGCGGGAAGTCCGAGGGGGTGTGGCCGCCGCTGCCGGGGGCGGCCATGTGCGCGGCGAGGCCGTTGAGCATGGCGGCCCAGTCGACGATGAGGTTTTCCAGGGCTGGGGTGTCCAGGAAGCCGGCGGGGCTGACCGCCGACACGGTCAGGTGCGGGCCGTCGGGCAGGTCGTGGACGACGGCGGTGGCGTCGAGGGTGTGGGTGACGGCCGTGTCCGCCGTCGCGCCTCCGTCCAGGAGCTGTCCGTCGGGCCGCCACTCGCCAAGGCCGCTCGGGGCGCTGCCGGGGCCGGGTGCGGGGAACCGGCCCAGGTAGGTGAAGCGGATCTGCGGCCTGGGCAGTGCGGCCAGTACCGGGGCGGTGGCCGGGTTGAGGTGGCGCAGCAGGGCGTGGCCGAGGCCGTCGGCGGGGACGGCGCGCAGTTGTTCCTTGACGCGTTTCATCAGTACGTCGACCGCCGGGCCGCCGGAGCGTACGCCGGAGAGGTCGATGGCGCCGGTGTCGAGGCGTACGGGGTACGCGCTGGTGAACCAGCCGGTCGTGCGGGTCAGGTCCATGCCGGGCCGCAGTGGTTCGCGCCCGTGTCCCTCGATCTCGACCAGGAGTCCGCCGGTGGCGGTGCCATGGGCTCGCCGTCGGCCGACCACCGCTGCGGCCAGGGCGGCCAGCAGGACGGCGTCGGGCCCGGTGTGGAAGGCGGTGGCCACGCCGTCGAGCAGTGCGGTGGTGGTGTCGGGGGGCAGGGTCACGGTCATGGCGTGTATTCCGGCCGCCAGGGAGTCCTGGGCCGGGTCGGGGCGCCGGGAGCCCAGCAGTGGGTCGGGGCCGGCGAGGATGTCGCGCCAGGCCGGGAGTTCGTCGACGCGGGCCTGGCTGGTCGCCTGGGCGGCGAGTTCCCGGGCCCAGGTGCGGAAGGAGGTGCCGACGGGGGCGAGTCGGGCGTCCGGGGTCGTGCAGGCGGTGACGAGGTCGGAGAGGAGGATCCGCCAGGAGACGCCGTCGACCGTCAGGTGGTGTGCCACGAGCAGCAGTCGGCCGGGGGTCTGGGGTCCGGCGTCGAGGCGTACGGCGCGCAGCATCACGCCTGCTCGCGGGTCGAGTTCCGCGGCGGCGCGTTCGGCTTCTCGTGCGATCAGGTCGTCCCAGGTCCCGGGGCCGGTGGCGGCGACGCGGTGGATGCGGACCGCGGTGCCGGGTGGTGGTGTCTCCAGGCTCCAGGTGCCGTCGGCGGTGCGGTGCAGGCGGGTTCGCAGTGAGTCGTGGTGGTCGACGACGGTCTGGAGGGCCGTCTCCAGCCGGTCGTGGTCGAGTCCGGGCGGCACGGTCATCACCGTCGCCTGGGAGAAGCGGCCCGCGAGGTCGGTGCGTTCGGCCATGTCCAGCATCGCGGGGGTCAGGGGGACGGTGCCGAGCGGGTCGTCGTCCGGTTCCCGTGCGCCGTCCTGGTCGGTGGGTTCGGCGACGCTCGCCAGGCCAGCGGGGGTGCGGTGCTCGAACAGCTGGCGTGCCGTGATCCGTACGCCCGCGCGCCGGGCTCGCGCGACCACCAGCATCGAGGTGATGGAGTCGCCGCCGAGGGCGAAGAAGGAGTCCTCGGGGCCCACGGTGTCCAGGGTGAGGACGTCGGCGAACAGTCCGCACAGGAGTTCTTCGACCGGGGTGGCGGGGGCGCGTCCGGCGAGCGGGGCGGCGAGGTCCGGGGCGGGCAGTGCCGCCCGGTCCACCTTGCCGTTGGCGGTGACCGGTATCGCGTCCACCGGCACGATCGCCGCGGGGACCATGGAGTCCGGCAGCCGGTCGGCCACGAACGCGCGCAGTGCCGCCACGTCCACGGCCGTGTGCGGGGCGGGCACGACGTAGCCGACGAGGTGTTTGGTGCCGGGCGTGTCCTCGCGGGCGATCACGGTCGCGCGGGCGACGGCCTGGTGGGCGCCGAGGACCGCCTCGACCTCGGCGGGTTCGATGCGGAAGCCGCGGATCTTGACCTGTGCGTCGGCGCGGCCCGCGAACATCAGCAGCCCGCCCGTCCCCCAGCGTGCGAGGTCGCCGGTGCGGTACATGCGGCCGTCGGCCGGGTCGAACGGGCACGCGACGAAGCGTTCCGCCGTCAGCGCCGGGCGTCCGGTGTAGCCGCGTGCCAGGCCGGTGCCGGTGAGGTACAGCTCGCCGACGACGCCGGGTGGGACGGGGCGCAGGAAGCGGTCCAGGACGTACGCGGACGTGTTGTCCATCGGGCGGCCGAGCGGCACCGTCGCCGGGACTCCCTCGCTGGCGGTGAAGGCGAGCTGGGTGGTGAACGCGGTCGTCTCGGTCGGGCCGTACGTGGTGCGGACGACCAGGCCGGGATGGGTTTCGAGGAGGGTGCGGACGGCGGTGGCCGACACCACGTCGCCGCCGGTGGAGACCTCGCGCACGCCGGTGAACAGGTGCGGTGCTCCTTCGGCGAGCGCGCCGAACAGGCCCGCGGTGGCGTGGACGTTGGTGACGCGGTGTTCGGCGATCAGCCGGGCGCGTTCGGCCACGTCGACCGGGCCGGGCGGGGTGACGACGAGGCGGCCGCCGCGCAGCAGGGGTGTCCACAGTTCGTAGGTGGAGGCGTCGAAGGCGTGGTTGGCCTGGAACAGGACGCACGCGGTGACGTCCTCGGTCCAGGCCGCGTCGAGGCAGAACGCCACCACGTTGCCGTGGGTGGCGGCCACGCCCTTCGGGACGCCGGTGGAGCCCGAGGTGTACATCACGTACGCCAGGTTCGCGGGCGAGATCCGGATGCCGGGGTTGTGCTCGGCCGGGGCGAACCGGTCCGCGCCGGTGACGACGACCGACACCCCCGCCTCGGCGACGACGGAGCGGCGGCGCCCCTGGGGGTTGGCGGGGTCCAGCGGCACGTAGGCCGCACCGGTCTTGAGCACGCCCAGGAGGACCGGCACCAGTTCGGCCGACCGCTCCCGCAGGACGCCGACCAGGTCCTCGGGGCCGACTCCCCGGCCGATCAGCTCGTACGCCACCCCGTTGGCGTGCGCGTTCAGCTCCGCGTACGTCCACGACCGGTCCTGTCCGACGACCGCGACGGCGTCCGGGGTCCGCGCGGCCTGTGCCTCGAACCGGTCCACGATCGTGCCGGCGGGGGCGGCACGGCGGGTGTCGTTCCACCCGTACAGGACCGTCCGCCGTTCCTCGGCGGACAGTGTGTCGAGGTCCGCGATGCGGGTGTCCGGGGCGGTGGCCAGGTGTTCCAGGATGCGCACCAGGCGGCCCATGAGCGCCCACGCGGTCTGCTCGTCGAAGACGTCGGGCCCGTAGTCCAGCCGCAGTTCGAGCGCGTCCTCGACGGGGGTGACGACGAGGGTGAGCGGGTAGTGCGAGGCGTCCTCGCCGCCGCCTCCGGCGACGTCGAGACCGGCGAGGCGCAAGGGGCCCTCGGAGTCGCGTGGGTAGTTCTGGTAGACGAGGAGGGTGTCGAACACCGCTCCCTGTCCGGCGGCGCGCTGGATGTCGGCGAGGCCGATGTGGTGGTGGTCCAGCAGTGCGGACTGGGCGTCCTGGAGTCGTGTCAGGGTCGCGGCCAGGGTGTCGGCGGGTGCTGTGGCGACGCGTACGGGGACGGTGTTGATGAACAGCCCGACCATCCGTTCCACGCCCGGCAGGTCCATGGGCCGTCCGGACACGATCGCGCCGAACGCCACGTCGTCGCGCCCTGTCAGCTGCCCGACCAGCAGTCCCCATGCGGCCTGTGCGGCGGTGTTCGTCGTGACGCCGAGGTCGCGGGTCACCCGGCTCAGCCGTGCGGCGGGCTCGCCGTGGAGGCGGGTGGCGACGCGTGCGGGCAGCCGGGGTTCGCGGTCCGGTCCCGCGGGTCCGACCAGCGTCGGTTCGTCCAGGCCCGCGAGTTCCCGCCGCCATGCCTCGCGGGCGGCGTCCCGGTCGCGGCCGCTCAGCCACACCAGGTAGTCGCGGTACGAGGTGACGGGCGGCAGTACGCCCGGGTTCCCGCCGGCCGCGTAGACCTGGGACAGTTCGTCGAACAGCACCGGCAGCGACCAGCCGTCCATGACGAGGTGGTGCACCGTGATCACGAGTTGGTCGTGTCCGGTGCCGAGCCTCACCAGCAGCAGCCGCAGCAGTGGCGGCGTCTCCAGGTCGAAGCGGCGGGAGCGTTCGCCGCGGGCCAGCAGGCCCGCTTCCTCCTCGGCCTCGGCCGGGGCCAGCGCGGACAGGTCGGCCTGTTTCCAGGGCAGTTCGACGCCCCGTGCGATGACTTGGACCGGGTCGCCGGACCCGCGCCGCTGGAACCCGGCGCGCAGGCCGGCGTGCCGGTCCAGCAGGGCCTGCCAGGAGGCTCGCAGCACCTCGGGGTCCAGTGCGCCGGTCAGGTGGACGACGCCCTGGACGACGTACACGTCGCGGGCGTCCTCGTCGTATCCGGCGTGGAACAGCAAGCCTTCCTGTAGTGGCGACAGTGGCCACACGTCCTCGATCCGCATCTCGGTCACCGTGTTCCCCCTCCATCGGCGAGCTTGATCTGAAACTCCTCGATCTCGTTCTGGTCGAGCGTCACCAGCGGGAAGTCGGACGGTGTGTGGCCCGTGTCCGCGTCGGCGCGGTGCGCGGCCAGGCCGGTGAGCGTGTCCGCCCAGAGCGCGGCCAGTTCCCCGAGGTCGGCCTCGTCCAGCAGTCCGGCCGGGGACGCCAGCGTCAGCGTCAGCTCGGGCCCGTCGGGGCGGTCGAGCACCGCACCGCCGGCCTCCAGCGCGTGCGTGGCGGCCATCGCCGGATCGGCGGCGCCGCCGACGGCCGAGTCGCCGGCCGGCGCCCAGTCCTTCGTGCCGTCCCCTGCCGTGAACCGGCCCAGGTAGTTGAATCCGACCTGCGGCTCGGGCAGGTCCCGCAGGGCTGGTGCGCTGTCCGGGTGGAGGTGGCGCAGCAGGCCGTGGCCGACGCCGTCGCCCGGTACGGCGCGCAGCTGCTCCTTGACCCGCTTGACGAGTTCGCCCGCCGCCGGTCCGCCCGCGCGCACCTCTGCCAGGTCGGCGGTGCCCGCGTCGAGCCGCACCGGATGCGAGCCGGTGAACCAGCCGACCGTGCGGCTCAGGTCCATGCCCTCGGTCAGCGGCACCCGGCCGTGGCCCTCCAGGTCGACCAGGACAGCGGTGGCGTCCTGGCCCCGGCGGCGGCGCCAGGTGGCGAGCGCGGCCGTGAGCCCGGCCAGCAGGACGTCGTCGACCCCCGTGTGGAACGCGGCCGGAACCCGGGTCAGCAGCTCCTGCGCGATGTCCGCCGGAATGCGGCGCTCGGCCTCGTGCACGCCCGCGGCGACCGTGTCACGCGCCGGGTCCAGCGGGCGTCCGCCGAGCAGCGGCTCGGCGAGGGACCGGATGCGGATCCACTCGGGGAGTTCACCGGCCCGGCGCGTGGCCTCCGTGGCGAGTTCGCGGGCCCACCGCCTGAACGAGGTCCCGACGGGCTGTAGTTCGGGCTTCAGCCCGTCCGCCGCGGCGGCGCAGGCGGCGGCCAGGTCGGGCAGCAGCACGCGCCAGGAGACGCCGTCCACCGCCAGGTGGTGGACGGCCAGCAGCAGCCGTCCCGCGCGGTGCGGTCCGGCGTCGAACCACACCACCTGCACGAGGGTCGACCGGGCGTCCAGGCGTGCCATGGCCTCGTCCGACCGCCCGGCGATCACCTCGGCCCGCCGGCCGCCGTCGAGGTGCGCGATGTCGACACGGCGTACGCAGTCCTCGGCCGCGACCGTGCCACGCTCGGGCACCAGCAGGTACGGCGGCTCGTGGGCCGGGACGGCCAGCCGGGCCCGCAGTACGTCGTGGTGGTCCAGCAGCGCTTGTACGCCCGCCGTGAGCGCGTCGAGCCGCAGTTCGGCCGGGACGGTGACCAGCGTCGACTGGCAGAACCCGCCGGACAGCGCGGCCGGTCCCGACCGTTCGTACAACTCCCGCATGACGGGGGTCAGCGGGATCGGTCCGGTCGGTACGTCGGGTTGCGCGTCGGCGGCGGGCGCGTCCCCGTCCCGGTCGGCGGCGACCCGGGCGAGGGCGGCGGCGGTGCGGTGCTCGAAGATCTGCCGGGGGGTGAGCAGCAGACCGTGCCGACGGGCTCGCGCCACCACCAGCATCGAGGAGATCGAGTCGCCGCCCAGCGCGAAGAACGAGTCGTCGGCGCCGACCCGTTCAAGGCCCAGCACCTCGCCGAACAGTCCGCACAGCAGCTCTTCGCGCGGGCCGGCCGGGGCGCGGCCGGTGGCCAGGCCGGCGAAGTCCGGGGCGGGCAGCGCGGCCCGGTCCAGCTTGCCGTGCACGGTCAGCGGGATCGCGTCCAGCCGTATGACGGCGGCCGGGGTCATGTGGTCGGGCAGCCGGTCGGCGACGTACGCACGCAGTTCGGCGGTGTCGGCGGCGCCGGGGCCGGCCGGGACGACGTAGCCGACCAGGCGCCTGGTCCCGGAGTCGGTGCGGGCGATGACCGCCGCCTGTGCGACGTCCGGATGCCCGGTCAGCACCGTCTCGATCTCCCCGGGCTCGACGCGGAAACCGCGGATCTTCACCTGCTCGTCGGCGCGGCCCGCGAACACCAGGTCGCCGTCGGTGCTCCAGCACGCCAGGTCGCCGGTCCGGTACATGCGGCCCCCGGTGAACGGGCACGCCACGAACCGCTCGGCGGTCAGACCTGGCCGGCGCACGTACCCGCGCGTCACGCCCGCACCCGCCACGTACAGCTCGCCGATCGCCCCGGGGGGCACCGGGCGCAGGAAGTCGTCCAGGACGTACGCCAGCACGTTCGCGATCGGGCCGCCCAGCGGCACCGCGTCGGGCACCTCGCCGGACGGGCTGGTCCAGCAGGTGACGTCCACGGTGGCCTCGGTCGGCCCGTACTCGTTGTGGAAGGCGCGGCCGGGAGCCCACCGTCGCAGCAGGTCGGGGGTGCACTCCTCGCCCGCGGTGACGATGCAGCGGACACGGCGCAGCGCGGGGCTGTCCGCCTCCTGCGCCAGGGAGTCCAGCACCGACGGGGTGAACGTCGCGGCGGTCACCTCCAGCAGCGCCAGCTCCTCGGCCAGGTCGACGTCCCGGCGTGCCACGCACAGCGTCGCGCCGCAGGTCAGCGTCGGGAAGATGTCCGCCACCGAGGTGTCGAACGCCACCGAGGCGAACTGGAGCACCCGCTCCCCCGGCCCCCAGCCGTAGGCGGCCGAGCGCCAGCTCACGTAGTTCACCGCGCCCGCGTGCGGCACCGCCACGCCTTTGGGTACGCCGGTCGACCCGGAGGTGTAGATGACGTACGCCGGGTGCGCGGGGCGCAGCGGCCTGATCCGGTCCGTGTCCGCGGGGCCGGTGCGCGGGCGTGCCGTCAGTGTGGCCCGCGTCGCCGGGTCGTCCCACACGATGCGCTCGATGCCCGCTTCCCGTACGGCGTCGGCGGTCGTGCTCGTGCACACCACCAGCGCCGGGCGGGCGTCGGTGAGGGTGAACGCGATCCGCTCGGCCGGGTAGCCGGGGTCCACCGGGACGTAGGCCGCGCCCGCCTTCAGCACGCCCAGCAGCACCGCGTACAGCTCGGTCCCGCGTTCCATGACGACGCCGACCAGGTCCTCCGGGCCGACACCCCAGGCGATCAGCTCGTGCGCGACCTGGGCCGCCAGCTCGTCCAACTCGGTGTAGGTGAGCGTCGATTCGACGTCGGTCACGGCGGTCGCGCCGGGCGTCCGGGCGGCCTGCGCCTCGAACAGGCTCACCAGCGTCGCCCCGGGGACGGGGGCGGCGGTGGCGTTCCAGTCGTGGACGACCTGCCGCCGTTCCGTCGCGGTCAGCGGCGTCAGGGCCGCCACGGGGGTGTCGGGCCGGGTCGCGATCTGCCGCAGCAGGTCGGCGAGCCGCGCCGCCACCGCCTGGACGGTCGGGGCGTCGAAGGCGTCCGCCCGGTACTCCAGCCGTACTTCGACCCGCTCCCCGGGGGTCACGACCAAGGTGAGCGGGTAGTGCGCGGCGTCCTCCCCCTCGGCCACGCCGACGGACAGCCCGACCGGCCCCGGCGAGGACGACGGGAAGTTCTGGTAGACGACGAGGGTGTCGAACGTGGCACCCGGCCCGGCCAGCCGCTGGATCTCGGCCGGCCCGATGTGCTGGTGGGCCAGCATCGCCGACCGGCGGGACTGGAGGTCGGCCAGCAGGTCGGCGATCGGCCGGGCGGGGTCGAGGGTGACCCGTACGGGCACCGTGTTGATGAACAGGCCCACCATGCTCTCCACGCCCGGCAGTTCCGCCGGCCGGCCGGCCACCGTCGAGCCGAACACCACGTCGGTGCGGCCGGTGAGCACGCCGAGGAGCACCGCCCAAGCGCCCTGGACGACGGTGTTCATCGTCACGCCCCGGTCGCGGACCATCCGGTCCAGCGCCCGCGCGGTGCCGGCGTCCAGGTGGGTCACGACGTGCCGGGGCAGCGTCCTGACCGCCCCCGGCTCGACCGGACCGGCGAGTGTCGGCTCGTCCAGCCCGGCCAGCTCCTGCCGCCAGGCATGCCGGGCGGCGACGCCGTCCTGGCGGTCCAGCCAGGCCAGGTAGTCGCGGTAGGGGGCGGCGGGTGGCAGGCCGGACGGGTCGCCGTCCGGCGCGTACAGCTGCCACAGCTCGCCGAACAGCGTCGGCAGGGACCAGCCGTCCAGCACGATGTGGTGCATCGTGACGACCAGGCGGTGGCGGGCCTCGGCCAGCCGGATCAGCACCAGGCGCAGGAGCGGCGGGTGTGCCGGGTCGAATCCGCGGGCGCGCTCGGCTAGGGCGATCCGATCGGCCTCGGCGATCCGATCGGCCTCGGCCGCGTTCGCCTCGGGGTCACCGATCGCTTCGGGGTGACCGTCGGTGAGGTCCACCTCCTGCCAGGCGGGCGCGAGGCCGGAGACGATGACCTGGACCGGCCGGTCCTGCCCGGACGGGGTGACGAATGCGGCGCCCAGGTTGGTGTGCCGCGCCAGCAGCGCTTGCCACGACGCCCGCAGCCTGGCCGCGTCCAGCCGGCCGGTGAGTTCCAGCGAACGCTGCCAGACGTAGGCGTCGTTGCCGCCGTCGCCCGCGTATCCGGCGTGGAACAGCAGCCCTTCCTGGAGCGGGGCGAGCGGCCAGACGTCCGTCAAGGCGGGGTACGTGGCCTGGAGTTCGTCGACCTGTTCCTGGGCGAGGGTCACCAGGGGGAAGTCGGACGGGGTGTGCCCTCCCGAGGCCGGGTCGGCGGCGTGCGCGGCCAGGCCGCCGAGCATCGCGGCCCAGCGTCCGGCCAGGTTCTGGAGCACCGCCTCGTCCAGCAGTCCGGCCGGTGCGGTGAGCGACAGGGTCAGCTCGGGGCCCTCCGGCCGGTCGAGCACGACGCCGCCCGCCTCCAGCGCGTGGGCGAGCGCCATGTCCGGGTCCGAGGAGCCGCCCAGTGCCGATTCCCCGGCGGGCTGCCAAGCGCCGTCCGCCGCCGCGCCGAAGCGACCGAGGTAGTTGAACCCGACCTGGGGTACGGGCAGGTGCGCCAGGGCGTCGGCGGTGTCCGGGGCGAGCCGGCGCAGCATGCCGTGGCCGAGGCCGTCCCCCGGCGTCGAACGGAGCTGCTCCTTGACGCGCTTGAGCAGTACGCCCGCGTCCGCGGCCCCGGCCCTGACCCGGCCGGGCTCCGTACCCGAGGTGTCCAGCCGGACCGGACGAGAGCCGGTGAACCAGCCGATCGTCCGGGACAGGTCCATGTCCGGCGCCAGCGACTCCCGCCCGTGCGCCTCGACGTTCACCAGCATCCCGGCCTTCGTGTCGCGCCCGCGCTCGCGCTGCCACTCGGTGATCGCGGCGGCCAGACCGGCCAGCAGCAGTTCGTCGACCCCTGTGTGGAACGCGGCGGGTATGCGGCGCAGCAGGGCCTCGGTCACGTCGCTCGGCACGGTCAGCGACAACCGGTGCGTTCCCGCGCGGACCGTGTCCAACGCCGGGTCGAGCGGCCGGTCGCCCACCAGGGGATCCGGGCCCGAGAGAATCCGGGTCCACTCGGGCAGCTCGGCGGCGCGCGCCGGTTCGGCCGCCTGTGCCCGCAGTTCGGTGGCCCAGCGCCGGAACGAGGTACCGACCGGTTCCAGGGCACCGGGATCGTCGTAGGCCGTCGCCAGGTCGGGCAGCAGCACCCGCCACGACACCCCGTCCACCACCAGGTGATGCGCCACCAGCAACAGCGTCCCGGGCACGTCAGGACCGGCGTCGAACCACGTCACCCGCAGCATCTGTCCGGTGTACGGGTCGGGGTACCGGCCTGCCTCCTGCTCGATGAGGGCGCTGAGGTCGCTGTCCCGGCTGGATACGTCCACACGCCGGACCGGGGTGAATGCCGATCCCGGGGGCGGGACGTCCAGCTGCCATGTCCCCTCCTCTGTGCGGCAGAGGCGGGCGCGAAGCATGTCGTGGTGATTCACGACGGCCCGCACCGCCGTCACCAGGCACTCCTCGTCCAGGCCCGCGGGGACGGTCACCACCATCGACTGGGTGAACGCCTCGCCGAGCGCCGCCGGGCCCGACCGTTCCAGAACCTCACGCATCACCGGCGTCAACGGCACCGCTCCCGTGCCCACATCGCTGACAGCACGCGCGCCTCCCAGCTCCGCGACGCGGGCGAGGGCGGCGGGAGTGCGGTGCTCGAACACCTGCCGCGCCGAGATCACGACACCCGCGCGACGGGCCCGGGAGACGACCAGCATCGACATGATCGAGTCGCCGCCGAGGGTGAAGAAGGAGTCGTCGACGCCGACTTGCTCCAGACCGAGGACTTCTGCGAACAGGCCGCAGAGGAATTCCTCGGTGGGGGTGGCGGGGGCGCGGCCGGTCGTGCGGACTGCCAGGTCCGGGGCGGGGAGGGCCGCACGGTCGAGCTTGCCGTTCCTGGTCAACGGGATCGCGTCCATGGTGACGAAGGCGGACGGGACCATGTACTCGGGGAGGCGCTCGGCCGCGAACTCCCGCAGCGTGGGCTCGTCCACATCGCCGACGAGGTAGGCGACCAGGCGTTTGACGCCGGGCTGGTCCTCGCGGGCGATGACGGCCGCCTGCCTGATACTCCCGTGCGCGCTCAACACGGCCTCGACCTCGGCCGGTTCGATCCGGAAACCCCGGATCTTCACCTGCTCGTCGACCCGCCCGGCGAACTCCAGCACACCGTCCGTGCTCCAGCGGGCCAGGTCTCCGGTGCGGTACATCCGTCCTTCAGTGAACGGGCAGGCCACGAACCGCTCCGCCGTCAACCCGGCACGACCCGCATACCCACGCGCCACACCCTCACCCGCGAGGTACAACTCGCCGGTCACACCCGGCGGTACGAGACGCAGCGCGCCGTCCAGGACGTAGGTACGGGTGTTGTCCATCGGGCGACCGATCGGCACCGCCGCAGGTATCTCGTCCCCTGCGGTGAACGGCAAGTGCGTCGTGAACGCCGTGTTCTCCGTCGGCCCGTAGGTCGTGCGCACCACCAGACCCGGATGCGCCCTGAGCAGAGTCCGGATCGCCGACGCAGACACCACGTCACCGCCCGTGGACACCTCCCGCACCCCAGCGAAGATCTCCGGCGACTGCTCCGCCAACACCCGGAACAACCCCGCCGTCGCATGCACATTCGTCACCCCATGCACGGCGATCAACGCACCCCGCTCAGCCGCGTCCACCTCCCCGGCCGGAGCCACCACCAGCCGCCCGCCCCGCAACAAGGGCGCCCAGATCTCATACGTCGAGGCATCGAACGCATGGTTCGCCTGGAACAGGACGCACTCCAGCACATCCTCTGTCCAGGCGTCGTCCAGGCAGAACGCCACCACGTTCCGGTGTGTGACCGCCACACCCTTCGGCACCCCGGACGAACCAGACGTGTACATCACGTACGCGAGGTTCTCCGGCGACACCACAACACCGGGATCCTCATCCACCGGCTCGAACACATCGGCATCGGTGACCACCACCGACACCCCAGCCATCACCGAAGCCAACCGCTCCTCCGGATGCGCTGCATCCAACGGTACATACGCCGCACCCGCCTTCAAGACCCCCAACAACACCGGGATCAGCCCAACCGACCGCTCCAACCGCACCCCCACCAAGTCCTCGCGCCCGACCCCCCGCCCCATCAACGCCCGCGCCACACCATTGGCCCGCGCATTCAACTCCTCATACGTCAACCGCGTCTCCCCAGACACCACTGCCACCGCCCCCGGCGACCGCACCACCTGCGCCTCGAACAACTCCACCAACGACCCACCCGGCACCACACGCCCCGTGGCATTCCACCCCTCCAGCACCCGGTACCGCTCCTCAGCGGACAGCACGTCGACATCCCCGACCCGCACCCCGGGATCCACAGCCACCTGCTCCAACACCCGCACCAGCCGCCCCAACAGGGCCCGCGCCGACGCTTCGTCGAGCAGGCCGGGCCGGTAGTCCAGCCGGAGTTCGCGGGTCTCCGGGATCATGCCGAGAATCAGTGGGTAGTGGGCCGCGTCCTCACCGCGTATCTCGGTGATGTCCAGGCCGTCGCCGTCGTCGGCGGTGGACGGCTGGTCGGTCTCGGGGAGGTTCTCGTAGACGAGGATCGAGTCGAACACCGCGCCTGGTCCGGCGAGGCGCTGGATCTCGGCGAGGCCGAGGTGCTGGTGGGGCAGCAGTGCCGACTGCCGGGCCTGGAGGTCCGTCAGCAGCTCCACGAACGGCGACGCGGGGTCCGAAGTCACCCGTACCGGGACGGTGTTGATGAACAGGCCGAGCATGCGTTCCACGCCGGGCAGCTCGGCCGGGCGGACGGCCGTCGTCGCGCCGAACACCACGTCGCGGCGGCCTGTCAGCATGCCGACGAGGAGCCCCCATACGCCTTGTACGACGGTGTTCAGCGTCAGACCGTGCAGGCGTGTCACGTCCCGCAGACGGGACGCCAGGTTCTCGTCGAACCAGGTGGTCACATGGGCGGGAGCACTGTCGGCGGCTGCCAGTTGGGTCGGCTCGGTGAGCCCTTCCAGCGCCTCCGCCCAGGCCGCTCGTGCCGCGTCCCGGTCCTGGCGGTCCAGCCAGGCCAGGTAGTCGCGGTAGGGGGCGACCGGTGGCAGCCCGGTCGCGTCCCCGCCCGCCGCGTACACCTGCGACAGCTCCTGGAAGAGGACCGGCAGGGACCAGCCGTCCAGCACGATGTGATGCATCGTCAGCACCATCAGATGCCGGGTCTCCGACAGTTTGAGCAGCAGGATCCGCAGGAGCGGTGCCCGCGTCACATCGAGTGGACGGGCGTGGTCCGCCGCGGCCAGGCGGCGTGCCTCCGCGTCGGCCTCGTCCCCCAGGTGCGACAGGTCCGCCTCCTGCCAGGGCATCGTGACGTTCCGCGCCGTGACCTGGACCGGGCGCTCGCCCCCGAGGTCGCGGAAGCCCGAACGCAGGCCCGGGTGGCGGTCCAGCAGCGCCTGCCAGGAGGCGCGCAGCACCTCCGCGTCCACATGGCCCGCCAGTTCCAGGGAGCGTTGTTCCACGTACACGTCGCGCGCCTGCTCGTCGTAGCCCGCGTGGAACAGCAGTCCTTCTTGCAGCGGCGACAGCGGCCAGACCTCGTCCACGTCAGGGGTGTCGGCGTCGAGTTCGTCGACCTGCTCCTGGGTCAGGGTGACCAGGGGGAAGTCGGAGGGGGTGTGTCCGCCGGCGGCCGGGGTGGCCGCGTGCGCGGCGAGGCCGCCGAGCATCGCCGCCCAGTTCGCGGCCAGTGTGTCGAGCGTGCGGCGGGTGATGCGGTCGGCGGGGCCGCTCAGCAGGAGGGTCAGTTCCGGACCGTCCGGCAGGTCCCGGACGAGCCCTTCGGCGTCGAGCAGGTGCGAGGCGGTCCCGTCGACGTGCCCCACCGGCCTCAGTCCAGCGGCCGTCGGGAGCCAGGAGCCCTCCGCCGCGGTGAATCGGCCCAGGTAGTTGAACCTGATCGCCGGCGTCGGCAGGGCGGCCAGCTCCCGGGCGGTGACCTCGTTGAGGTGGCACAGCATGCCGTACCCCAGGCCGTCCCCGGGAGCCGAACGCGCCTGCTCCTTGACGCGCTTGAGCAGCGTGCCCGCCGCCGCGGCACCGGCCCGTACACCCGCCGGATCGATCCCGGGCAGTTCGAGCCGGACCGGGTGTGTGCTGGTGAACCAGCCCACCGTCCGGGACAGGTCCATGTCCGGCGTCAGGGGTTCCCGGCCGTGTCCCTCGATGTCCACCAGCGTGCCGCCCGCGGCTTCCGGCCGGTGGTCGGTCAGGGCCGCGAACAGCCCGGCCAACAGCACCTCGTCCACACCCACGTGGAAAGCGGCAGGGATGTGGCGCAGCAACGCCGCCGTGGTCCCGCCCGGCACCGTCAGGGAGACCTCGTGCGTCCCGGTGCCGTCGGCCGCCGGCTCCGCCAGCTCCGCGTCGGGGCCGGACAACAGGGCGGCCCAGTGCGGCAGTTCGTCGACTCGGGACCGGTCGGCGGCCTGTGCCCGCAGTTCGGTGGCCCAGCGCCGGAACGACGTGCCGACCGGTTCCAGGGCACCGGGATCGTCGTAGGCCGTCGCCAGGTCGGGCAGCAGCACCCGCCACGACACCCCGTCCACCACCAGGTGATGCGCCACCAGCAACAGCGTCCCGGGCACGTCAGGACCGGCGTCGAACCACGTCACCCGCAGCATGACCCCGGCGCGCGGTGCCAGCCTCTCCGCTTCCTGCTCCGCCAGTTCGTCCAGGTCGTGCGATGCCGTGGCCATGTCCACGCGGCGGACACATGCCTGGGCGATCTCCGTCTCCGCCGCTCGCGGCACGACGAGCCGCCACGGCTCCGCGTCCGTCGGCGCTTCCAGCCGGCAGCGCAGCACGGGGTGGTGGTCGAGGACGGCTCGCACCGCCGCCACCAACCGCTCCTCGTCCAGTCCGGCGGGGACGGTCACCCGCATCGCCTGGCCGAAGCCGCTCGACAGCGCCATGGGCCCCGAGCGCTCGGTCAGTTCCCGCATGACGGGCGTGAGCGGAATCGCCCCGACGGCGGTGTCCACGTCCTGGTCGGTCCGCCGGACCGGAACGGAGACCCGGGCGAGGGCGGCGGGGGTGCGGTGCTCGAACACCTGCCGCGCCGAGATCACGACACCCGCGCGACGGGCCCGGGACACGACCAGCATCGACATGATCGAGTCGCCGCCGAGGGTGAAGAAGGAGTCGTCGGCGCCGACCCGGTCCAGACCGAGGACTTCGGCGAACAGGCCGCACAGCACCTCTTCGGTGGGGGTGGCCGGGGCACGGCCGGTCGTCCGTCCCGCAAGGTCCGGGGCAGGCAGGGCGGCCCGGTCCAGCTTGCCGTTCCTGGTCAGCGGGATCGCGTCCACGGTCACGAAGGCGGCCGGAACCATGTAGTCCGGCAGCCGCTCGGCCGCCCACTCCCGCAGAGCGGACTCGTCGCCACCGACGACATAGGCGACCAGCCGCTTCACGCCGGGCTGGTCCTCACGGGCGATCACCGCCGCCTGACTCACACTCCCGTGCGCACTCAACACGGCCTCGACCTCGCCGGGTTCGATACGGAAACCCCGGATCTTCACCTGCTCGTCGACCCGCCCGGCGAACTCCAGCACACCGTCCGTGCTCCAGCGGGCCAGGTCTCCGGTGCGGTACATCCGTCCTTCAGTGAACGGGCAGGCCACGAACCGCTCCGCCGTCAACCCGGCACGACCCGCATACCCACGCGCCACACCCTCACCCGCGAGGTACAACTCACCGGTCACACCCGGCGGTACGAGACGCAGCGCGCCGTCCAGGACGTAGGTGCGGGTGTTGTCCATCGGGCGACCGATCGGCACCGTCGCAGGCACTTCGTCCCCCGCCGTGTACGGCAAGTGCGTCGTGAACGCCGTGTTCTCCGTCGGCCCGTAGGTCGTGCGCACCACCAGACCCGGATGCGACGCGAGCAGAGTCCGGATCGCCGACGCGGAGACCACGTCACCGCCCGTGGACACCTCCCGCACCCCGGCAAAGATCTCCGGCGACTGCTCCGCCAACACCCGGAACAACCCCGCCGTCGCATGCACATTCGTCACACCATGCCCAGCGATCAGAGCACCCCGCTCAGCCGCATCCACCTCCCCCGCCGGAGCGACCACCAGCCGCCCACCACGCAACAACGGCACCCACAGCTCATACGTCGAGGCATCGAACGCGTGATTCGCCTGGAACAGCACGCACTCGACCACATCCGCACGCCACGCGGCATCCGCACAGAACGCCACCACGTTGCGGTGCGTGACCGCCACACCCTTCGGCACCCCGGACGAACCCGACGTGTACATCACGTACGCCAACGCCTCCGGCGACACCCTGACACCCGGGTTGTCGTCCACCGGCTCGAACACATCGGCATCGGTGAGAACCACCGACACCCCTGCCGCGATCGACGCCAACCGCCCCTCCGGAAGCGCGGCATCCAACGGCACATACGCCGCCCCCGCCTTGAGCACACCCAGCAGCATGGGCAGCAACTCCGCCGACCGCTCCAACCGCACCCCCACCAAGTCCTCACACCCAACCCCCCGCCCCATCAACGCCCACGCCACACCATTCGCCCGCGCATTCAACTCCCCATACGTCCACGACACACCCCGCCCGACCACCGCCACCGCATCAGGCGACCGCACCACCTGCGCCTCGAACAACTCCACCAACGACCCACCCGACACCACACGCCCCGTGTCGTTCCACTCCCCCACCACCAACCGACGCTCCACCTCCGACAACACCTCGACATCCCCCACCCGCACCCCCGGATCCCCAGCCACCCGCTCCAGCACCCGAGTAAACCGATCCGCCAACCCCCTGGCCGTCACCTCGTCGAACAGGTCGGTGGAATACTCCAGCTCGCCGATGAGCCCCGCCGGCGTCCCCGCCTCATCGCGGCGTTCGGCGAGCGTGACGGACAGGTCGAACTTCGCGGGGAGCGGCAGGGAGGGAAGCTGCTCGACCTCCAGGCCTGGCAGGTCCCAGCTCGCGGCGGGAGCGTTCTCCAGGTTCAGCATGACCTGGAAGAGGGGGTGGCGGGACAGTGAGCGGGCCGGGTTCAGGTCCTCCACCAGTCGCTCGAACGGCACATCCTGGTGCGCGTACGCGGCCAAGTCCGCCTCCCGCACCCGCCCCAGCAACTCCACGAACGACGGATCACCACTCACATCCGTACGCAGCACCAACGTGTTCAGGAAGAACCCGACAAGGTCGTCCAACTCCGTGGTGCCGCGCCCCGCGACCGGCGTACCCACAGGGATGTCGGTGCCCGCGCCCATCTTCGACAACAGCACCGCCAGCGCCGCCTGCGCGACCATGAACATGGTCACCCCGTGCCGCCGCGCCACCTCCGACAGGCGTGCGTGCACCTCGGCGCCCACCTCGATCGGCACGAGACCGCCGTGGAACGACGGCGCCACGGAGCGCGGGCGGTCGGTCGGCAGGGGCAGTTCTTCCGGCAGGCCGGCCAGGGTGTCGCGCCAGTGGCGGAGCTGGGTCGCCATGACGTTGTCGGGGTCGTCCGGGTCGCCGAGTGCGTCGCGCTGCCAGAGCGTGTAGTCGGCGTACTGGACGGGCAGCGGCGTCCACTCCGGCGCGGTACCCGCGCGCCGCGCGGTATAGGCGGCGCGCAGATCCCGGGCGAGTACGTCCATGGACCAGCCGTCGACCGCGATGTGGTGCGCGACGATCATCAGCACCGACTCCACCGGTGACACCGTCAACAGCCGTACCCGCCACGGCAGTTCCCGGCGCAGGTCGAAGGCGGCGGCGACTTCGGCGGCCAAGGCGTCGTCCAGGTCTCTGTCGTCGACGCGGGTGACGGCCAGGTCCGGGCGTCCGGCCGCGCCCCGCAGGAGGTGCTGGCTCGGCAGGCCGTCGGCGTCGGGGAAGACCGTACGCAGGCTCTCGTGCCGGTCGGCGACATCCCCCAACGCCGCCTCCAGCGCGGCGACATCCACCTCGCCCGACAGCCGCAGCGCCACCGGAACGATGTAGGCGGCACCCTCTCCCGTCTCCTCCAGCCGGTTCAGGAACCACATCCGCTGCTGTGCGTACGACAGGGGCAGGACTTCCGGGCGCTCACGCGCGCTCAGCGACACCCGGGCCGCGCCCCGCAACCGGGCCACGCCCGCCACCGTGGGCGAAGCGAACAGCTCACGGATGCCGACCTCCACACCCAGGACGGACCGCACCCGGGCGATCAACCGCATCGCCAGCAGGGAGTCACCACCCAGCTCGAAGAACGAGTCCTCCACCCCGACCCGCTCCACACCCAGAACCCCGGCGAACAACCCACACAACAGCTCCTCAGCAGGAGTTGCCGGGGCCCGACCGCCCACCTGCGCGACAAACTCCGGAGCGGGGAGGGCAGCACGATCCAGCTTCCCGTTGACCGTCACCGGAATACCCTCAAGCACCACCACCGCGGCCGGGACCATGTGCCCCGGCAGACGCCCGGCCACGAACGACCGCAACTCCACCGGGTCCACACTCACGCCGCTCTCCGCAACGACGTACCCGACCAGCCGCTTCACGCCCGGCTGGTCCTCCCGCGCGATCACCACGACCTGCCGGACCGACTCGTGCCCGCTCAGCACCGCCTCGACCTCACCCGGCTCCACCCGGAACCCACGGATCTTGATCTGCGCGTCCGCACGCCCCGCGAACACCAACTCGCCGTCGGCCGTCCACCGCGCCAGGTCACCGGTCCGGTACATCCGCTCACCCGAGCCACCGAACGGGCACGCCACGAACCGCCCCGCGCTCAGCCCCGGACGACCGGAATACCCACGCGCCACACCACGGCCCGACACGTACAACTCACCCACCACACCCGGCGCCACCGGACGCAAACCCTCATCCAGCACAAACACCCGCGTGTTCCACACCGGCCTCCCGACCGGCACCACCGCACCCGACGCCGCATCAGCCGGCAGCGGCCGCGTCATCGTCGCGCACACCGTCGTCTCCGTCGGCCCGTACGCATTCACCATCCGCCGACCGGCAGCGAACCGCCCCACCAACTCCGGCCCGCACGCCTCTCCCGCCACCACCAACGTCCGCACCGACCCCGGCAACGACCCCACCACCGACAGCACCGACGGTGGCACCGTCACATGCGTCACCCCGAAATCCGACGCCAACTCCCCCAACTCACCGTCCGCCACCACCAAGGTCGCCCCCGACAGCAACGCCATGCACAACTCCGAAACCACCGCATCGAACCCCAACGCCGCAAACTGCAACACCCTCGACCCCACACCCACCCCGAACCGCTCGATCTGCGCCCCCGCCAGACTCCCCAACCCCCGATGACTGACCACCACACCCTTAGGCCGCCCCGTCGACCCCGACGTATAGATCACATACGCCGCATGCCCCAGCCGCAACGGCACCCTCCTCCCCCCATCCACCAACGCCCGCCCCACCACACCCGGATCGTCGACCACCAGCAACCCGGCGTGCTGCCCCACCACACCCGCGGTCGCCTGTGAGCACACCACCGCCGCGACCTCCGCGTCCGCCAGCACCAGAGCGATCCGCTCCGCCGGATACGCCGGATCCACCGGCACAAAGGCAGCACCCGCCTTCACCACACCCAACACCACCGCCACCCACTCCACCGAACGCTCCAACACCACCCCCACCCGATCCCCCACCCCCACACCACGTCCGGTCAGCTCCCGCGCCCACCGATTCGCCCGTACCTCCAATTCGCCGTACGTCCACACCGTGTCCGCCGACTCCACCGCCACCGCACCCGGCGTCCGCGCCACCTGTGCCTCGAACAACTCCGGCAACGTCCCCTCCGACACCACCCGCCCCGTGTCGTTCCACTCCTCCACCACCAACCGCCGTTCATCGGCCGACAGGATGTCGAGCCGCGCGAGCGGGCGGGCCGGGTCGGTGGTGATTCCGTCCAGGATCCGCAGCAACCGGCCGGTGACGGCCTCGGCCGTCTGCTCGTCGAACAGGTCGGGGCGGTACTCCACGCGCAGTTCCAGTCGGGCGTCGCCGGGGCGTACCGCGAGGCTGAGTGGGTAGTGCGCCACGCTGGTCTCGGCCGGGTCCGCGGCGGCGGGCAGGCCGCCCGGTTCGAGTACTGCCGCGGGGTAGTCCTCCGACACCACGATCGTGTCGAAGGCGGCGCCCGGACCTGCCGCCCGCTGGATCTCGGCGAGCCCCAGGTGCTGGTGGTCGATGAGCGCGGCGCGCTGCGTGTGGATGTCGGCCAGCAGGCCGGCGACGGGACGCGCCGGGTCGAGTCGGGCGCGTACGGGGACGGTGTTCATGAACAGACCGACCATGTCCTCCACGGCGGGCAGTTCCGGCGGGCGCCCCGCGACGGCGGTGCCGAAGACGACGTCCGTACGTCCGGTCAGCGAGCCGAGCAGCACCGCCCAGGCCGCCAGTACGACGGAGTTGAGGGTGAGGCCGTGGCGACGCGCGACCGCGCGTACCGCCGCCGTCAGGGCCTCGTCCGCCGTCACGGTCGCGTGCTGTGGCCGGATGGGGGCCGCGCGCAGGGCGGTGGGGGCGACCAGGGTCGGTTCCGTGGTGCCGGCCAGCGCGCGCTGCCACGCGTCCCGGGCGGCCTCGGTGTCCTGGCGGTCGAGCCAGGCGAGGTAGTCGCGGAAGGGGCGCGCGGGGGGCAGGGCGGTGGCGTCGCCTCCTGCGGCGTAGATCTGGGACAGCTCCCGGAGCAGCACCGGTACGGACCAGCCGTCCACGAGGATGTGGTGCGCGGTGAGGATCATCCGGTACCGGTCGTCGCCGAAGTCGATCAGGAGCAGCCGCGCCAGTGGGGGTGTCGCCGGGGAGAACCGGTGGCCGAGGTCGTCGGCGGTCAGTCGGTCCGCGGCGGCGGCCGCGTCGAGGGGGGCGAGCCCGGCGAGGTTCTGCTCGCGGAACGGCGCTGTCACCTGGCCGACGATCGCCTGGACCGGACGGTCCTCGCCGGGCGGCTGCCGGAACGCGGCACGCAGACCCGGGTGCCGGTCGAGGAGCGCCTGCCACGACGCGCGCAGCAGTTCCCGGTCCAGTGGGCCCGCGAGGTCGAGGGTGGTCTGCACGAGGTAGACGTCGCGGGCCTGTTCGTCGTAGCGGGCGTGGAAGAGCAGTCCTTCTTGCAGCGGGGACAGCGGCCATGCCTCGACCACGTCGGGGCCCAGTTCGGCCAGGCGTTCTGCGGGAAGGGGTGACAGTGGCAGGGCGGCTGTCTCTGCGGGGGCGGGGATGGTGCCGGTCTCGGCGAGCATCGCGGGGGTGCCGTGTTCGAGGATCTGGCCGACGGTGAGCGGCAGGCCTGCCTGCCGGGCGCGGGTCACCAGCAGCATCGCCATGATGGAGTCGCCGCCCAGCTCGGTCAGCGAGTCGTCCGCGCCGACCGCGTCGAGGCCGAGCACGTCGGCGAACAGCCCGCACAGCAGTTCCTCCGTCGCGGTCGTGGGGCGGCGGAGGGCTGTCGGGGCGGTGTGTTCGGGGGCGGGCAGCGCGGCCCGGTCGAGCTTGCCGTTCAGCGTCACGGGCAGGGTGTCCAGCGGCACCACGGTCGGCACCATGTAGTCGGGGAGGCGTGCGGCGGCATAGGTGCGCAGGGCTGTCTCGTCGACGCCCTCGTCGGCGGGGACCACGTAGGCGACGAGCCGCGGACCTCCGGTCCGGTCGGTGCGCGTGACGACGGCGACGTCCCGTACCGCGGGGTGGAGTGCCAGTACGGCCTGGATCTCGCCGGGTTCGATACGGAAGCCGCGGATCTTGACCTGGTCGTCGTTGCGGCCCTCGTGCAGGAGCAGGCCCTCGTGGGACCAGCGGGCGCGGTCGCCCGTGCGGTACATCCGTTCGCCGGGTGCGCCGAACGGGCAGGCCACGAACCGCTCGGCGGTGAGCTCGCCCCGTCCGGCATAGCCGCGCGCCAGTTGCGCGCCGGCCAGGTACAGCTCTCCCGGTACTCCCGGGGGGAGGGGGCGCAGGAACTCGTCGAGGACATGGCAGCGGGTGTTCCAGACCGGCCGGCCGATGGGCACCGGGTCGGAGGGCGACTGCGGCAGGCAGGGCCAGTGCGTGACCTCCACGGCCGCCTCGGTAGGCCCGTACAGGTTCACCAGCGGCAGTGGCAGGCTGCGGTGGAAGTCGGCCACCAGGTCCGGGGGCAGCGCCTCGCCGCTGGCCAGCACGCGCCGCAGGCTGCGGCACCGGCCGCCCTCCCGTACCTCCGGCACGAACGCCCGCAGCATCGACGGGACGAAGTGCGCCGCCGTGACGCCCTGCCGCTCGATCAGCCCGGCGAGATAGCCGGGGTCGCGGTGCCCGCCGGGGCGTGCCACCACCAGACACGCACCCGCGATCAACGTGCCGAAGAACTCCGGGACCGATACGTCGAACCCCACGGAGGTCTTCTGCATCACCCGGTCCGCACCGGTCAGCGGGTAGGTGTCCTGCATCCACAGCAGCCGGTTCGCGATCGACGCGTGCGCGATCGTCACGCCTTTGGGCCGCCCTGTCGATCCCGAGGTGTAGATCACGTACGCGGGGTTGGCCGGGCGCAGGGGCGCCACCCGGTCGGCGTCGGTCGGCGGCACCGGCGGACGCGCCGCGAGCGAGGAGCGGACGGCGGGGTCGTCCAGCACCAGGGACTCCGCGCCGGAGGCGAGCGGCTCGGTGTCGGCCGTGCACACGACGATCTCCGGGGCGGCGTCCTCCAGTACCAGCGCGACGCGCTCGGGCGGTGACCCGGGGTCGATCGGCACATAGGCGGCACCGGACTTGACGATGCCGAGCAGCGCCACGACCAGTTCCGCCGACCGTTGCAGCGCCACCCCGATCCGGCTCTCCGGGGCTGCCCCGCGCGCGATCAGCTCGTGGGCGAGCCGGTTCGCGCGCGCGTCCAGTTGCGCGTACGTCAGGGTCTCGTCCTCGTTCTCGGACACCACCGCCTGTGCGTGCGGTGTGCGGGCGACCTGAGCCTCGATCAGCTCCGGCAGGGTGCGGTCCGGCAGCGGATGGGCGGTGTCGTTCCGTTCCGCGGGAACCTGCGGGCTCTTCCCGTGGGGCGGCAGGTCGATGTCTGCGACCCGGGCGCCTGCGGCCAGGTCGGCGACGACGTGCAGGAACGCCGTCCGGTGCCCGTCGGCACAGACGTCGAGGTGGGTACCCGCCGCGCTTCCGCGGACCACGAAGGAGAGCCCGTCGGCGGGACGGGCCGCCAGGTCGCGGGTGCGGGCGGGTGTCCCCGCGAAGTCCAGTTCCCGGTCGGCGAGGAGCACGTCCACGACGGGGCCGAAGTGCGGTCGGTCGCCTGCGGGCCAGCCCAGGTCGCGGTGCAGGTCCTCGCCGCGGTAGCGCTGGTGGCCGGTGGCCTCGCGCAGCTGTGCCGCGAGCCGCGCCGTGAGGTGCGGGAGTGTCGTGCCGGGGTCCACGGACACGCGGACCGGCAGGGTGTTGGCCGTCGTGCCGGGGGTCCGTTCGGCGAGGGGCCCGGGGTGGCCGGGCAGACGGACGCCGAACACCAGGTCGCGGACGCCGGCCCGCCGGGCGAGGTAGGCCGCGGCGGCGGCCACGATCACGTGGGACAGGTTCGCCCCGGCGCTCTCGGCCAGCTCCCGCAGCCGCCGCTCCAGCGCCTCCCCGACGGGGGCCGGGCCCGGATCGTCGTCCGTGTCCGCGGCGGTCGGGGCGATCGACACGGGTTCGGGGTGGTCGGCGAAGCGGGTGGTCCAGTACTCGCGGTTGCGCGCGAAGTCGGCCGACACCCGGTAGGTCTCCTCCTCGGCCAGTAGTTCCTGGGGGGTGGCGAAGGGCGACGGGCCGCACGTCGATCCGGCGGTGAGGGCCGTGTAGTGCTCGGCGGCCCGCTGTTCGAGCAGCGGGCGGGCCTGGCGGTCCATCAGCAGGCGGTGGTGGCGCAGGTACCAGAGCCAGCGGTCGTCCGCCGTCCTGAGGAGGGCTTGGGCGAGCAGCCCTGTGGGCTGGGCGCGTTCGGCGTCCATCCAGCGTCGGGCGGCGGTCTGCGGGTCCGGTTCGGCGCGCAGGTCGACGACGGGGATCTCCGGGGCGCGTGGCAGGTCCACGAGGTGCGGGCCGTCCGTGGTGTCCTCGACCTCGACGTCGAGGCCCGCGTCCTCGGCCGCCGCGCGCACCGCCCGCACCAGACGCCACGCGTCGACCGTCCCGTGCAGTTCGGCATAGCCCGCGAGGTGGTACGCGGTGTCCGGCGCACCGCCCTGCTGGGCCAGGCGGATGTCGTACTGCGCTGCCGACAGCCGACGGTGGCTGCTGCCTTCACTCATGCGGGTGCCCTCATCTGGATCGACCGGAGACTGTCTCTACTGGACCGGCGGTGGGCCCAGCCGGTGCGGGCCGGGTCCTCGGGGCGGCGGAGGCATGCCGGGGCCGGGGGGCGGGCCCATGCCGGGTCCGGGCGGCGGGCCCAGGCGCGGCCCTCCGGGGGGCGGGCCCAGGTGCGGTCCTCCGGGGAGTGCGCCGGCGGCGGCAGGCTCCGGCATGCGTTCCAGCTCCGGTGCCGGTTCAGGTTCCGGCGCCGGGCGGGCTGCCGCGAACTGCGTGCGGCACAGTTCGGCGTACAGGCCGTCGGCGTACAGCAGTTCCTCGTGGGTCCCCTGTTCGACGATGCGGCCGCCGTCCACGACCAGGATCTGGTCGGCCTCCCTGATCGTGGACAGCCGGTGCGCGATCACCAGCGAGGTGCGGCCCGCCAGCGCGGTGCGCAGCGCCGCCTGCACCTGTGCCTCCGACTCGGAGTCCAGGTGTGCGGTGGCCTCGTCGAGGACGACGATCGGCGGGGCCTTGAGCAGCAGCCGGGCGATGGCCACGCGCTGTTTCTCCCCGCCGGACAGCCGGTAGCCCCGGTCGCCCACGACGGTGTCCAGGCCCTCCGGCAGCGAGGAGACCAGGTCCCAGATCCGTGCCGCCTCGCAGGCCGCCCGCATCTCGTCCTCGGTCGCCTCCGGCCGTGCGTACAGCAGGTTGGCGCGCAGGGTGTCGTGGAACATGTGGGCGTCCTGGGTGACCATGCCCACCGTGTCGCGCAGCGAGTCCAGCGTCACGTCGCGTACATCGACGCCGCCGATGCGCACCGCGCCGGAGTCCGCGTCGTACAGGCGGGGCACCAGGTGGGTGAGGGTGGTCTTGCCCGCGCCCGACGGTCCGACCAGCGCGGTCAGTCTGCCGCCCGGGGCGGTGAAGGAGACATCGCGCAGGACCGGTGGGTTCTCGATCCGGGCCGGTGCGGGCAGGGCGATGGACTCCAGGGAGGCCAGCGACACGTCCGCGGGGGTGGGGTAGCGGAAGCCCACCGCGTCGAAGGTGATGTCCGGGGCCGTGTCACCGCTCGCGGGCAGCGGTTGTGCCCCCGGCCGCTGCGAGATCAGGGGCTTGAGGTCCAGTACCTCGAAGACGCGGTCGAAGCTCACCAGTGCGGTCATGGCTTCGGCCTGCATGCCGGACAGTTGGTTGACGGGGGCGAACATCCGGCCCAGCAGGGCCGCCATCGCCACCAGCGTGCCGATCGGGAAGGCCCCGTCGATGGTGAGCGCACCGCCCAGCCCGTACACCACCGCGGTGGCGAGGGAGGCGATCAGCATCACGGTGATCAGCAGCATCTCGGCGTACACCGAGGTCACGACGCCGATGTCGCGTACTCGGGCCGCGCGCCGCGCGAAGAGGCGGTTCTCCTGGTCGGGGCGGCCGAAGAGCTTGCTGAGCAGCGCGCCGGCGACGTTGAACCGCTCCATCATGAGGGAGCTCATCTCGGCGTCCTGCTGCATGGATTCGCGGGTGAGCCGTTGCAGCCGCCGTCCGACCAGCCTGCCGGGCAGCATGAACAGCGGCAGCATCACCAGCGCCGCCAGGGTGATCGCCCAGGACAGGTAGAACATGGTGCCGAGCACCAGCAGCAGCGTCAGGGTGCTGGAGACGGCGGTGGACAGCAGGGAGGTGACGGCTCGCTGCGCCTGGATGACGTCGGTGTTGAGGCGGCTGACCAGTGCTCCGGTCTGCGCCCGGGTGAAGAACGCCAGGGGCTGGCGCTGGACGTGCGCGAAGACCTGGGTGCGCAGGTCGTAGATGAGGGATTCGCCGACCCGCCCGGACAGCCAGGCCGCGGCCAGTTTGCCCAGCGCCTCGACGAGTGCGAGCACGCCGGCCAGCACCGCCATGGTGACGACCACGCCGGTGTCGCGCGGGACCACGCCGTCGTCGATGATGATCTTGAGCAGCAGGGGGATCGCCACGGTGACGCCCGAGCCCAGGACGGTCACCGTCAGCAGGAGGGCGGCGAGTGCGCGGTACGGCCGGAGGTAGGGCAGGATCCTGCGGACGGTACCGGGGCGGACCCGCTGCTGGGTCACCTCCTCGCCGCCCATCCCGCGGATCATGATGGGCCCTGGGCCGCTCACGAGGTGGTCTTCTCGTACTGCCGCATCTCCTCGATGAGGCTCTTCGGGCGCATGTCGGTCCAGTTCTTCTCGATGTACTCCAGGGTCGCCTGGCGGGTGTCCTCGGCGTGGGCGATCTCCCAGCCCGCCGGGACGTCCGCGAACGCCGGCCACAGCGAGTACTGGCCCTCGTCGTTGATGAGCGCCAGGAATCGGCCGTTCTCGTCGTCGAACGGATTGGCCATGATCTCCTCCTGCGGATTAGGAATACCAGTTCCGGGAAATTCGTCATCACGATAACGAGGCCGATTTGACGCCACAAGGAATGGGTTAATGGACACCGTCCAACCGATTTTTCTGACCGGTTGGACGCCCCGGGTCTCCGGGAATTCAATGGGAGCCAGATGCCGGAGCGAGGGTTACTTCGTGTGGCCCGCGAACCGGCCGACCTTCGAGATGACGTCCGCGCCGTACAGGCGCAGCGCCTGCTGCAGCGCGAATTCCGCGATGTACCGGCGGAATTCCTCCGGCGGTTCCTCGGCGGCGTTCAGCATTCTGCGGTTGGCGACGACGGCCGGGCCCTTCAGCCGCTCCGCGCTCCGGGCCACGGCCGCGTCCAGCTCGTCCGGCTCGACCACCTCGTCGATGAGCAGCCGCGCGTCCGGTTCGGTCGCCCTGATCCGGCGGCCGGTCAGGATGATCTGCCGGGAGATCCGCGGCCCGGTGTGCCGGCCGAGCCGGAAGTTGCCGGCTCCCGGCACGATGCCCTCGCGGGCGGCCGGCAGGGACAGGTAGGCGTCCGACGCGGCCAGCACCTGGTCGCAGGCGAGCAGCAGTTGGGTGCCGCCGCCGATGGCGAAGGTGTCGACGGCCGCGATCCAGGGTTTCTCGACGGTGGGCGAGTGCCAGGCCCCGTCGTGGTCGACGAGCAGGCCCGCGACCATCTTGCGGATGTAGCCCGTCTCGCGGCGGAGCAGGAAGCCGGTGAGCGAGATGCCTCCGGAGTGCAGGCTCTTGAGGTTGATGCCCGCGCTGAACACCCGCTTCCCGCGGTACCGCGGATGGTTCATCTCCCCGCCACGCAGTACGCCGACCTGTACTGCGGGGTCGAGGAGCGCCAGGTCGACGGCGGTCTCCATGTCGTCGACCTGTTCGTTGTCCTCGGCGTTCAGGCAGTCGTCGCGGCACATGGTCAGGTGCGCGACGCCGTCTTGCCGCTCCAGCAGCACGGAGCGGGTGCGGACGACGCCGGTGCGGGTGAACTCCGGGAGCAGTCCGAGGGCGCGGGGCGTCGGCCGGAGCATCGCGTCGAGGAGCCGCGGTCCCGCCGTCGGCGACCGCAGCACGGCCCGCAGGAAGACGCCCTGGTCGATCTCCCAGCCCTCTTTGTCCGCCTGGCGGCGGCCGAGGTCGCGGGCGAGCTGCTCCGGCGAGGGGACGAGGACGGGGAACTCGGCCGCGGCCGCGTCGAGCAGTTCCTCGATCCGCAGCCCAGCGGTGCGGGCGGTGAGCCGCTCGTACACGGCGTCGGCGTGCCCGTCCAGGTACCGCACGCGCAGCGCGCGGGCGGCGTCCTTCGCGGCGGCGATCTCGGCCCGCTGCCCGGCGGTGCGCGCGCCGGGCTCCGGCAGCTGGGCGACGAGTTTCCGTACGAGGGTGTCCGCCGCCCGCACGCTCGGCCACACGTCCGGCCCGGGCACCGTCACGACGTCTCTTCCCGCGCGGCGACCCCCCGCAGCGCCCGGTCGCAGGCGGCCAGGTGCGGGCCGAGCGCGTCCTCGAAGGGCGTGGTCGCGGCGTCGAGGAGCAGTTGCCGGCGGATGGCGAGTTCCTTGCCGGACAGGCCGCCGGCCAGCCCGGCGACGGTGGCGACGGCGGCGGCCGGGTCGTGGACGAGCTCGTCGACCAGTCCGAGCCGCAGCGCCTCGGGGCCCTTGATGGGCTGTCCGAACAGCACGGCCTTGCGGATCCGCGCGGTGCCGGCGAGCTGGACGAGCCGGTAGCCGGCCATGCCCGGCCAGGTGCCCGACTCGTCCGTGCCCACGAGCAGCCGGGTGTCGTGCGTCGCCGCGCGGACGTCGGCGGCCAGGAACGCGTCGAGCGCGGTCCCGCCGCAGTCGCCCGTGGCCACCGCGACGATGGCCGTGGGGAGCCGCTCCAGGCGGCGCAGCGCGCGCTCCCACTTGCTGACCAGCATCACGTCGAGTCCGCCGGTCCAGTCCCCCTCCGGGGCCCCGGTGGCGAACACGGTGAGGATGCCGGTGTCGCCACGGCTCTCCGCGCGGTCGCAGATGTCCTGGACGGCCTTGACGGCCGCCGCCGACAGCGGCTCTCTCCCGTCGACCGTCAGCGTCAGCACCTCGCTCACGGCGCTCCCCGGCCTCACCACTGGACCAGCGCCGTCTCTAGGGTGGAACCGGGTCCCATGGTCATCAGCACGCCGTACTCCCCTGGTTCGGTGACGCCTTCGTCCAGCAGCCGTTCGTAGGAGAAGAGGAACGAGCCGCTGGACACGTTTCCGTAGTCGCGCAGCACGCCAGTGGTGTGCCGTACGTCGTAGCGGGTCAGGCCGAGGTTGACGCCGACGGCGTCGATGACCTTCTTGCCGCCCGAGTGCACCAGCCAGTGGGCGATGTCGCTGCGGCGCAGGCCGGTGCCGGTGAGCAGGCGGTCCACGACGATCTCGGCGTGGGCGCCCACCACGTACGGGATCTGGGGGTCGAGGAAGAAGCTGAACCTCTCCTGGTCCCGGTCCCAGTCGTAGCGCATGGCGTCGACCGCCTCGGGGATGATGCAGCTGGCGAACTTCAGCACGCGCGGTCCCTCGGCGGTGACCGTCCCGCCGGGGTGTTCGCCCGCGAGTACCCCGACGGCGCCGGCACCGTCGCCGAACAGGCTGTTCACGACGGCGGTACGCATCGTCGAGTCCATCGCGTAGGCGGCGGAGCATGCCTCCGTGCACAGCATGACGGCGAGTTCGCCGGGGTGTGCCGCGGCCCAGGCGGTGACGAGGTTGAGGGCGTTCAGCCCGGCGTTGCAGCCCATGCCGACGATGTCGGAGCGGCTGCAGTGCCGGTCGATGCCGAGTTCCTTGATGAGCAGCGCGCTGAGCCCGGGTGTGAGGAAGCCGGTGGAGGTCACGCAGCACAGGTGGCGCAGGTCGGACAGGTCGGCACCGGCTCGCTTCAGGCAGGCGCGCAGCGCCTCCGCGCCCATGTCGATGGCCACCGTCTTGTGCTTGTCGAGCAGGTCACCCTGCGGTTCCGGGTTCCTGGAGCCGGTCTTGTCCGGCGCGGGCAGGGTGAGGTGGCGCCGTTCGATCGCGCTGTTGAGGAAGACCGAGCGGACCCGGGGATCGGTGATCCCGAAGGCGTCGAGCACCTCTTGCTGGGAGTACGAGGTCGGCGTCACCGCCGTGCCCACTCCCACGATCCGCGGGCGGGCGAGTCCGGTCGGCGGCAGGGTGCCCGGGTCCGTGACTCCGGGCCGTTCGACGGTCGTGGTCATCGGTACGTCCACCCCCACCTGCGCGGGCCGCTGCGCACGGTCCTCAATTCGTCGTTCACTTGCTCACCTTTCGCTTTCGGAACTTTCCGCCTCGATGAAGCGGGCGAGTCGCGCGATTCCTTCCTGGATCTCCGAGGACGTCAGATAGCTGATGGACAGCCGGATTCCGTTCCGGCCGCCCCCCAGGGGATGAAAGTTCTCCATCGGCGTCCAGATGACGCCGAATTCCTGCGCGGCACGGTTCAGTGCGGCGGTGTCCGCGCGGAACGGCACCCGTACGCTCAGGAAGAATCCGCCGGTGGGCTTGTTCCACCGCACCCCGAGCGCCTCGCGTCGAGCGGCGGGCAAGCAGGTGTCCAGCCGCCCCAGCACGGCCCGCATCGCCTCGCCGTAGTAGGCGGCGGCCTCGGAGTTCAGCTCCGAGAGGCGCCCCTCGGCGGCCAGCAGCGCGCCCGCCACCGCGGCCTGGCTCAGCGACGGTGTGTTCACCGTGACCATGCTCTTGATCTTGGCGAGTTCGGCGGCGAGCAGGCCGCGCCCGCCGTCCCCGGTCTCGACCGGCTGGTCGGCGACGACGAAGCCCACGCGGGCGCCGGGAAAGACGGTCTTGGAGAACGAGCCCAGGTGGACGACCGAGCGGCCGCGGTCGAGGGACTTCAGCGTCGGCAGCCGCAGGCCCGGGCTCACCATCCGGTACGGGCTGTCCTCCAGGATCAGGACACCGTGGCGTGCGGCGATCCGGAGCAGGTCCTCGCGGGCCCGCAGGTCCAGGGTGTTCCCGGACGGGTTGGCGTGGTCGGGCAGCACATAGAGGGCGCGGGGGCGCTTGCCGCGCGCCCGCTGTTCCTGGATCGCCGCCTCCACGTCGGCGCACGCCAGCCCGTCGTCCCGCTCCTGCACCGGGTGTACGGCGATGTCCAGCAGCCGCGCCGCTCCGACGATCCCCACGTAGCAGGGGCTGGAGACCAGCAGGACGTCGTCGGGGCCGGTGATGAGCGCACGCAGGACCAGCAGCATCGCCTCCTGGGCGCCGACGGTCACCACCAGCGCCTCCGCGGGGACATCGATGCCCTCGTCCGCCCTCAGCGAGTCGGCGATGATCTCGCGGATCGTGCCCGCGGTCGGCCCGTACTGGTAGAGCGCGGTTCTGATCTGCTGCGGCGAACTCCCCTGCGCGGACAGGTGGTCGAGGTAGCGGCGGGTATGGGTGAAGACCTGCTCGGTGTCGAAGAACCCGTCGTAGGGCCGGCCCGGTGCGAAGGAGATCGCGTCGGGGTAGCGGTACGTGATCTCGTTGAGGAAGTTCATCGTGTCCAGCACGGGTTCGGAGAGAGCGCCGTGCAGGTCGGCCCGCCTCAGCACGGGTACGGCGGGCTCGGGGGGCGGCTCGGTGAGGGCCGGCTCCATGGGTACCAGCTCCGTGAAGGGCGGCTCCGTCAGGGTGCGGCCGATGCGGATCGCCTCGTGTCCGAGGTCCGCCACCGAGGCGGCACCGGTGCGCCGCATCGCCTGTCCGAACTCCCGGACGAGTGCGGCCAGGACCTCCGTCACGCCCGCCTGCCCACCGGCCTCCAGGCCGTCCAGCACCGGTTGCCCGAGGACCACCGCGTCGGCGCCGGAGGCGAGCGCCGCCACGATGTCGGCGCCCGTGCGGACACCGCCTCCGAACAGGACCGCGCAGTTACCGGCCCCCGCCTGCGCGATCTCGGGCAGCATCTCCAGGTCGCGCGTCACGATGCCGGCGGCCCCCGCCTCGACCGCCCGCCTCACGCCTGCCGCTGTGTCCACGCCCGCGACCAGCAACGGAAGCGGTGTCCGCGAGGCCAGCCGGGCGACAGTAGGCCAGTCGGCGCAGAGAGAGAGGGCGAGGCCGTCGAAGCCTGCTTCCTCCGCACGCCGGAGCAGTTCCCGCGTCGTACCGCGGTCCCGGACCGCCGCGATGTCCAGCCATACCGGCACCTTGACGGCAGCCGGCTCCGTGAACTCCCGCCCGGTGGCGCCGCTCACCACCACCGGAAGTCCGGCGGCGGCAGCCGCCCGGAGCACGGCCGGTTCGTCCTCGGGCCGCGCCCCGGCGGCGAGCGGGTCGACGAGCAGCGGGGCACTCCACATGCGCCCGAGCACCTTCACCGCGGTCTCGGGAACACGCCGGAATACGTCGAGGAATTCCCGTGGACGACCATTGTTTTCGACGTGCCGCCCCGTCATGGATTCCCCCCGTAAAGCCGCCAGAAATACAGGTTGCTTTCCAGCCTCAGCATCACACGCCCCCGCCGGTTCGACAACACCGTCCAACTGGGCGCATTCAGCGCTTGGACGTTTACCAGAATCCCCCGATCCGGTTTACGTCACGTGAATACGCCGCACCCGGACCCGTTTCGGATGATCGGCATACATGCGGGCCGACCAGTCTCCCTAGTCCTGCTGTACCGCCTGCTGCACTTCGTGATGATCTATTCGCGCGGCGATATCCCTCCAGATTCCCGAGCATTCACGGGCGAGACCGGCGACGGTCGTCCTGCAGTGCGGGGGAACGTTGTCGATGATCTCCTGCCACTCCGCGCCGGTGAGGATGTGGACGTTGAGCATCCGCAGCAGGGTGCGGCCGGTTTCGCTGAACCGCAGCGCGGGATCCGCCTTGAGCCGGTTCACCGCCGAGACCCGCGCCGCGGCAGGGCGTGCCTCACCGGTCGCCGCATCGCCGCCCGGGGCGAGGCCGCCGTCGTCGGACTGCCGCAGTTGCGGACGGGGCTTCGTACGCGGCTGCGGCAGCGGCTCCTCGCCCCGGCGGATGCGATTGCGCACATCCCTGGCGGTCTCGGGGGAGATCCCCGCGGCACGGGCGATCTGCCGCAGCGACAGGCCCGGATTCTCCCTGATGATCTTCCCGGCGAGTTCGCGTCCGACCGCGTTGTTGACGGGGCGCACCCGCCCGTCCTGACCGATCCGGCTGCCGTGCGTCACCGCGCTCCCGGCCGCCCGCCGGCGGATCTCACCGACCGTGCCGGGCGAGAGGCCGGAGACCGAGGCGATCATCCGGTCCGACCACTGCGGGTGCGACACGATGATGCGAGCGGCCGCGCTCTTCCTGTCCGCCATCGACAGAGGCAGGCCGTGGGTGATGTTCGACTCCACCGCCAGCACGAAGGCATCGGAATCGGAGCCGTCGAAATAGGTGATGGCGATCTTTTCATCGCCGCGGAGTTCGGCCGCGCGTAGTCTGTGTACGCCGTCGATCACCCGCATCGTCGACCGTTGAACCACGAGGGGCGGAAGTGGCGCCCTCACTTCCGCGAGGGCCTGTATGTGATCCAGGTCCTCACCCGAACTGCGCGGCGAAGCCGCCACGAAGAGCGAACCGATCTCGACTTCGACAACCATCCCCTGATCGAATTGCGCCTGGCCAGGCTGCATATCCCCTCCTTCGATGTACGCACAAGCACGCAATCCGCGATGAATGAACAATTCGCGGGCGCAGCCACAGAACACAAAGTCTGGACACTGGCAATCCGCCGACGGCGGAGTCAGGCCACCCTGTAAGAGAAGTTGGCCACGCGCGAGATGAGGCGCGTGCATACACCGTGGACGCAGGCATCGCCCGATGCGCACTGCGGCTGGCGTAAATCGTTGATCATGCGGACCTTGCACATGATTGAGTGCATCAAAATCCCCCGTAACGCAACGCGCGGACTGCGGCCCCTAAAGGCAGTCCGTTCGGTGACAGGGACTGTACACCGCCCATCCCGTTCGATACCTGGACAGCAACCGACATACGCCCGCCGCGCGGGTCTGCCGAGGAGCGGGGATTACACCCACTTGTCGGGTATCAGATCCGCGTCAGCGCACGCTGGAGGCGTTCGGAGATGGTGACCGCACCCTCCGGTTCACGCCGCCTCGACCACCGAGGTCGACAATTCGACATAGTCTGTACACCCCGCGTCACACGCTCGCACAGCAGTGCGTGACAGAGAAACCGAACTGTCCCGCCGGCGGGACGCCGACGGGACGCACACGGGCCTCACCAGGGGAAAGCTCCGTGAATGGAAGCGGAGACTCACGCTCCGGGAGACGGTGCGCGGGAAGCTTCCGGAGAACCCGATTCCGCCGGTTCGTCGGCGGCCTCGTCCAGTCTCTGGACCATCCAGTCCAGCAGATCAAGACCCGCCGCTTCCGCCGCCTTCTGCCACCGGACACCGCGTTCGAGCTGGACACTCAACCGTATGGGGGACTCAGGCGCCTCGCGATCGGATTCGCGATGAGCCCGCAACCGATGCCTCAGCTCGTTCCGCGACCAACCGCCACGTTCGGCACGGGAAAGCCATTCGTCCCGCTCCCCCGCAGGAATACTGGCCACCTCGGCATGATGCTGGAAACTCAGCCGCGCGCGCCGCTCGGCAGGCTCGAATTTTCCGGCCACCCACGCATAATTGCGCAGTGTCTGATAGTCGAGGCCGGTCTCCGCCAGGGCACGGCGATAGCGGTCCGGATATTCGTTCCGTCCATAGATCAGCCAGTCACCCATCCACCATGCCGACGAATCCGCCACAACAAATATCTGCCGCCCCAGGTGACGCCATTGCGCCAGCGGCAGGCCCGGGGGGAGCGACATCGCGGTACGCCGGGTGACCAGCTGTCCGTCCAGTGAGACCAGGCCGGTGTGCCGCGCCGGCAATTCCGCCGGCCCTCCGGTTCGACGTGCTTGTTCGCCTGACATCCCGCGCCCCCCCGATCCACCGCTCGTCAGTGCCCTCATCCTCCGCCGCGGCCGGTCACGGCGGGGTAACAGGACCGCCGCCGGAAGCAATTCCCGGGAGCGTGATGGTGTTACTGAGCGGTTACCCGCCTCCGGTTCTACTGGTCCGGCGGAGCAGTCCGCGCCGCCGAGCACACCGAGGAGGACGCATGGTCACCGCGATCCGACGCTGTGCCGAGTGCGACGCGGAGTTCGTCTGGACGAGCCGGACCCCGAACCGCAGATTCTGCGACTCCGGCTGCCGGGCCCGGTGGTGGCGGACACATCGCACACGTACACACGAGCCGGACGACTCCACCAGCGCGTCCGCGTCCCACCTGAACGCCATCCACGAATGCCCCAACTGCGGCCAGCACATCACCGTCATCAACCTCCTCGTCTCCGACGCCCTCTAGCCCCCATGAGCGTTGCGCATCCTCAACGAGCTGCGGACCCGCCGGAAAGCTGTATCCCGACTTGAGCCGAGCGGCCGGCCGAACTGGACCCGGTCATGCATTGGCGTCACCGTCAGCGCGAGGGCCGGCTGCTCCGCACGGTGGCACAGCACCACCACGGCATCGGCCTCGCCCGCCGTCCGAGGTGATCCCCGCTCTCCCCCGTCCAGCGCCGGGCGAACACCCCTTGTCTCCCTGAGCAGCGGCACGAGGTTCTGCGCGATGAGTGCGCGCAGTCCACAAGGCCCGCGCCGGTTTCTTCACCGCGGTGCGAGCCGCGTCGCACCCAGAGTGAGGCACCTCCCGCGGTTTCCCCAGCTCGGGCGGACACGGTCGGTACGAAAAGCGGGGAACGTTCATGACATCCGAGACCTGGCTGCCTCGTGTCACCGCCGCCTTCCACGGCTACGACATGGACGGCGACGGTCAACTGACCCGCGAGGACCTGACCGCCTACGTCCACCGCATGTGCCAGGAACTCGGGCTGGACGCCGACGCCTCACGTCGCCGCGCCCTGCACGACGCGTACGACGAGCTGTGGACCCAGTTGGCGCTCGTGTCCGACGCCGACCGCAACGGCCGTATCGGCGAACAGGAGTTCGTCGCCGCGACCTCCCGCAGGGCCTTCGACGGCAGCCGCGCCTTCCGCGCCTCGACGATGCGCGCCCTCGACGCACTGGCCGACGCTCTGGACCGGAACGGCGACGGTGTCGTCGACGCGGACGAATACGCCCGTTTCTTCGGCTCCACCGGTGCCGCCTCCGACCCGGACCTGGCCTTCGAGGCGCTGGACACCGATGGCGACGGCCGCCTGACCCGCCAGGAGTTCATGGGTGTGGCCGCGTACCTGTTCCCCCTCGCCGACCCGGCCTCCCTGCCGACCCCCTCGCGTCCGCCGCACCGGAGCGGCTGGGGGTCGCCCTCGTCGCCCACGACACCCGCAAGGCCGACCTCCTGTCCTGGGCCGCCCGCCACAGCGCCGCACTCGCCCGGCACCGCCTCTACGGAACCGGCACCACCGGCACCCTCGTCGCCCGCGGGACCGGGCTCGACGTGACCCCGCTGCGCAGCGGCCCCCTCGGCGGCGACCAGCAGATCGGCGCGCTGATCACCAGGGGTGAGATCGATCTGCTCGTCTTCTACGACCCCCTGGCAGCACACCCACACGGAGACGACGTCCGCGCCCTGATCAGGCTCGCCGTCCTCGACAACACGCCCCTGGCACTCAACGAGGCCACCGCCGACGCCGCCCTGGCCGGCCTCTCCCTGAACTGACCTGGCCCACCAGCTCCGCAGCTGCCTCTGCTCACCGGCATGCAACGCCTCCATGCCGTCAAGGCCCCTGCCGGTCATGCCGAATCTGACGCCAGGCCGGAGCGGACATCCCTTCAACGCCCGCCTTCGCCACACCACTCGCCCCCGCCCCGTCGTTGCCGCGAAGAGCCCGGCCTTCGGGCAAAGAGCTTGACCGGTATGCGTATGAGGCCCCGCAACACGGCTCGCCATGCTGAGAAGCCCCCGCGTGCGCAGCGGCCCGGCAGAAGGAGATACGGCCATGTCTCTTCACCCCCGACCGGACGGCGAGGACCCGATGGAGTTCCTCGTCAGAGTCCTGACGGACGCCACCGCATCGGTCACCGGGCTCACCGTCTCCCTCGGAGACCGGCTGGGCCTCTACCGGGCGATGGCCGCGGCGGGCCCCCTGACATCCGCCGACCTGGCCGCGCGGACGGGAACCGAGGAGAGGCACGTACGGGAGTGGCTGCACAGCCAGGTCACGGCGGGCTACGTGCGCCTCGACCGCCCGGAGGCCGGGCCCGAGGTCTACGAGCTGCCCGCCGCGCACGCCGCCGTGCTCGCGGACGACGACTCCCCGTACGCCGGGATCGGCATCTTCGGAGCGCTCCAGGCGCTGTACCGCATGGAGGACCGGCTCCTGGAGAGCTTCCGCGGCGGTACCGGAGTGGGGTGGGGTGACTATCCGCCGGAGATGTTCCAGGCCATCGGACGCTTCTTCCGTCCCGGCTATCAGGCCAACGTGGTCGAGCACTGGCTGCCCGGCCTGCACGACAACGCGAAGAGACTCACCGAGGGGGGAAGCGTGGCCGACATCGGCTGCGGTGTCGGCCACTCCACCCTGCTCATGGCCGAGGCGTACCCGGCCGCCGGGTTCCACGGCCTCGACAGCCACGACGCCTCGATCGACGTCGCCCGCGAGACGGCTCGCGCACGGGGACTCGGCGACCGCGTACGGTTCAGCGTCTCCGGCGCCGGCGATCTCGCCGGCCCGGACTCCCCGTACGACCTGATCACGTTCTTCGACTGCCTGCACGACATGGGAGACCCGCTCACCGCACTGCGTTCCGCCCGCCGGTCACTGTCGGACCGAGGCAGCGTCATGCTCGTCGAACCCCGGACATCAGCAGACCCCGAGGCGAACGCGGACCCCGTCGGGCGCCTGTTCCTCGCGGTGTCACCCGTCCTGTGCCTCCCCGCGGCCATGGCCCAGGACGGCGGACACGCACTCGGCAACCACCCAGGGGAGGAGGCACTCCGCAGCCTCGCCCACGAGGCGGGCTTCCCGAACTGGCGCCGGGTGGCCGAATCACCGGTCAACGCCGTCTACGAACTGCTGCCCTGAACCAACTCCGACGACGACGATCCGCGACAGCGGACCCGAGGAGGCGGCCAAGGCCGCTGCCGTGCGCCTCGACAACACGCTTGAAAACCACCGGCGCGAGATCCAGCGCCGTGTCCTCGGTCGGCAGGGCAGCGGCAAGCAGGGCCCGGTCCCCGATCGGCCCCGGGCCAGGATCGCTTGCCCGTCTGCGTACGCCGGCCCAGGAGCCCGGCACGACTCCGGGCGTCTTGCCCCGGGACGGTCAGTCAGCCGCTTCCCTGGGCGGGCGGCCTGTTCCGGACGGGCCCGCGAAGGCTTGGGCGATGTCGAGCCAGCGGTCGGCGTCGCGGCCCTCGGCGTGTACGGCGAGGTCGGAGCGGTGAGCGCGCCGGGTGACAAGGAGGCAGAAGTCGAGGGCCGGGCCGGTGACGCGCTGCGGGGCGTCTTCGGGGCCGTAGGTCCACGATTCGCCGGCCGGGCCGGTGACTTCCACCCGGAACGCCTCGGTGGGCGCGGCGAGCCCGTGCGTCATGAAGGCGAGGTCCCTGGTGCGGACACCGAGGCCGATGACGTGGTGGAGCCGTTCCGTAGGGGTGCGAACCGCGCCCACGGCATCGGCGATGTCCTGGCCGTGGGCCCAGGTCTCCATCAGGCGGCCGGTGGCCATGTAGCCGACGGACAGGTTCAGGCCGAACCAGGGAAAGCGGCTGCCGGGCGGCGCGTCCCGAAGCGCCCGGTCGAGCGCGGCGCGACCTTCGCGCCACCTGGGCAGCAGCTCATCGGGCGGGAGCCGGGCACTTTCTTCGGTTCCTTCGTCGGCGAAGGAACCGGGAGCCGCGAGAACCTGCTCGGCCAGCGCGCGGCCACCGTCCTCGTCCGTGACGGCGATCAGCGCCGCGTGGTCGCTCCATTGCAGATGGGCGATCTGATGGGCGATCGTCCAGCGGGGTGCGGGCGTGGCGAGGGTCCACTGTTCGGCCGTCAACTCAGCTACCAGCCGGTCGAGTTCCTCGCCCTCGTCACGCAGGTCGTCGATGACGGGCGTCGGATCGAACATGAGGGGGATTGTGGCAGCGGCCTCGGAAGGCATCAAGGATGCCTACGTGGTGCGGCCTCGCGGTGGGCGGCGCCACAGCCGCGAACCCGACCTCACCGACCCGGCGGTGCGGCCGGGCAGTCGTCGTCAGCCGGCGGCCGAGGGCGATTCGTCGACCGGTCCCGGGTCCGTCTCGTCCGGCAGGCCGATGGGGTTCGGGAAGGGAAGCAGCTTCGCCCGCAGCACGCGCCGGGCCGGTTCTTCCAGGGCGGCGAGCAGGGCGTCCGCCCGGGGAGCGGCGAGGGGGCGCAGCAGCCGCGCGGCCAGGCGGTCGGTGGCGTCCTCGATCCGGTCGCGTTCCGCGCGGCCCCGGTCGGTGGCGTTCCCCTCGGCGTCCAGCAGTCCCCGGGAGCGCAGCCGGTCCACGGCTCCCGTCCACTCGGCCTCGCTCCAGCCCCGGTCCGCCCGCATGCTCTCGTGGGTCACCCTGCCCGTGCCGGCGGTCAGGGCGAGCGCTTCCGGTGCGTCCAGGTCATGGTCGGCGAGGGTCGCGGCGTGGGCGTCACCGCGGAACTCGCGCAGGGCCGTGGCGAGTTGCCACAGCCGTTCCACCGGGTCGGCCCGGTCGCACAGTGGACGGTTGGCCGTGAACAACGGCCGGGCGAGGGCCGGGGCGTCTTCCACCATGGCCGTCAGCGGCTCGGTGAGGACGGCCGCGTGCTCCTCGATGCGGGGGACGACCCGCCGCAGTGCCCGCGCGGCGGCGCCGGCGCGCGCTTCGACGGCCTGCTGCGGGGTGACGGTCTCCCACGCCGACGGCAGGGCGCGGCCGACCATGCCCGGGGCGAACACGGCGAGGGCGGCGGTGGCCGCCCCCTGCCCGACCGCCCCCATGGGCGCGGTACGGAACGCGAAGTAGCCCATCCAGAAGCCCTTGAGCCCCAGTGACCGGCCCAGCGCGCGGCACTGCTCGTCGAAGTAGACGACGGCGTGGAGGGGTTCGGTGCGCAACCAGAGAGTGCGGGATCTCGGCTCCATGCAACGCAAGTTACCAGTGCGGGCACGCCGAGGCCCTGGGCCGTCGGCCAGGCCCGCGCATCGGCGGTCAGTTGTTTCGAGACATAGTCGAGTGATCTCGCAGGGTGGTCGCCGGCAATCCTGGTCCGGCAGGGCCGAGCTGCGGATTGGGGCCAGAGGAGCGAGGAGTACGGCCGTGCGGTGCCTCCGCCTGTCCGGGCGTCCGGCACGGTCCGGAGCCGTGCGCCCCTCGTGAGGGCGTTCGGGCAGCGGCATTCCGAGATCGCTTTCACAGCACGCGTACGGCCGGAATTCGCTGACTGCTCGGGACACCTAACTTGACGCACGAGTAATCGTTTCGGCAGTGTCGTGAGGGAATCGGTCCGGCCCGTGCTCTCCGAGTTCCCGCCGGACCCAGGACTCACAGTCACTCTTTCTCACCCTTCCTCCTCGGTACCGCGTTGTCGTCGCGAGAGGGGCACTGATGGATCACAGCACCCAGGTCCAGATCATCCAGCAACTGCTGGAATTCAACGACCAGCGCACCACGGACATGGCGGGCCAGGAGACGGAATATTTCAATCCCGTCACCGTGTACACCGATCCGGAGCGCTTGTCCGCGGAGCTGAAGCAGATCTGGTACCGCAGGCCCCTGTCCGTCGGGCATGTCGCCGAATTCCCGAAAGCCGGAGACTTCAAGACCGTCCGGGTCGGGAAAGTGCCCATTCTTGTCGTCCGCGGCAAGGACGAGCGGATCCGCGCGTTCGTGAACGTCTGCCGGCACCGCGGCACCGTGATCGAGGAGCGGGAGGCCGGGCACGCCAACGCGTTCGCCTGTCCCTACCACGCGTGGACCTACGGGTCCGACGGGGCGCTGCGCCATGTCCCGGACGACTTCGGCTTCCCCGAAGTGGCGTCCGACAAGGGGCGGTTCGGCCTTCGGGAGCTCTGGTCGCAGGTGCACGCGGGGTTCGTCTACGTGCAGGCCGACGGCAACGCCCCCGAGCGGGAGCTGGTGGACTGGCTCGACGAGGTCGGCAAGGATCTCCAGGACCTGGGGCTCGCGGAGTACGTGGCCCTCGAACCGTCGACGGTCCGTCATCCGGTGAACTGGAAGCTGCCCTTCGACATCTTCCTGGAGAACTACCACACCAAGTTCACCCACCGCACCACGATCTATCCGGTGTTCCTTTCGAACGTCGGAAAGTTCGACTCGTTCGGCTCGCACATCCGCTGTGTGCTGCCCCGCCGGGAGATCACCGAACTGCGGCACATCGACGAGGCGAAATGGGATCTGGTGGAGCAGTCCACGCTGCTGTACGTCGTCTGGCCGAACACGATGATCGCGGTGCTCCCCGAGCATGCGGCCGTGTGGCACGTATATCCCGACGGCGTGGACCACTCGACGATGAACTTCTATGCGCTCCTGGCCCGCCGCCTCCATGAGTCCGAGGCGGAGGAGGAGAAGTGGCAGAAGAGCCTCAAAGTCATCCAGAAGGTCAAGCGGGAGGACGCGGCGCGGTTCCTCTCCATTCAGCAGGGCATGAACTCGGGCGGTAATTCCGCGCTCACTTTCGGCCGTTACGAGAAGGCCATCGCCTGGTTCCACCAGAGCATCGAGGCGGCGCTCGCCGAATCGGAAGGCGATATACCGCAGGACATTCCGGCCGACGACCCGACCGGCACCGTTGCCCGCTGAGCGCCGAGGAGAGGACCGAGACATGCCGCACGAGACGGCCGGGGCCGTGCCGGTGGTGGAGACCCCCGAGGACTTCCGCCGGATGCCCGAGGAGTACCAGGAGCTGGCCACCCACCAGATGATGGTCCACACCGAGGGCGAGCTCTCCGGCGCGGACGACTACCTCCAGGTCTTCTTCCCGATCGCCCCCAACGCGTACGAACGCAAGGTGTGCTGCGAGCGGGCCGCGGAGGAGATCGACCACTACATGATCGGGGCCCAGGTGCTGGAGGACCTCGGCATCGACACCTCGTACATGCTGCACCAGAAGCTCCTGGACCGCGGCCTGTACGCCTCCCCCGCCATCCACAACATCAAGACGTGGCCCCAGCGCGCCCTGTTCTCGTACATCGGGGAGAACGCGGTCCTGGACCACATCGAGGAGATGGCCCACTCCAGTTACCGGCCCTGGGCGAACTCCTTCGGGAAGGTCATCAAGGACGAGCACATCCACGTCGGGCACGGCCGCCGGATCGTCCGCGAGCTGATCAAGGACGAGGCCGGCCGGGAGGAGGTCCAGCAGACGCTGACGCGTATGTGGCCGTTCGTCCTCAGCCTGTTCGGCAGCGAGAACTCCACGCGCACCGAGCGGTACCTGCGCTGGGGGCTGCGCCAGCGCACCAACGCCGAGGCCCGCGATGTGTTCGTGGCCCGGATCCGGCCCGAGCTCGCGAAGATGGGGCTGACGATTCCCGACGCCCCCACCGCGCCGGAAGACCCCGCGCGGTGACGAAGCAGGACGTCACGATCACCCTCCCCTCGACGCGCAGGAACTCCGCCCCCGGCCTGACCGGTTGGGGGCAGCGCCTGCGCGAGTCACTCGCCGCGGATCCCGAACTCGAGGCCCGCTTCGACGCCGTACGCCGATTCTCGGCCGGTATCCGCTCCTCCGAGTACCACCTGACGAACGCGTGCAATCTCCGCTGCAAGGGCTGCTGGTTCTTCACCTACGAGTTCGAGAAGTCCACGAAGGAGAAGACCGGCCTCGACGATCTCAGGGCGTTCGTGCGGGCCGAGGTCGCCCGCGGCGTCAACACGGCGCTGCTGATCGGCGGCGAGCCCACGCTCGTCCTGGACCGGATCGCCGTCTACCGCGACGCCATGCCCTACGTGACCATCTCCACCAACGGTCTCAAACCGCTGCCGCTGGAAGGGTTCGAGAACCTGACCGTGGCCATCTCGCTCTTCGGCGGCGGGCCCCTCGACGACGAGCTGCGCGCGATCCGCCCGGGCGGCAGACGCTTCACCGACCTGTTCGAGACCGCGCTGGAGAACTACCGGGACGACCCGCGGGCCGGATACATCTACGCCCTCACCGAGAAGGGCATCGACTACATCGAGGACACCGTCCGCCGTATCCGCGCCCACGGCAACCGGGTCCACTTCAACTTCTACAGCAGCTACGACACCGGCGACCCGCTCTACGCCGAACGCACCCGGGAGCTGCTCGCCGAGGCACTGCGTGTGCGGGCCGCCTACCCGGAGACGGTGATCAGCCACCCGTACTCCATCGAGGTCATGATCACCGGCCGGAGCCACTGGGGGGAGTTCGGCTACGACGTCTGCCCCAGCATCAGTTCCGGTCTCCCGGCCCACCACGACCGCGTGCAGAACGGGAACCCGGTGCTGCCGAAGTTCACCACCTGGGCCGCGGACCTGGAAACCGTCCAGTTCTGCTGCACCAGCGGACACTGCGGCTCCTGCCGGGACAGCCAGGCGGTGTTCAGCTGGCTGATGGTCAGCCCGCACCGATTCGCCGACTCCCCCGAACTCCTGTGGACGTGGGTGGAGCTCGCCGAGAGCTACTGGAGCCAGTTCTCCTGGTCCCCCTTCCACCCGGCCCGTGCGGGGCACCGGTGACCCGGGCGGCCCGGAGCATCCCGGACCACCCGGCCGGCGGGCGCATTCCGGTCCGCAGCCTGGTGGACGTGATGGACACACGGGCCCGTACGGCTCCCGCCACCGTCGGTTTCCATCTGCACCTGCCCGAGTCGGTCCATCAGCTCACGTACGGCCGGCTCGATGCGCGGGCCCGCTGTGTGGCGGCGGCCCTGAACCCCGACGGCGGCCGCCCGCCCGCCGGGCGCGTCGGACACCGCACCGCGATCCTGCTGTACCCGCCGCCGTCCGCCGAGTACATCGCCGCCTTCATCGGCTGTCTGTACGCCGGTGTGCTGCCCGTACCGGTCTATCCCCCGCTCAGCGCCGACCATTGGACCGGAGTGGGCGCCGTCGCCCGCGACTGCGGCGCGGAACTGGTCTGCACCACACGGGACCTGGCCTCCGGCGTCGCGGAGGGGCTGGCGGCAGGGGGTGCCAGGCAGCTGCGGGTGGTCGCCACCGACGAGCACACCGAGCCAATGGCGCCGCAGGACGTCGCCCGGCCGAACGCCGGGGATCCCGCCTTCCTCCAGTACACCTCGGGCAGCACGGGACACCCCAAGGGGGTGATCGTCCGCCACGAGAACCTGCTGGCCAACCTGGAGGTGATCGAGTCGGCCTTCGGCCACACCGGCGACTCCACCGGCGTCATCTGGCTGCCGCCCTACCACGACATGGGGCTGATCGGCGGCATCCTCACCCCGCTGCACCAGGGGTTCCCGGTCCACCTCAGCTCGCCCCTGGCCTTCCTGCAGGACCCCTTGTCCTGGCTGCGGCTGGTCACCACCGTGGGCGCCACCACCAGCGGCGGCCCCGACTTCGCCTACGCCCTGTGCGCGCGCCGGGCCCGGCCACAGGACGTCGCGGAGCTGGACCTGAGCCGCTGGAACGTCGCGTTCAACGGCGCCGAGACACTCCGTCCGCAGACCCTGGACGCGTTCACGGACACCTTCGCCCCGGCCGGATTCCGCCGCAGCGCCTTCCTCGCCTGCTACGGGATGGCGGAGAGCACCCTGATGGCCACCGGAACCGCGCTGCGCCGCGAGCCCCTGGTCGTCACCGAGCGCACGGCGGTGGCCAGCGGGGAGCCGCGTGGTCTGGAGCTGCGGATCGTCTCCCCCGACGACCGGACGGTCCTGCCCGACGGCGAGGAGGGCGAGATCTGGCTCCGCGGACCGAGCGTGGCCGCCGGCTACTGGGGACGGCCCGAGGAGAGCGAGGCCGTCTTCGGGGCCCGGCTCGCGAACGGCGACGGCCCGTACCTGCGCACCGGCGACCTGGGCTGTCTGCGGGACGGGCAGGTGGTGGTGATCGGCCGGATCAAGGACCTGATCATCGTGCGCGGGCGCAATGTCGCGCCCGCCCAGCTGGAGGAGGCCGCCTGGCACGCCGTTCCCGAACTGCGCCCCGGCTGCGCGGCGGCCTTCGCCCTCGACGGCGTGCACGGCGAGGAGGCGGCGCTGGTCGCGGAGGTCCGCGACCGGGGCCTGTCCGCCGGACAACTCGCCTCCGCCGACCGCCGGATACGGGCCGCGGTGACCGCCGCCTGCGGGGTGAGCCTGCGTCTGACCGTCCTCGTGCCCCCGGGTACGGTTCCGAAGACCAGCAGCGGCAAAGTACGCCGCTCGCTCTGCCGCGACCTGCTGCACCGCGCCGCGCTGGACGAACTGCACCGCACGGACTTCGCACGCGACACCCTGGCGGGAACTCCGCCGGCCGTCACCGCTACGGACACACCGTCGGCCGAGGTCATCGCCGAGACCGTCGCCACGGTACTCGCCGTCCCCGCGGACGAGGTGGATCGCCGGCGCACCTGGTCCGAACTCGGTCTGGACTCACTGGGCCTGACAGAGGTCGCCGCCGCCCTCCAGAGACGGACCGGCCGGACCGTCCCGATCGGCGTGTTCTTCGACTGTCCGACGGTCGCCGACCTCACGCACGCCCTACGGCAGGACCCGGCACCCGCGCCGGAGCAGGAGGACGCCCCGCAGGCCGCGACCGAGCCCGTCGCCGTCGTGGGCCTCGCCTGCCGTATGCCGGGCGGAGCCGACGACAGCGACGCCTTCTGGAACCTGGTACGCGGCGGCGACGACCTCACCGGCGGCCTGCCCGCCGACCGCCGCCGACTGCTGGAACTCCCGCCCGAGGACCACGCCTTCGGCCGGCTCGGCGTACTCGCCGGGATCGAGTACTTCGACGCGCCGCTGCTGGAGGTCAGCGCCCCGGACGCGAACGCCATGGATCCCCAGCACCGGCTGCTGCTGGAGACCGCGTGGGCGGCGCTGGAGGAGTCCGGGGTGGATCCGCGCTCGCTGCGCGACTCCCGTACCGGCGTGTTCGTGGGGATCTCCTCGGCGGACTACGCCCGCATCGCCGAGGGCGGCCGGCTCTCCCGCTTCACCGGAGTCGGCGTCAGCCCGGCGTCCGCCGCCGGCCGCATCTCGTACCACCTGGGCCTGCGCGGCCCCAGTCTCTCCGTGGACACGGCGTGCTCGTCCTCGCTGAGCGCGGTCCATCTCGCGGTTCAGGCGCTGCGCCGCGGTGAGTGCGACCTGGCCGTGGCCGCAGGGGTGAACCTGGTCCTGGCGACCGAGCCCACCGAGGCACTGGCCCGGCTCGGGGTGCTCTCGCCGAGCGGCCGCTGCCGCCCCTTCGACGAGAGCGCCGACGGCTATGTACGGGGCGAGGGGTGCGGGGTCGCGGTGCTCATGCCCCTGTCCACGGCCCGGCGCCGGGGCATGCCGGTGCGGGCGTCGATCCGGGGCAGCGCGATGAACCACAACGGGGCCGGCAACGGCATCACGGCACCCTCCGGATCCGCTCAACGGGCGGTCATGGCCGAGGCGCTGCGCGACGCCGGACTGACATCGCGTCAGATCGACTATGTGGAAGCACACGGCTCCGCCACACCGCTCGGCGACGCCATCGAACTCGGCTCGATCGGCGCGGTGTACGGCACCGACCGGGCGGCGGGCGAGCCGGTGCGGGTCGGCTCCGTGAAGGCGTCGGTCGGACACCTCGAAGCGGCGGCCGGTATCGCCGGGCTGATCAGGACCGTGCTGGCGCTCGAACACGCCGAGTTCCCCGCCCTCCCGCTGCGGCACGGCCCCAACCAGAAGGCCGACTGGACCGGCACCCGCCTGTCCACGGCCGCCGAGCCGCTCCCCTGGCCCACTGCGGACCGGCCCCGGGCGGCGGCCGTGAGTTCCTTCGGCTTCAGCGGTACGAACGTCCATGTCGTCCTGGAGGAAGCCGAGCGCCCCGCGCCGGTGGTGCCGTCGGGGCGCCGGGTGATCGTCCCCGTGTCCGCCAGGACCGAGGCCGCGTTGCGCGAGTCCGTCGCCAGGCTGGCCACCGCCCTGGCCCGCACCGAACCGGACCTGTCCGCTGTCGCGGCGACCTTGAGCGGGCACCGTACGCGTTTCCCCCGGCGCGCGGCCTTCCACTGCGCCACCCTGCCGGAACTGCTGGAGAAGCTCGACAAGTGGCTCACGGCGCCGAGGCCGACCGCCCCCGTGGTCCCGCCCCCGCCGGTACGGCTCACCGCCTGCCCGGCTCCGGACGGCCAGCAGACGCTCGGCTTCCGGACCGCCGCCTCGGCCCTGCGTTCCTGGGGTGTTCCCGTCGTGGAGGACCTGGACGGCCTGGACGGCTCGGCCGCCCGCGCCCACTTCTTCGCCGCCCGGGGCGGTGAACGCCCGGTGCCGGTGGACCTGTTCGACCTCGAAGCCCTGTTCACCGCCGCGTGCACGCACCACACGCTCGGCGGCGATCTCGACCTCGCCGCGGTCAACGGCCCCGCGACCCGACGAGTCCGACTGCCCGCCTACCCCTTCGAGAAGCGCCGTTACTGGATCGACGGAGGACGACGGAGGACGCCTTGACTTCCTCCCCCGCCTCAAGGACGGGAGATTCCAGCGGTCGCCCGCCGGGGTTCCTGCTTCACCGACGACCGCCCCGTCCGGGAGGACTCCCGTTGAGGTCTTACACCGTCTCCGCAGGCAGACGCCGCCAGCCCGGCGGCCAGGATGTTGCGTGCCGCGTTCACGTCGCGGTCGTGCACCGCGCCGCAGGCCCCGCACAGCTTGCTGGACGGGAACCAACGGTCGATCACGGCCGTTTGGTTCTCACGGACGAGACGAGTCGACAGTTTGTGCAGGAAATCGCGGCGCCGGTCGGCGATCCTGGCGTGGACCTTGGCGACCCTCCGCCGGGGCTTCTCCCGGTTCGCCGAGCCCTTCGCCTTCCGCGACAGCTCACGCTGCGCCTTCGCGGGGCGGGTGCGGTCACGCCGCTCGTGCTTCGGGTTGGCGATCTTCTCCCCGGTGGACAGGGTCACCAGGAAGGTGATCCCGGCGTCCAGGCCGACCGCGTTCGTGGTGGCGGGGGCCGGGGTGACGGTGTCCTCGCACAGCAGGGACACGAACCAGCAGATGTCCAGCGGCCCGAACGCCGCCTGAAGGTGGCGCAGTGCCTGTTGGAGCGGGACGGAGGACACCTCGGTCAGGAAGGCGAGTTCCCTGGTCTTCTTCCACTGCGTCAGCGCGGCGGACGACTGCACGTAGGAGATCCGGCGCTGCTCGCCGTACCAGGCACGGGTGCGCTCCTTCAGCGCCTTGTTGCAGACGAGACGGACGCAGCCGAACACGCGCGACAGCTCAGCCGCCTGCCCGTCCGTGGGATGGAAGCGGTACCTGAACGCCCGCTTGACCTGCCGCGCCACGCCCCACGTTTTACCAACTTCCGCGTGAGCAACGGGTGTCGGCCGATTTCCGGTCGGCGCCGGTCCGTCCTGGCGGCGAACCGGATTTTCCTGCTCTGCTCCGCAGCAGCTTCGCTTCTCCCCCGCGAGCGGGAGGTACCCCCACCCTCGGCTGAAGCCGGGGGTATCCACGAAGGAGAGCCCCGATGACCGCCCCCAGGACAGCGGACACCGACCTGAAGGAACTCCTGGCCCAGTCCCGTGCGCCGGAGAGGGGACCGGACGACGGGTCTGCCGCGCGGGCCGCTCTCGGCTATCTCGTCGCGCTGATCCGCGAGGGCATGGACCTCGACGAGCGGGAGAGCGTGCCGGTCGATCTGCCCATCGATGACCTCGGAGTGGACTCCCTGCTCGCCCTGGAGATCGGGGACCGCGTCCAGGAGGACACCGGGGTCGTGCTCACCGCGGAGACCCTCGCGGACCGGCCGACCCTCACCTTGCTCGCCGAACGCGTCGCCGCCGAGCTTCCCTCCGCGCTCTCCGCGGAACGCGGATGACCACGGACGTCGCCACGCTCTACTGCGTGCCCTACGCGGGCGGGACGGGCCAGGCGTACGCCCGCCTCAACCACCGCGCCCAGGGCACCCTGCGCCTCGCCGGACTCGACCTGCCGGGCCGGGGCACACAGCGTGGCGTACCGCCCGCCCGTACGTCGGCCGAGGCGGTGGCGGCGCTGGCCGGGCAGGTGCGGGAAGAGCTGAGGGCGAAGCCGCCCGCGGCGCGCTACGGCCTGTTCGGGCACAGCTTCGGCGCCCTTCTCGCGCACCTCCTCGCGACCGAGCTGCGTACGGACCACGACGCTCCCCCGGCCGTGCTGGTGGTCTCCAACTGCCCGCCCCCGCACCTGATCGGCCACCTGGACGGCAGCGCGGACGACCTGCTGGAGATCGCCGCCCGTGCCCTGCGGGACACCGTCCGCCCTCGTGGCGGGCCCGGGCCGGGGCGGATACGCGATGCCGGCATCGAGTCCGGCCGAAGGGACTTGGCGCTGCTACGGCACGGGCCAATGTGGGAACCTCCTCTGCTCGACATCCCGGTCGCCGGCCTGTGCGCCACCGACGATCCCCTCCAGCCCGGCCGGACCATGGCGGCCTGGGATCGCTGGACCCGTTCCCGCTTCGTCCTGCGAGCGGTACCGGGCGGCCACTTCTGCTTCCGCGACCACCCGGGGCCGTATCTCGACGCCCTGCGCGGCCAGTTGATGACAACCACCGGAGCGAAGGCTGACGATGCACACGACGACCGATGCCGGCACCGTGCCGCCCCTGCAGCTCGTGGACACCGGCACTGACCTGGGTCCCGAACTCCATGTACCGGCCACCGGCGACGCCCGGATGACCTGGGAGTACGACCTCGGTGACCAACGGCTGATGGCGCTCTACCAGCGAGGCAAGGACCGGCAGTGGGACGCGGCCACCCGCATTCCCTGGGAACTCGATGTCGACCGCGACAACCCCCTGGGCCAGCCCGAGGAACTGATCCCGATCCACGGCTCGCGGACCTGGGAGCGCTTCGGCCACGACCGGCGGTTCGTCGCCCAGCTCTTCCTGCACACCACCGCCTGGCAGTTCAGTCAGTTCCTGCACGGTGAGCAGGGTGCCCTGGTGTGCGCCGCGCGGATCGTGGAGACCGTCCCGGACCTGGAGTCGAAGTTCTACGCCAGCACCCAGGTCATCGACGAGGCCCGGCACCTGGAGGCGTACGGCCGGTTCGTCCGCGAGAAGCTGGGGCTCCTGTACCCGGTCAACGACGCCTTGCGCACCCTCCTGGAGCAGATCCTGGCGGACTCCCGGTGGGATCTGCCCTATCTCGGTATGCAGGTACTGATCGAAGGGCTGGGGCTGGCGTCCTTCGGCCTCCTGCGCGACGCCACCGCCGACGGCGTCGCGCCGCTGCCCCACGCCATCCTGGCCTACGTCATGCAGGACGAGGCCCGGCATGTCGCCTTCGGCCGGCTGGCCCTGCGCGAGCTCTACGCGGAACTGTCCGACGCCGAACGAAGGGACCGCCAGGAATTCCTCATCGAGGGTTCCAGGCTGCTGTTCCGCAGGTTCCGTGGCGACGAGATGTGGCAGGCGCTGGGGCTCGACCATGCCGACTGCGTCGAGACCGTCGAGAACTCGCCGTCGATGAAGGCGTTCCGCAGCCTGCTGTTCACCCGTGTGGTGCCCACGCTCCGGGACATCGGGCTGTGGGACGAACGGGTGGAGGCGGCCTACGAGAAGCTGGGCGTCATGCGGTACGCGAAACACGACCTGGACACGCTCATGGCCCGCGACGAGGACATGGCGCTCGCCGCCGACCGAGAACAGCGCGAACTCGGCCTGCGCAAGGCGCAGGTGCACGAAACCATCGTCGCGGGAGCCGCTCCGCCCGCGGAGGACCCGGCCTCCGCCTGACCCGTCCCGACCCCCGACGGAGGACCGCCTTGGCGTCAGCCCCGAACAGCCCCGACCGCTCCCGCTTCCGCTGCGTGCAGCGCTTCGAAGTACCCTTCCACGACGTGGACATGCTGGGCCACGTCAACAGTGTCGCGTATCTGCGCTGGGCGGAGAGCGCCCGTGCGGTCTACCAGGGCGATGTGCTCAAGGAGGACGTGGACGGCCCACGCGGATTCGTGGTGGGCCGGATCTCCTTCTCCTACGCGCAGCCGCTGCATTTCCGTGATCCTGTCTGCGTGGGTGTCAGGATCTCCCGGATCGGAGGCAAGTCGTTCGCCTTCGAGTACGCCATGTGGCATGAGGAAACCGGAATCGCGGCCGCCGAGGGCGAGACGTCCATGATTGCCTACAACGTCGTCGAAGCACGCTCTATCGCCGTCCCTCAGTCATGGCGGACCGCGGTGCAGACCTATGAACCAGAACCACCCGCAGGGCTCTGACCGGAATGCGATCCACCGGCCTCCGCGACCCCATAGGCGCCGAGCCCCCGGCAGACCAGGCCGTCCCGGAAGTCCAGCACCTCCGAGACCGCCTGGCCCCGCTCGTTGCGGTAGTTGATGACGACGGTACGGACGGAGGCCCGGACGTCCTCGACGGTGAAGCGCAGTCCGGGCAGCCGGCTCAACGCGGTGGCCCAGTAAGCGCGCAGGGCTTCCTTCCCGCGTACTTCTCCCGATGGATCGCCGAGCAGCCGGACAATTCCGGGCGAGGTGAAGACCACGTCATCGGTGTAGTGAGCCAGGATGCGCTCCAGATCGTGCGCGTTCCACGCCTCGGCCCATTCCCTGGCGAACCGCTCGGCAGAAGCAAGGTCCATGTCCGACGACGCTAGCACGCACCCCGAATGATCGGCCCGTGGACCAACTCCACACGATTCGCACCCACTTGACGCCCCCGGGAGAGAAGCATGGACGACATCCCGCCCCAGGCACGGAGCACGGTGCACACGGTCGAGGTCGCCGTCGTGGGGGCGGGATTCTCCGGCCTGGGTATGGGAGTACGGCTCAAGCAGGCGGGCATCGACGACTTCGTGCTCCTGGAGCGGGCCAAGGATGTCGGCGGGACCTGGCGGGACAACAGCTATCCCGGGGCCACCTGCGACATCCCCTCCCTCCTGTACTCCTTCTCGTTCTTCCCCAATCCCCGGTGGAGCCGCTCCTTCTCCACCCAACCGGAGATCCACGACTACCTGCGGCGCAGCGTCGACGTCTTCGGGCTCGGCCCGCATCTGAGGCTGCGGCACAAGGTGCGCGAAGCCGTCTGGGACGAGCCGGCGGCCCGCTGGAGGGTACGGGTCGCCTCGCCCCTCGGCGAGACGGTCTACCGGGCGCGCTTCCTCGTCTCCGCGACCGGGCCGCTGAGCTTCCCCGCCGTGCCCGACCTCCCCGGCCTCACCGAGTTCCGGGGACCGGTCTTCCACTCCTCGCGGTGGAACCACGAGGTCGACCTCACGGGCCGCAGAGTCGCCGTGGTCGGCACCGGCGCCTCCGCGATCCAGGTCGTACCCGCGATCCAGCCGCGGGTGGCCCGGCTCGATCTGTACCAGCGCACCGCGCCCTGGGTGATCCCGCGGCACGACCGTACGCTCACCCGGATCGAGCACGACCTCTACTCCCGGCTCCCGGTCGTCCAACAGCTGGTCCGGCAGGCCCTGTTCTGGAGCCGGGAGAGCTACGTCCTCGGCTTCGTCGGAGGACACGCCCACATCCAGAAGGCGCTTCAGGGGCTGGCGCTGCGGCATCTGAGCCGTGGCGTGGCCGATCCGGAGCTGCGCGAGCGGCTCACTCCCGACTTCGCCTTCGGCTGTAAGCGGGTGCTGCTCTCCAACGACTACTACCCGGCGGTCGCCGCCGCCAATGTGGACCTGATCACCGACGGCATCGCCGAGGTCGGGGCGGACACCGTGGTCTGCCGGGACGGCACCGAACGCCGTACCGACGCCATCGTGCTGTGCACCGGATTCCGCACCACCGACCTGCCCATGACCCACGGCATCATCGGACGCGGCGAGCAGCGGCTCTCCGAGGCATGGGCGAAGGGCATGCGGGCCCACCAGGGAGTGATGGTCTCGGGCTTTCCCAACCTGTTCTTCACCATCGGCCCGAACAGCGGCCTGCCGCACTCCTCGATGACCCTCGTCCTGGAGGCGCAGATCCGTTACGCCGTCGACTGCATCGCCCAGATGCGCGACCGCTCGATCGCCGACATCGAGGTACTGCCGCAGACCGAGGCGGCGTACAACGCGCGCCTCCAGCGGCGCATGTCCGACTCCGTGTGGACCACCGGCGGCTGCACCAGCTGGTACCTGGACCCACGTACCGGCACCAACACCACCCTGTGGCCGGACTACACCTGGCGCTTCCAGCGCATGAACCGCGCCTTCAGCCCCGCCGGCCACCGCGCCCGCCCCCTCGGCCAGCTCCCACCCGCCGCCGACGCCGGAGGAGTCCTCCAGGAGAGCGGCGCACCTGGCGAGGTCTGAAGGCCCGGCACACTCACGCGGGGCTCGGCGGCACGTGCCGCCCGGTAGCGTTGCGGTGCTCACATGTCTCCTTGTCGAAGGCCGGAGGGCTGCCGCCGAGGCTGCCCTTCCGAGGCCGGTTGCGGACCTGATCGGGCCTGGTGCGGGGCCGTACCGGTCCGGTCCGGGGCACCCGGACAGCGTCCCCGCCGGTCAGGACGGACACGAGCGGACAGCCGATCGCGGCGCAGGCGAGATGGATCTTGCTCGCCCTGTGTCCTGAACATGAAAGGGAGTTGGCAGTAGGACAGCTTCTGGGTTGACAACCGTCGTGGTGAGCGATGCAGAAAAGCGGCGGTAGAGCCATCAGGCAGGGATCAGGAGGACGAACGCAAGCGAATCGCTGCTGAAGTGCCGTCAGAAGGCATGCCCCGATAACCGACTCGGCGTCGGCCAGGCAGGTCATCGAAACGGGCCGCGCACTCCTCCAGCGGGCCCCGGGGCGGACGGACACACACCTCGCTCGATGATCACTCCTCCGCGAGGCAAGGCGCTCTCACACCCGTGTCAGCGGCCAGTTGCGATTCCCCGCTCGCGGCCATGTGATGGGGAGTCATCTGGCCGTGATTGTCACCGAGGGTGACCCGCCGATCTGTGACGCTCGCCTGCCTGCCCTGGACACGACGCTCGGCCGCAGCTAGCAGCGAATGGCCCGGCCAAGCCCTAGCTTGATCACCATGAGTGCCGATTTGACGCCGTTCCGTATCCGGATTCCGCAGGCCGACCTGGACGACCTGCATGATCGCCTGGCTCGTACCCGGGCGCCGTATCCGGTGCCCGGCACGGGCTCCGACTGGAGCCGGGGCATCCCGGCGGCCTACCTCGACGAGCTGACCGCCTTCTGGGTGGACAAGTTCGACTGGCGGGCCCACGAGGCCCACCTGAACACCTTTCCGCAGTTCCTCAGCGAGATCGACGGGCAGACCATTCACTTCGTGCACCTGCGCTCACCCGAGCCCCACGCCGTCCCGCTCCTGCTCAACCACAGCTATCCGACCTCCTTCGCCGAGTTCCTCCGGGCCGCAGGTCCCCTGACCGATCCGCGGGCCCACGGAGCAGACCCGGCCGACGCCTTCCACGTCGTCATCCCGTCGCTGCCCGGCTTCGCCTTCTCCAGCCCGCTCTCGGCGCCGGGCTGGAACCTGGAACGGACCGCCATGGCGTTCGGGGAGCTGATGACCCGGCTGGGCTACCCGCGCTTCGGGGTCGAGGGCGGCGACCTGGGCGCCGGGGTGACCGGCCGCATCGCGATGCTGCTGCCGGAACGGGTCATCGGCGCGCACACCCACGGAGACCGTCTCCAGCTCGGCATGGCCGGCGAAGACCTCCCCGTGCCCGAGGGCCTCGACGCGGAAGAACGCGCCGCCCTCGAAGCGGCGCAACGGGCCTGGTCCCAGATGAAGGGCTACCGGGTCCTGCACTCGACCATGCCCAACGCCCTGTCCGCCGGCCTGGCCGACTCCCCGATCCTCCAGCTGGCCTGGATCGCCGAGAAACTCGCCCAGTGGGCCCACCCCTCCACCCCGATCAGCCGCGACGACGTCCTGCTCACCGCCAGCCTCTACTGGTTCACCCGCACCGGCCCCGCGGCAGCCGACTTCTACTGGGAACTGGCCCACGCCCCCGACAGCGGCTGGGGCGCCCCCAACAGTGTCCCGATGGGCGCCTCCCTCTTCTACAGCGACCCGCTCGTCCGCAAAGTCCTCCACCCCGGTGGCGGACCGTCCTTCCTCAGCGAACATGCCGAAGGCGGACACTTCCCCGCTTTCGAGGTCCCCGACCTGTTCGTCGACGACATCCGCGCCTTCTTCCGGCAGCTCCGAAGCTGACATCCACCCTGGTACGGCCACTCAGCGTCACCGCGCTGAGTGGCCGTACGCGGGGAACTCCTGCTGGCCGCCGTCACCCCCGCTCCACGAACACCCCGTCCCTCCCCTCGTAGCGTGAAGACCGTGACTGCAGGGGAAGTCGGGAGTCATGGCGGAGAAGCGACGGAAGTTCGATCCGGAGTTCCGTGAGGGAGCTGTGCGGATCGTCACGGAGACCGGCAGGACGATCGCGGAGGTCGCCGAGGATCTGGGGATCAACGAGACCACCCTGGCCAGCTGGGTCCCCCGCGCCCGCCGGGCAGGAGCCGCTCCGGCCGGCGGGAGAACGCCCGGCTCAAGCGGGACCACAAGGAACTGGTCATGGAGCGTGATGTCCTCGAACGCTGCATGGTCCTGTGGGTGAAGCAGCCGTGGCGCACCGGGCGTCCGTCGTCGGGGTGATCAGCGGCTTCAGGACCGAGCACGGCATTTCGCACCGCGTCTCCTGCCGCGCTCCGAGCGTGAGCGAGTCGTGGTTCTACAAACACCGCGCCCGTCGGCCCACCTGGCGTGAGCTGCGCAGACAGCATCTGATCGAAGCGGTGAAGGAGGAGTTCGACGACTCCGGCGGCACCTACGGCTCGCCGGAGACCTGGATCAGGCGGGTGAGACAGGACTGGCGGGTCTCGGTGAACACCATCGCGAGGATCATGGCTGAGCTGGGCCTGGTCGCGCGGAAGGTGCGCAGACGGCGGGGGCTCACCCGGCCGGGGAAACGGCCGGCCGCCCCGGACTTCGTGCGCCGCGACTTCAGCGCCGAGGCACCCGACCTGGTCTGGTGCGGGGACATGACGGAGATCGAAACGGGTGAGGGCAAACTGTACCTGGCCACGGTTGTCGACCTGTTCTCCCGCCGCCTGCTCGGCTGTGCGATGGGGGCCCGTCACGATGCCGAACTGGTCGTCGCCGCCCTGCACATGGCCGCGGCGACCCGCGGCGGGGACGTGCGCGGCGCCATTTTCACCCTGCCCGACGCCGAGGGCACCGTCACCCAGTTCACGAAACCCGACAGTACGGCCACCACCTGGCAGGTCTCCTCCACCCTCCTGGACGGTCTCACCAACTCCACCACCACGGTCGTCTCGGAAACCGTCACAGTCGGCGACAAGAAACTGGCCCGCCCCAAGCGCGTCATCGCCCCCACCTCGGCCGCGACCACAGCGGCGTGCACGGCCACCCCGTCCACGAAGGACTGCCGAGCCCTGGAGTTCGTCTACGCGACGACCACTACCGCCACCAGCGGCTCGTACGGCGACATCGCGAACCAGGTCAAGGAGATCCGCCTCTGGTCCACCGAACCCGGTGCGGCGGCAGCCACCTCGAAGACAGTCCAGACGTACCTGTACGACGGCAACGCCCGTCTGCGCCAGGCGTGGAACCCCCCAGATCACCCCGTCCCTGAAGACGGAGTACGCCTACGACAGCGCGGGCCGCGTCACGCAGTACACCCCGCCGGGTGGCCTGACCACCAGTATCACGGACTCGGTCGCCGGCACCTTCCAGGCCGCCTACGATGCCGACGGCTCCGTCGCCACCGACGGCACGCTCGTCTACTCCGGCACCGTCACGCAGCCCATCCACGGCCAGGTCACCGACCACTCCGGCTGGTCCGACCAGACCTACCGCTACGACGCCCTCGGCCGACTGACGACCGTCGAGGACACCTCCGAGACGATCTGCACCCGGCGCACCTACACCTTCGACAACCGCGCCAACCGCAGCCCGCCTTCGAGGACTGGAGCCGGCTGATCCCCCGCCGGGGCCACATCTACCACCTCGGCAACACACCCGCGAAGGTCCGCGCCGCCTTCTGGCAGCTCGTCGCCCGCGCCGACCGCACACCGCTGCTGTACCAGGGCGACGACCCCGTCCGCCGGAACGAGGCGCTCACCGGAGCCGACATCCGGTCCTGGCTGCGTCCTGCCTTCTTCGCCGAGCCCCATCAGGCCGCTCGCGAGATCGTCACCCTCCGCAAGTCCCGCCCCACCCACCGCACTTCCGGCCCGGGCACCACCGCCGCGGACCCGACGGACGACAACACCATGGCCCTCAACTGGGCGATCACCTGCGCCGACAACACCGCGTCCCGGCCCCGCGATCCTGCCCGCTACCGGGGTGACGCCCTCCGCGAGCGCGCCCGCCACCCGCGTCGACAACACGGTCGGGGCTCTCGTCGTACAGAACCAGTGGGACCCCCAGGCCCCGTTGGCCAGTGGCCGTGACCATGCCGTCTACGCGTTCCCCGGTGCTCCAGCCTGCGTCACCCGCGCCGTCGACGCCTGCCTCACGGACGGACACCTGCCGACGACCGACGTCACCTGCGGCTCCTGACACAGGTTCACATCGCGACGATGCGGTGACCCTGTAGGAGCGGCGTCGGCCGACGACTCGCAGGGGCCCGTTCCACGAGTCATCGCGAACGGGCAGGTGAAGTGGCGGGGCCAGGCCCCGAACGCTCACGTCCACCCCTTGCTCTCTACCGCCGGGTTTGACGAACCACCGGTAAGCAGCCGAGGTCAGAAGGTGGGCTGGAATGTCCAGAGCAGGTTGGTGCTGGAGACCCATGTCCACTGCTTGGTCACGGACCCGGAGGGGACCTGTCCGCCGCCGTCGAGGACAAGTCCGGTGGTGCGGTTGGCGATCGAGTACTGGCCGTTGCCGCGGTCGGTGATCTGCCACTGCTGGTTGGAGCCGCCGTTCCAGGCCGCTTGCCGGGCGGCGGAACCGTTGGAGGTGGCGCCCCAGCCGTCGGCGACCATGCCGTTGGCGCGGTTGACGAGCCTGTAGTAGCCGTCGCCGAGGTCGACCGCCTGCCACTGGAGGTTCGGGCTGTCCAGCGGCGTCCACTGCTTGAGGTTCGAGCCACCGGCCACGTTGCCGCCGCTGTCCAGGGCCAGACCGTCGGTGACGTTGACGAGCCGGAAGTACGAGGCCGGATTGAACGTGATCTTCAGCGAGGTGATGGCGTCGTTGTTGCCGGTCACCCGCAGGTCGGGATTGTCCGCGGTGAACGTCCAGGCCGTGCCGGTGAAGTTGTCGGCGGAGTAGCCCGTCACCAGGTACCCCTGGGGCACCCTCAGCGAGGAGATGGCCGCGGGCCCCACCCCCGCGGCCGCCAGCTGGGAAGAGGTGTAGCCGCCCAGCTTCAGGACGGCGCTCGCCGAGGAGTAATCCACATCCCGGAACACCGTCACCCGGGCTCCGCCGGCGGCTGTGGGGACGCCGCTGACCTCGACGCAGACCACGGAGTCATGGGCGTCGGGGGCGGTGGACGGCACGGTGACGCTGATCTGGCCGCCGCTGACGGTGTAGGCGAGCGAGGCCGAGGGGTTGCTCATCAGGTAGACGCGGCTGATCGTGTTGGTGATCGCCGGGATCTGCAGCACGCCGCCCGTGGGCCAGGTGAAGACGTGGGCGAACAGCTTGCCGTCCTTCTTGGTGGCCTTGCCCCATGCGGGGTCGGTGGCGAAGGGGCTTGCCGTGACAGCGTGCACGCTGTCACCGTACGTCGCCGTCCACGAGGCCAGGCCGCGCAGGATGGTCACGGATCCGGCGGTGACCGAGCCATCGCCCTTGGGGCCGATGTTCAGCAGGAAGTTGCCGTCGCGCGAGACGCAGGTGACGAGCTCCTGTACGAAATCGGTGACGGACCGATAGGAGTTCTCCTGGCTCGCGTTGTAACCCCAGGCGCCGTTCATGGTGTCGCATCTCTCCCACTGGCGGTCCAGCGGCGCGTCGGGGACACCGAACTCCGCGACCGCGTAGTCGCCCAGACCGAGATCCCGTTTGACGCGTTCGTTGATGACGAGTCCGGGCTTGCGGGCGATCAGCCAGTTGTAGAGGTCGACACCGTCCGACCGAAGCCACCAGTCCTGGAGGGTGGGGCTGGAGGGTTCGCCGAACCAGTCGCCGTCGAACCACAGCAGCGCCGGGTCGTAGCGGTCCAGCAGCTCCTGGAGTTGGGCTTTCATGTCCGCGATATAGCCCGTGCGGGCTGTCTGCGAGGCCATCGTGGTGAGACCGCCGCGGATGGTCTGGGAGGGGTGGTTCCAGTCCAGGATCGAGTAGTAGAGCCCGAACTTGACACCTCGGGCCTCGCACTCGGCCTTGAGCGCCGCCAGTAGATCACCCTGGACACCGGCGTAGTCGCGCAGGTTGTACGGCTTGGTGCCGGTGGTGTCGGTGAAGCCCGGGACGTTGGAGTCCCACATGGCGAAACCCTCATGGTGCTTGGCGGTGATCACCAGGTACTTCATGCCGGCGTCCGCGGCCAGTTGGGCGATGGCCGCCGGGTTGAACGCGGTGGGGTTGAAGTGCGCGGACACCTGGGTCTGGTAGTTGGCCTTGGTCCAGCTCTCGTTGGAGAACGCCCATTCACCGTGGCCGAGGTAGGAGTAGGACCCGAAGTGGATGAACATCCCGAACCGGGCCTGGTACCACCAGTCCATCTTGGAGGGGACGGTGTACGCCCCGGCGGTGGCGGGCCACAGGACTTGCGGCAGCCCGAAGGCCGCGACGCCTCCGGCGAGCGTGACAGCCTTGATCAGGGAACGTCTGCTCAGGGGTGCGGAGGACATGGTGCGGCTCCTGGGTCCTGGAGGTGTGCGGTGGGGGGACGCGTGAAGGGACGCCAAGCCCGTCAGTACCTCGGACGTGTCGCGCTCCAGACATCGGTCCCGGTCAATGACATCGGATGAATTTATAGACGCTGCCTACTGCGGTGTCCAGAGAGGAAGCAGCAACTCACCAATAAACCTGCCCAGTTAAGGGACTTGATCGAGATCGACCCCAGTCGACGCGCCCTGATCGCGGCTCGACCTTCGGGAATAGATCGGATCTATGTTTCCCGCAAACGGGGCAGGCTCCGGCAGGGAACGGAGGGCCTCGTTGCGGCAAAGGCGCGGAGGCGCCGAGGCCGCCGACCGTCATGTCGTCTCAGGTGGCGTGTACCTCGACGGTGCGGCCATCCGGGTCAGTGAGCAGGTGGTGTCCTTGGGCGAGCGGTGGGGCGGCCGCTGTGCCGTCGATCGCCAGGCCCAGACGCAGTACGTCGGTCTGCCGGTTCTCACGGGCCGGATAGAGCTCGAAGACCGCGTCGTCGCCCAGGACGGCGGCATAGTGCTCGGGCCCCTGGCCGTGTCGCTCCACAGCGAAGGTGAGGCCGAGGTTCTGGTAGAAGCGCCGGCATTCGTCGAGCTGGGGCGAGTACAGCACCAGCAAGGTCAGGCGGGCCGAGTACGAGTCGGTCATGAGCTCCTGGCCTCTTGCGGGGGGGGTGATGTTCAACGGTAGCGCGACAACGGCCGGACGAGCCGGGCGGGCGGCGCGATGGCGTTCGAAGGAGGCGGACCGAGATGTTCATCAACGGTGTGACGACGCAGACCATGCGCCCCGGTCTTCCCTACGGGAGTGACCACGGCACGGCAGAGAGACGGTCGGCACCGTACGGCGGGAAGCTCCCGACGTCGTGCCGCTGGACATCCGGATGCCGGACGTGGACGGTCTGACCCTGCTGCGGCAGCTACGCGCCCTCCCGGGGCCTGCGGTGATGGCGATGCTGACGACCTGCGACGCCGACGAGTACATCCTCACCGCGTTGTGCTCCGACGCGGCCGGGTTCCCGCTCAAGGACACCGAGCCCGATGAGCTCACCCGGCTCGGCCGCACTCTGCACGCGGGCGGGGTCGTGATGCCGCCGGAGGAGTCCCGCAGGGTCACCCCGGCACAGCGACCGTCGACGCCGCTCGCTCATACCGATGACGCGGTGGCGCCCGTCGCCCGTCGGCTCGGATTCAGCGGACCCAGCGATCTCAGCAAGTTCTGCGCACGCCGGACAGGTGTCGCACGGAGTGACGTCCGCTGCGTCCAGCAGCAGTCAGGAGACCCATGAGATGCCCGATGAGCCGGACGGGGGGCCGACATGTCGTGGGCAGCGTCACCGACCGGACGAGATTGCCGGTGACCGAGTGAGCAAAGTAGCTTGACCTCCTGAAGCGTGTGAAAGGTGCCCCCGGTGGGACGACGTGAGAAGGCCGGAAAACCGCCGTACCGGGAGATGGCCGCGCGGACGCACTACTCCATCACCGCGATGTCCCAGGCCGCAGCCGGTGACCAGCTGCCGTCCCTGGCGGTGGTGCGGGCGTACACCGAAGCGCTGGGCGCAGACCCGGACGAGTGGGAGCGCCGCTGGCGGGAGGCGGACGCCGAGGTCCGGGCGCCCACGCCGGACGAGAAGCCGCCGTACCGGGGGCTGGCGCGGTTCGAGCCGGACGACAGTGAGATGTTCTTCGGCCGGGAGACGCTCCTCGCCGAACTGGTGGAGCTGGTGCGCGAACACCGGTTCGCCGCGGTGTTCGGGCCGTCCGGCAGCGGCAAGTCGTCCCTGCTGCGAGCGGGACTGATTCCACGCCTGCGGCAGGCGGCGGGGGCGGAGCGGCCTGCGGTCATTCGCGTGCTCACTCCGGGGGAACTGCCCGCGCGCACGCACGCGGAGACGCTGGTGCCGCGCGACGGCGGCGGGGAGACCTGGGTGATCGTCGACCAGTTCGAGGAACTGTTCACCCTGTGCCACGACCGTGCCGAACGCGACCGGTTCCTCGGCCTGCTGCTCGCGGCCCGGCAGCCGGACAGCGGACTGCGGGTGGTGGTCGCGGTCCGCGGCGACTTCCATGGCCACTGCGCCGAACACCGTGAGCTGGCCACGGCCGTCGGCCGGGCCGGCCTGCTGGTCGGGCCGATGAGCCGGGACGAGCTGCGCGAAGCGATCACCGGCCCGGCCGCCGCCGCCGGACTGAACGTGGAGCGCACCCTCACCGCCCGGATCACCGACGAGGTCGTCGACCGGCCGGGCGCGCTGCCCATGCTCTCTCATGCCCTGCTGGAGACCTGGCACCGTCGGCGTGGCCGCCTGCTGACTCTGGCGGCGTACGAGGAGGCGGGCGGCGTGCGAGGCGCGATCGCCGCCACCGCCGAGGAGGCGTACGGCCGGATGTCGGCGGAGCAGAGCCGTACCGCCCGGCGCATCCTGTTGAGGTTGATCGCTCCTGGCGACGGTACGGCCGACACACGTCGTCCCGCGTCGCGCGCCGAGCTCGGCGGCGGTGCGCAGGACGTGCTGGAGCGTCTTGTCACCGCCCGTCTGGTCACCTTGGACGGCGACACGGTGGAGTTGTCGCACGAGGCGCTCATCGCGGGCTGGCCGCGTCTGGCCGGTTGGATCGAGGAGGGCCGGGAAAAGCTGCGCGCACATCGCCGACTCGGTGAGGCGGCTCGCGGCTGGGAGGAGCTGGCGCATGATCCCGGAGCTCTGTACCGGGGCACGAGGCTGGCCGGGGCCGCGGAACTGTTCGTCCGTCAGCCGAACGACGACCTCACCCGTCTGGAGAGGGACTTCCTCACGGCCTCCCTCGCCGCTCAGCGCGCCGAGCGGGAGACCGAGACACGCACCGCGCGTCGGACGCGTTCTTTGGCCATCGCCCTGTCCGTGTTCCTCGTCCTGGCGCTGACCGCCGGCCTGGTCGCCTGGCAGCGCAACGAGGTGAGCCGGGAGGAATCCGCCAAGGCCACCGCTCGCCGCCTGGCCACGGTGGCCGGCGCTCTGCGCTCCACCGATCCGCGCACCGCCGCCCTGCTCGGGGTGGCGGCATGGAAGCTGGCCCCGCTCACCGAGTCCCGCTCGGCGCTCCTGGGGTCCCTGGCACAGCCGGAACGCGACGCTTTCACCGACCCTCTGGCCGGAAGGGACGTCCGGCGCTTCCTTTCCGACGGCGGCCGGACGCTGCTCAGCGTGGAGGGCACCACGGTCACCGCCCGGAATGTGACCGACCACGAGGTCACCGCCGCCTACCGCCTGCCGAGCGGCGCGGAGGTGGGCGATGCCGGGCCCGACTCCCGGTTCCTCGACGTCATCGGGCCGGACGGGGGAGGCAGGCTGTGGAACCTTCCGGAGGGCAGGCCCGAGGCCGAGCTGGGCAATGCGTCATGGTGGGGCGGCTCGGCGGACGGGAAAACGTACCTCGTCGGACCGCCGGACGGCCCGGGCGCGGCCACCTTGCGCCGGACGGACGACGGTCGGGTCCTGTTCACCGCCGACCTGGCGCGCACACTCTCCTCGGCGGCGGTCGGCCCCGGCGGACGCACGCTAGCGCTCTGTCCCGCCGATGGGCCACTCCAGCTGTGGGACACCGCCGGCCGCAAGCGGCTGCCGGGAGCCTGGGAGAAGGCGGACAGGACCGTCTGCGGAACTGGTTCCGGTGCGGACGGCGGCTCGCGCCTGCTGCGGCTCAGTGCGGACGGCAGACGGCTGGCCGCCGTCTACGGCACACGGGCCCTTGTCTGGGACGTCCGCAGCGGACGCACGCTCGCGGACTTCACCAGTGACGGGAGCAGCGGCTTCACACAGGCGGCGCTTTCCACCGACGGAGAGTTCCTGGCCACAGCGGACGACCACGAACTCGCCGTCTGGCGACTGGCCAACGGCGGGACGCAGGTCTTCGACCGGCCGATGTCCAAGGACGAGGCCACGGGGCTGACGTGGGACCCGGGAAAGCCCGGCTCGCTGCGCTACCTCGACGGCGCCACGGTCCACACCCTCGACCTGACCGCCCGCCTCACCCCGCGGTGGCAGGACACACCGACCGACGCAGGCGAACTCAGCCCCGACGGCACCACCCTGGCCACCGTCACCCGTTCCGGCGCCGGTTACCGCTTCGAGCTGCGCGCCACCCGTACGGGCAAGGTCCTCGCGCACGCGAAGCTCGGCCCGCTGCCGAGCGCCTCCGACGAGGACGTCCCCCTGCCGGCCTTCAGTCCGGACGGCCGTGCCCTGGCCCTCGCCGACACCGTGTCCTCTCACGGCTCATCGCGGCTGCGCTTCACCGTGTGGGACGTACGGACCCACCGGATCCGTACGGTCTTCGACACCTCCGGCGCGGCCGACCGCCCTGTCACGGCCCTCACCCTGGGATCCGGCGGCCGCACCCTGCTGGTCGTCCGCTCCACCGCCGGCACCTCCACGGCGGAGGTCTGGAACACCCGCGACCACCGGCGATCGAGGACCGTGCGCGGCTTCTTCGGGACGACAGTGGCCGAGAGACCGGACGGAGGTCTGCTCGTGAGTTCCGACGATCAGTACGTCGGTCCAGGGGCCGAACGGGTCAGCGGACGCGCGCTCGCCGACGGCCGCCAGGTCACCTCGCTCGCTTTCAGCCCCGACGGCACCAAGCTCGCCGTCGGCGATTCCACCGGGCACGTCACCCTGTGGGACGGCGCGGTCCGAGACCGCACCGGAGCACTGACCGGCACCTCCGACACGGTCGCCCGGGGCGAACCGGAAGCAGTGGGGGCGCTCGCCTTCTCCTCGGACGGCGGCACACTCGCCGTGGCCGGCGCGAACGGGACGCTGAGACTGTGGGACACCGAGGGGCATCAGCTTCTCGGGACGGATCTGCCCACTCCCGGCGACGAGATCCGCTCCCTCGCCTTCGCCGAGGACGGCAGCACGGTCTACGCCAGCAGTCCCCGCGTGCCGCTCCTGCGTTTCCCTGTCGGCCCGGACGAGGCCGTGCACGTCGTCTGCGCGCGCACCGGTGGCGGACTGACGGCGGCGCAATGGCGGGCCTATGTCCCCGACGCGCCGTACGAGAGCGTCTGCGCCACAGGCAGCTGACGCGGCCGGTCGTGCGGACCGGATTTTTCAAAGTGGCGTCGAGGGTCGCTGAAAAACGCCTCTGACCTGGACGCTCGTGACCAGAACGACCGCGGCGCCCGCCGACGGCGTCCGTCCTCCCCTTCCCCTGGTTCTGGTCACACATGCGCACTCACACCCTGCTGCCCTCGCTTCTGCTGCTCGGCACACTCTCGATCACAACGGCCTGTTCCGCCGATCCCTCAGAGCCGGCATCCGCCGGCCCGTCACGAGCCGCCGCCGCGTCCCCCTCACCCGTCCGCGGCGTCGACCCGTCGAAGATCAAGGGCCTGCGGATCGTCAGCAACAGCAGCGAGCAGCGCTCCTGCCCCTTCGCCACCAGCTATCCGGACGTGCCCGGAGCGGAGGCGATGACGGCTGGGATGAAGAAGGACGTGGAGCAGCGTCTGGCCACTTTCCGTGAGGGCGCGTGCAGTGACGGCTCAGTCGCCGAGCTCAATGTCGGCCACGAGTTCCTGGTGGCTTCCGGCGATGTACTCGGCGTCCGGCTCACCACACAGGACGGCAGCGGCGCCGGGTCCGGGCTGTCGGCCAAGTCGTACTGGTACGACGGCGACGCGGGCGACTACGGCACTGCTCTCGGACTCATCGCCGACGACTCCCGAAACGCCTTCATCTCCGCCCTGAAGGACGAGCTCAAGGGACGCGAAGGCTTCGACCCGACCACCTACGACGCCACGCTCTCCGACCCGGCCTCCCGCGCCACCTCCCTGGACAACATGGCCTTCAGCGCTGACGGCGGGCTACAGGTGACCTTTGACAGCGGCGAGGTGGGCCCGCCGCCCGCCGGAACCTTCCTGGTGACCCTCTCCAAGAAGACGGTCACCCCCTGGCTGTCCGCGTTCGGCAAGCGCGCCCAGCGGCAGACCATGACCCCCAGCCGTTCGCTCGACCTGGGCGCGACGAACACCCCCGGCCCGGCCGTCCCCACCCACACCGCCTCCGGCGACGACGACACCGACTGCAAGCAGGTCACCTGCATCGCGCTGACCTTCGACGACGGACCGGCGGCTCCCGAGACCGCGACCCTGCTGAACCACCTGGCCCAGTACCAGGCGCGTGCCACCTTCTTCACCGTCGGCCAGAACATCGCCGCCCACCCCGACCTCGTACGCGCCGAGGCCCGCGCCGGGCACGAGGTCGGCAACCACTCCTGGAACCACCCCGACCTCACCAAGCTCACCCCCGCCCAGGTCGCCTCCCAGCTCAACCGCACCAGCGCCGCCATCAAGGCCGCCACCGGCAAGGAGCCCACCCTCTTCCGCCCGCCCTACGGCGCCGTCAACGCGACGGTCCGGTCGGCCACCAGCCTCTCCCCGGTGCTCTGGGACGTGGACACCGAGGACTGGAAGTACCGCGACGCCGCCAAGGTCGCCCAGAGCGTCATCGGCAAGGCGCGGCGCAACAGCGTCGTCCTGATGCATGACATCCACCCCACGTCCGTCGCCGCGGTCCCGCAGATCCTGCGCACCCTCACCGCCCGCGGCTACCACTTCGTCACGGTCAGCCACCTGCGCGCCAGCCTCTGAGCACCGGCCCCGCGTATCGGCCACCCCGTTGTCGAACCATCAGATCCCGGCGTGGAGCCGGACACCGAAGGAGTACGCATTGCCGCCCAAGTCAGTCAGGCGGGGGGTGCTCCCCGCCCTCGCAGGTGTGGTGACCCTCACGGTCGCCGTGCCGGGGCCGGTCGCGCAGGCCGCGGCCCCCGAAGCGACGTCGGTGGAGCAGCACACGGGCACAGCCGGAACCGTGACCCTCATCACCGGGGACCGGGTCGCCCTGCGCCCCCAGCCCGGCCGCGAGGCCCCCGCCGTGTCCGTTCTGCCCGGCAAGGGCCGGGAGGACATGGGCTTCCGCCTCGTACGCACCCTTCGAGCCGGGGCACAGCACATCAGCGTGATTCCCGATGACGCCGAGCAGCCCCTGTCCACCGGCAAGGTGGACGCGCGGCTGTTCGACGTCACGGAGCTGATCCGCATCGGCCGGGACGACACGCGCTCGCGCTCACTGCCGTTGATCGTCATGGAACGGGCCGACAAGAAGGCCGCCCGGTCCGCCCTCACCGCACACGGAGCCGACCTGGGCCGCACTCTGCGCGCTCTGAACGGCGGCACCCTCACCCAGCCGAAGAAGAGCACCAGCGGTCTGTGGCAGTCACTGCTCAAGGGACAGTTGTCCAGCCGTGTCAGCAAACTCTGGCTGGATGGCAAGGCGAAGGTCCTGGACGACGAGAGCAACAAGATCATCGGAGCCCCCGCCACCTGGAAGTCCGGCATCACCGGAAAGAATGTGCTGATCGCCGATCTGGACACCGGTATCGACGCCGGCCACCCCGACTTCAAGGGCCGCATCGCCGACTCGAAGGTTTTCATCGGCAGCAGCATCAAGGACGGGTTCGGGCACGGCACCCACACCGCCTCGACCATCGCCGGCACCGGCGCGGCGTCCCGAGGCACGTACGCGGGCGTCGCGCCGGGCGCCAGACTGCTCATCGGCAAGGTCTGCGACGACAACGGCGGCTGCCCGGACAGTGCGATCATCGCCGGCATGGAGTGGGCCGCGGCCAAGCAGGCAGTCGCCGTCAACATGAGCCTCGGCGACACCGTCAGCGACGGAACCGACCCGGTGTCCACCGCCCTGAACCGGCTCACCGCACAGACCGGCACCCTGTTCGTGGTGGCCGCCGGCAACGAGGGCGGGCCGACGGGCAACGGTGTGGACGGCACGATCGGCAGCCCCGGCAGCGCCGACGCCGCACTCACCGTCGGCAGCACCACCAAGAGCGACACGCTCAGCGACTTCTCCAGCCAGGGCCCCCGGCTCGGCGACGCCGCCGTCAAGCCCGACCTGGTGGCACCCGGCTCGGACATCATCGGCGCCCGCGCCGACGGCACCAACATGGACACGCCCGTGCCCAACCCGCGCTACGAGCAGGCGTCCGGCACCTCCATGGCCACCCCGCACGTCACCGGCGCCGTGGCCCTGCTCGCCCAGGCCCACCCCACCTGGAAGGCCGACGACTTCAAGCGGGCCCTGACCTCCTCGGCGTACGGCCTGAAGAACCTGACAGCCTTTCAGCAGGGCTCCGGCCGCCTCGACATCGTGCGCGCGCTGAAGCAGACGGTGAACGCCACCTCCGGCGCCGCCAACCTGGGCCTGTTCACCTGGCCGCACGCCGGCACCACCGCCACACGGCAGATCACCTACCGCAACGACGGCGACCAGGCGGTCACCCTCAAGCTCGCCCTGGACACCTACGGCCCGGGAGGCAGACGGGCCCCGGCCGGCATGTTCTCCCTGGACACGACCAGCGTGACCGTCCCCGCGCACGGCACCGCCACCATGAACGTCACCGGCCGTACCACCAAGGCCCAGATCGGCCGCTTCGGCGGCGCCGTCGTGGCCACCGCGGGTGACACCACGGTGCGCACGGCGGTCGGCCTGTTCGCCGAACCCGAACGCCACACACTGACCGTCACCGGCCTCAACCGCGAGGGCAAGCCGGCCGCCGGCGCGCTGCTGGCGGTCGTCGGCCCGCGCACCGGCATCCGGCAGGACATCCGGCTGGGCGCGGACGGCACGTTCCGGCTGCGCCTGCCACAGGACGACTACAACATCCTCGGCGTCGACGACAGCCTCGCCGGACTCGACGCCTCCGGCACCCGTACCGGCACCCGGACCCTGCTCGCCGCCACCGGCATCCGCACCGACCAGGACCGTACCGTGACCCTCGACGGCCGCCGGGCAGGCAAGGTCTCGGCCCGCACCGACCGCCGCGGCACCGTGATCTCCACCTCGGCCAGCCTCGAACTGACCCCCGCACAGGCAGGCGACAGCTACTCACTGACCGTCGTCGCAGGCGGCAAGGCCACCCTGTACGCCACCCCCACCGCTCAGGCCCGGGGCGTCACCTACGCCGCCTCCACCACCCTCACCGGCACCGACGCGCGCGGCGCCTACCGCTACTCCCTGCGCCAGACCCACAAGGGCGGCATACCCGCCGACACCAACCCCGTCGTCCACGACCGGCAACTCGCCACCGTGCGCGCCACGTACGCCTCCCAGGGCGGCAGGCGCGCAGTGGCCGTACGGTCCGACCTGCCGTCGGCCCCGTCGGAGCTGATGCCGTTCATCCCGACGCTGCGCACCGCACTGCCGAGCCGCCTGACCGAGTACTACTCCGCCACCCCCGGACTGACCTGGACGCACTACCTCGACCTCTTCGGGACGACGGACAGCCGACCCGACGGCAGTGCCCCCGACCATGACGAGACCACGGCGGTCCGCCGCTACCAGGCCGGACAGACCTACGGCATCGACTGGAACCGGGCCCCCGTCTCCCCGGCCGTCTACAGCTCCGTCCGCGAAGGCGACCATGTGTCCCTGGACCTCGTGCCGTACGCCGCCGCAGGCACCGGGCAGCACCTCGACTCCTCCGAGGCCGGGCTGTCACGCGAGGTCGTGCTGTCCTCGGGCGGACGGGTCGTCCACCGGGCCACCGACCTCCTGGACATCGGCTTCGACGTTCCCAGCGCCGCCAAGCGCCGCTACGACCTGACCGTCCGCACCACGCGCACGGCCGACTGGACGGCCCTCGGCACACGCTCCACGGTGACCTGGGGCTTCGCCTCGGCACGGCCTCGCGGCTCGACGTCCTCGACGCTGCCGCTGCTGACCGTCCGCACCGGGGGAGCCGTCGACCTCAACAGCGCCGCCCCGGCCGGCCGCACCTTCCGCATTCCGCTCACCGTGCAGCGCCCCGCAGGTGCCGAACGGTCGGCGGTCACGCGGCTGGCCCTCCAGGTCTCCTACGACGACGGCCGCACCTGGACGACCGTCCCTGTCACCCGCGACGGCACCACCGGCAGCGCCCTGCTCCGTCATCCGGGCCGTGCGGGATACGTCTCCCTGCGGGTCAGCGCGGCGGACAAGGCGGGCAACACCGTCACCCAGACCGTCGTACGAGCCTACCGACTCGCCACAGCCCACTGACCTTTGCCCGAGGACGCCCGGCAACTCCCGGTCCCGGAAGGAGAGCGGAGCAGCCGAGATCGGGTCTGTACGGTCTTCGGCGTAACTCTCGATCATGGAAGTAGCACCTGATGAGCGACGTGACTGTCTCTTCCGAGGCGGTTTGAGCGGGCCCCACCCAGGCGGCTTGGGTTCTAGAGGTGGTTACAACAGGGCCGACCGGTCCCCGAGAGAGGACCGGCAGTACCTCCCCAGCACATATATCGCCCCCGGACACTGAGGGCGTGCGGTCGCGTCCCCCCGTCGTGGCGCAGCCGATCACAGACTGCCGCCTCCGCCGCGGAGCCGCCCGGTTCGTGCCACCGCAGGGCCGCTGCCACTCGGCGGGACGCCATCGCGCGTATTCACCCCGCCATGCGACGAAGGAGACGGCTTCATGGTCCATTACGTGTACGACTTCGCAGACGGCCACCGCGACCTGGCCGGCCTGCTCGGCGGCAAGGGCGCGAACCTCGCCGAGATGACCCGGCTGGGGCTGCCGGTGCCGCCGGGGTTCACCGTAACCACCGAGGCATGCCGGGCCTTCCTCTCCACCGGCGCCGAGCCGGACGGTCTGGCCGGGGAGATCTCCGTGCACCTGGCCGCCCTGGAGGACGCGGCGGGGCGGCGCCTGGGGCAGTGCGACGACCCGCTGCTGCTGTCCGTGCGCTCAGGTGCCTGTTTCTCCATGCCCGGCATGATGGAGACGATCCTCGACGTCGGGTTGAACGACGACAGCGTGGCCGCTCTGGCGAAGGTGTCCGGGAGCGAGCGCTTCGCCTGGGACTCCTACCGGCGGCTGGTGCAGATGTTCGGCGCGACCGTCATGGGTGTGGACGGCGCGCTGTTCGAGGGCGCCCTGGCCGACCTCAGGCGGGCCCGCGGCGCGGCCGACGACCTGGGTCTGGACGCCGCGGACCTGGCCGGGCTCGTGGCGACGTACAAGGACGTGATCCGCCAGGAGACCGGGGAGGACTTCCCCCAGTCCCCACGGGAGCAATTGCGGCGCTGTGTCCTCGCCGTGTTCGCGTCGTGGAACGGCGAGCGCGCCCGGATCTACCGCCGTCGCGAGCACATCCCGGACAACCTGGGCACCGCCGTCACCGTCCAGACGATGGTCTTCGGCAATCTCGGCCCCGACTCCGGCAGCGGCGTCGCCTTCACCCGTGACCCGGCTACGGGGCGGCCGGGTCCGTACGGCGACTACCTGCCCAACGCCCAGGGCGAGGACGTCGTGGCGGGGATCCGCGACACCGTCCCGCTGTCCGCGCTCGCGGAGCTGCATCCGGACGCCTACGACCGGCTGCGCGAGCACATGAGGGTCCTGGAGTCCCATTACCGGGACCTGTGCGACATCGAGTTCACCGTGGAGCGCGGCCGGTTGTGGATGCTCCAGACCCGGGTCGGCAAGCGCACCGCCGAGGCGGCCTTCGTGATCGCCGCCGAGCTGGTCGACGAGGGCGTGATCACGGCAGAGGAGGCATTGGGGCGTGTCGGCGGGGAGGGGCTCGCCCGGCTGATGTTCCCCAGGTTCGACACCTCGGCGCTCGGAGCGCCGCTCGCGCACGGGCTGCCGGCGTCGCCGGGTGCGGCCACCGGGGCCGCGGTGTTCGACTCCGCCGAGGCGGTGCGGCGGGCGGCGGCCGGCGAACAGGTCGTCCTGGTGCGCGAGGAGACCACCCCCGACGACCTGCCCGGCATGATCGCCGCGCAGGCCGTGCTGACCGGCCGGGGCGGCCGTACCAGCCACGCGGCCGTGGTCGCGCGCGGCATGGGCACGGTGTGCGTGTGCGGGGCCGAGGAGATCGCCGTCAACACCGGCGCCCGGTGCTTCACGGTGGGTCACACCGTGGTTGAGGAGGGCACGGTCATCTCCGTGGACGGCTCCGAGGGCACGGTGCATCTGGGGGCCGTACCGCTGGTCGACTCCCCCGTCCTGCGGTACTTCGAAGCGGGCGGGCGTGGCACGGGGCTGGTCGACGCGGTGGCCCGCGCCATGGAACAGGCCGACTCCGTACGGGCGTTGGAGGTGCGGGCGAACGCCGACACCCCGGAGGACGCGGCCCGCGCCCGGCGGTTCGGCGCGCAGGGCGTGGGGCTGTGCCGGACCGAGCACATGTTCCTCGGTGAGCGCCGCGCGCTGGTCGAGGCGATGATCCTGGCCCGTGACAAGGCGGAGCAGGGTGAGGCGCTGGACGCGCTGCTGCCGCTCCAGCGCGAGGACTTCGCGGGCATCCTGGCGGCGATGGACGGGCTGCCGGTGACGATCCGGCTGCTCGATCCGCCACTGCACGAGTTCCTGCCCGACCGCACCGACCTCGCCGTGCGCGTCGCCGCCGCCGAGGCCCGGGGCGAAGTGCCCGACGGCCACGCGGTCGACCTGCTCGGCGCGGTGAACCGGATGCACGAGGAGAACCCGATGCTCGGGCTGCGCGGGGTGCGGCTGGGGCTGGTCGTACCGGGTCTGGTGGCCATGCAGGTGCGCGCGATCGCCGAGGCGGTCGTGGAGCGAGTACGGGCCGGGGGCCGTCCGCGGGCGGAGATCATGGTGCCGCTGGTCGGCGCCGTCGAGGAACTGCGCATCGAGCGGGCCGAGGTGGAGCGGGTCCTGGCCGAGGTCTCCGAGGAGTCCGGGGTGCCCGTGCACTGTCCCGTCGGCACGATGATCGAGCTGCCCCGGGCGGCGCTGACGGCCGGGCGGATCGCCGGGGAGGCGGAGTTCTTCTCCTTCGGCACGAACGACCTCACCCAGACCACCTGGGGGTTCTCCCGGGACGACGTCGAGGCCGCGTTCTTCTCCGCCTACCTCGACAAGGGCATCTTCACCGCCTCGCCGTTCGAGACCCTCGACCACGACGGGGTGGGCCGCCTGATCCGGATCGCCGTCGAGGAGGGCCGCGCCGCACGCCCCGGCCTGAAGATCGGCGTGTGCGGCGAGCACGGCGGCGACCCCGCCTCCGTCCGCTTCTTCCACACGGCCGGCCTTGACTACGTCTCCTGCTCGCCGTTCCGCGTGCCCGTCGCCCGCCTGGAGGCCGGGCGGGCCGCGCTCGACGGCGAGGGCTGCGATGACCGGTGAGGCTGCGGGCTGACGGACGAGGTGGCCCAGGCCGTCAACCGGCTGAACGTCCACTTCGGGCCTGGGCCGGTCGGCCCCTGCGGGGGACCAACGGAACCTGGGGCAGTGCCTCACTGACGGGAGACGCTGCGGGTGGAGGGCGTTCCCCTCCCCCATCCGCCCGACGACGGAGGCTCGCTCTTCATGGCCCGCGACGACGTCTCCACCCCGGCGGCCTCGCACGGGCAGGGGCACACCGGGGACCTCGCGGTGACGCGGGCGTACGACGGCTCCTCTTCCACCTCGCGCACGGCCGCATCGACTCGACACCGCTGCCGCGCCCTGTCCGCCCTGCCAACCACACCCCCAGACACGTCCATGACACCGCCACCTCGACCGACGGCATCGAGTCACCTGCCCCGAAGCCCGTCGGCTCCGGCCCCTGATGCGCGGCCTGCTACGCCGCCGCCGCGTCGGTCCGACCCCGTCGCCCTTCACCCGTACCGCTCCAGGAGGCTTCATGCTGTCCGCCGACTCCGCCGCCCTCGTCCGGGCCACCCTGCCCGCCGTGACGGGAGCGCTCGACGAGATCACCGCCCGTTTCTACGCCGCGATGTTCCACGACCGCCCGGAGCTCCTCGACGGCATGTTCAACCGGGGCAACCAGGCCAGCGGTGCCCAGCGCCGGGCCCTGGCCGGGTCGATCGCCGGGTTCGCCACCGCGCTGCTGGCCGACCCCGGTACACGCCCGGACGCGCTGCTGTCGCGGATCGCCCACAAGCACGCCGCCGTCGGCGTCACCGACGACCAGTACACGATCGTCCACAAGTACCTGTTCGGCGCGATAGCCGACGTCCTCGGCGACGCGCTCACCCCGCAGGTCGCGGCGGCCTGGGACGAGGTGTACTGGCTGATGGCAGGCGCGCTGATCGGCCGGGAAGCGCTCCTGTACCAGGAGGCGGGAGTGCGGCCGGGCGGGGTCTGGCGGCCGTGGACGGTCGTCGAACGCCGTACGGAGACTCCCGACGTCGTCTCTCTCCTGCTGCGCCCCGCGGACGGGGAACCGGCGCCGAGGGCGCGTGCCGGCCAGTACGTGAGTGTGCGGGTGCGCTTGGACGACGGGGTGCACCAGCTGCGGCAGTACAGCCTGTCGTCGGACCCGGGCGACGATCTGCGCAGGATCACCGTGAAGCGGGTGAGAGGGGAGGCCGGCGGGCCGGACGGTGAGGTGTCGGCGCTGCTGCACGACGATGTCCGCGCCGGGGACGAACTGCTGCTGTCCGCGCCCTTCGGTGACGTGTTCCTCGATGAACCGGCGGACGCGGAAGCCCCTCTCGTGCTCGTCTCGGCGGGCATCGGCTGCACTCCGATGACCGGCATCCTGGCGCATCTCGCCGCCGTCGGCGCGCGCCGCACGGTGCTGGTGCTGCACGCCGACCGCTCCCCCGCCGAGCACGCGCTGCGCGCCGAGACCCGCGAGCTCGTCGGCCGGCTGCCGGGCGGCAGCGCCGTCTTCTGGTACGAGCGCCCGGGGCCGTGGGAGCCCGACGCCCGCACCGGCCTGATGGACCTGTCCGGCGTGGGGCTCCCGGACGGCGCGACGGTGTTCCTCTGCGGCCCGCTGCCCTTCATGAGCGAGGTGCGCCGGCAGTTGCTCGCCACCGGGGTTCCCGCCCGCCGCGTCCGCTACGAGGTCTTCGGCCCCGACCTGTGGCTGCCCACCGCCACCGCCTGAACCGACGAAGCATCCGACCAGCACGAGGAGTTGTGGCATGGCCAAGGCATATCTGGTGGGCGGCGGCATCGCGGCGCTGGCCGCCGCGACGTACCTGATCCGGGACGGCGGTTTCGCCGGGTCCGACATCCACGTCTTCGAGCAGCAGCGGCTGCCCGGCGGGAGTCTGGACGCGGGCGGCACGCCGGCCACCGGCTATTCGATGCGCGGCGGGCGGATGTTCGAGGCGGAGTTCCGCTGCACGTACGACCTGCTGTCCCGGATACCCACGCTCGACGACCCCGCCGTCAGTGTCACCCAGGAGATCCTGGCCGGGCACGAGGAGTTCGCCTGGGACGACATCGCCCGGCTCGTCGACGCGGACGGCCAGGTGCTCGACCCCTCCTCGATGGGGTTCGGTGAACGCGACCGGCTGGAGCTGGTGCGGTGTCTGGCCACCCCGGAGAGACACCTGGACGACAAGCGCATCACCGACTGTTTCGGCGAGCACTTCTTCACCACGGCGTTCTGGCTGATGTGGTGCACGACGTTCGCCTTCCAGCCCTGGCACAGCGCGGTCGAGTTCCGCCGCTACCTGCTGCGGTTCGTGCACCTGTTCCCCGAGTTCGCGTCCATGTCGGGTATCCACCGCACCCGCCGCCACCAGTACGACTCGATCGTCCAGCCGCTCCTGGCGTGGCTCGGTGAGCGGGGTGTCACCGTGCACACGGGCTGCCGGGTCACCGACCTCGGGTTCGCGCCCGGTGTGCGCAGCGGGACGGTCGACGCGATCCATCTGAGCCGGCGCGGCCGCGAGGAGCGGATCGCCGTCGCTCCCGAGGACCTGGTGTTCGTCACCAACGGGTCGATGACCGATGCCTCCAGTCTCGGTACGCACACCTCTGCGCCGCCGCCCGCCCCTGAGCGCTCGGACGCCTGGCTGCTGTGGCACCGGCTGGCCCGCGGCCGGGAGAACTTCGGCCGGCCCGGTGTCTTCGACAAGCACGTCAAGGACTCCCGCTGGGAGTCGTTCACGGTCACCTCGCGAGGCACCGACTTCCTGGAGGCGTTCGAGAAGTTCAGCGGCCGTCCGGCGGGCCGGGGCGGGCTGATGACGTTGACCGCGTCGAACTGGCTGCTCAGCGTCGTCGTCCACCGCCAGCCCGTCTACCGCGACCAGCCGAAGGATGTCACCGTCTGGTGGGGCTACGGGCTGTTTCCCGGCCGGGCCGGCAACCACACCCCGAAGCCAATGACGATGTGCTCGGGCCGGGAGATCCTCGACGAGGTCCTGCGCCACCTGCCGTTCGACGAGGCGACCCGCGACCGGATCCTGGTGACCTCCACGGCCGTGCCCTGTGTGATGCCGTACATCACCAGCCAGTTCCTGGTCCGCCGCCACGGCGACCGGCCCGAGGTGGTCCCCGAGGGCTCCGTCAACCTGGCCTTCATCGGCCAGTTCGCCGAGGTGCCCGACGACGTCGTCTTCACCGTCGAGTACTCCGTGCGCACCGCGTGGACGGCGGTCTCCCGCCTGCTGGGCCTGGAGAGCCGGCCGCCGAAGGTCTACCAGGGCCACCACGATCCCCGGGTCCTGGCGGCAGCGCTGGAGACCATGCACCGGCGGTGAGCAGCACAGCGGCCCGGGGCCCCCCCCCCCGCGGGGCCGGGGCGCGGGGGGGGGGGCGCCCCCCCGGGGGGGGGCGCCCCCCCCCGCGCCCGGGGGGGGGGGGGGGGCGCCCGGGGGGGCGCGGCC
>NZ_JBLRVY010000032.1:0-141229 GCF_048159485.1 Streptomyces sp. 4F14
GCCGAGCGTCTGCCGGCCGCGTTGTTGCAGGGGCAGCGGGACTACTTCGGGGCGCACACGTACGGGCGGGTCGACAAGCCGGGTGCGTTCCACACGCACTGGGCGGACGCCGAGCGGCCCGAGACCGAGGCGTGAGCGCCGTTACGAGCTGAACTGAACGCCGTCTCCTGGGATGTCCGCCCGGGAGACGGCGGTGTTTTTGTGGGTCAGGCGAGGTTGCCGAAGAACGCGCGCAGGTCGTCGGCGAGCGGCTGAGGCGCTTCCCAGGCGGTGAAGTGGCCGCCGGAGGGCATGTCCGCCCAGTGCTGGAGGTCGAGGGAGCGTTCGACGAGGCTGCGGGGCGGGTGCTGGAGGTCGGCGGGGAAGTGGGCGAACCCCACGGGGACGGTCGCCGGGGGCTGGGACAGGATCTCCGGGAGCGTGGTGGCGTTCTCGTAGTAGTAGCGCGCCGAGGACGGCCCGGTCTGTGTCACCCAGTACAGGGTCAGGTTGTCCAGGATCGCGTCGAGGCCCAGCGCGGTCACGGCGTCGCCGTCGGACCAGGACTGGTACTTCTCGAAGAGCCAGGCGGCCAGCCCCGCCGGGGAGTCGTTGAGGCCGTAGGCGAGGGTCTGCGGTTTGGAGGACTGCACCATCTGGTAGGCGCCCTCCTGCCGCGCCCACTCCTGGGCGTCCTGGAGGAACTGCCGCTCGGCGTCGTCCAGCGTGGAGGGGTCGAGGAAGGTGTGCCAGAACGGCAGGTCCGTCAGGTGCAGACCGGTCACACGGTCGCCGTGGCGCCGGGCGACGGCCTCGCCGATCTGTGCGCCGCAGTCGCCGCCGTGGACGCCGTACCGCTCCAGGCCCAGCCGCTCCATCAGCCCGGCGAACAGCTCCGCGACGCGGGCCGCGCCGACGCCGGGGCCCTGCGGCCGCTCCGACAGGCCGAAGCCGGGGATGCTCGGCACGACGAGGTCGAAGTCGTCCGCCAGCAGGGGCAGGATCCGCTCGAAGCGCAGGAACGAGTCCGGCCAGCCGTGCAGGAGGAGCAGCGGCGGTTTGCCGCGGGTGCCGGCGCGTACGAAGTGGATGCCGTCCCAGGTGAAGTGGTCCAGCCGGTTCAGCCGTGCCTCGCTGGCCTTCCAGTCGTGGCGGGCCCAGTGGTCGACCAGCTCGCGCAGCGCGGACGGGCTGGTCCCGCGGGACCAGTCGTCGGCGACCGCGTCCGGCCAGCGCGTGGCCGCCAGCCGCTCGCGCAGCCGCGCCAGCTCCTTGTCGGGGACGTCGATGGTGTACGGAAGGGGTTCGTTGCCGCTCATGCCGTCCATGCTCACACCCAATGCGGAAGAATAGCTTCCGCAACTCGGTACGATATGTTCCATGGCCGCCACCTCCGAACGCACCCTGCGCCTGCTCGCGCTTCTCCAGGCCAGGCCCGTGTGGTCCGGCGACGATCTCGCCCGGCGCCTGGAGGTCACCTCCCGCACCCTGCGTACCGACGTCAACCGGCTGCGGGACCTCGGCTACCGCATCGAGGGAGTGCCCGGCACGGGCGGCGGCTACCGCCTCGGCTCCGGCGAGAGCCTGCCCCCGCTGCTGTTCGACGGCGACGAGGCCCTCGCGCTGCTGATGGGACTGCGCCAGGCCGCCGGCCAGGACGAGGCCGCCGAACGCGCCGCCGCCAAGATCGTGCGGCTGTTGCCGCCGCGGCTGCGCGCCAGGGCACAGGCCGTCGCCGAGTACACCGCCGGCTCCGCCGATCACCACGCGGCCCCGGCCCCCGACCTGGTCGCCGCCCTGGCCACGGCATGCCGCGAGCACACCCGGATACGCGTCGAGTACCGCTCGCGCACGGGTGTGGACACGACCCGCGAGGTCGAGCCCCACCGCGTCGTCGGCGCCCGCCGCCGCTGGTACCTCCTGGCCTGGGACACCACCCGCGACGACTGGCGCACCCTGCGCCTGGACCGCATGCGCCTCACCGCCACGATCCCCGTGCCCCGCTTCGAGCCCCGCCCCCTGCCCGCCGCCGACATCGCGGCCTACGTCCTCGACCGCGTCGACCGCACCCCCTGGCCCTACCAGGCCGAACTGATCGTCGAGGACACCGCCCAGCGCCTGGCCGACCGGCTGCCCCCCAACGCCGTCGTCGAACCGATCACGGCCACCACCAGCCGCGTCACCCTCTCCGGCGACTCCCCCCGCCACATGGCCCCCTGGCTCGGCCACCTCGGAGCCGGCTTCCGCCTCGCCCACCCCGACCGCGACACCGAACTCGCCGCCGAGGTCCGGCGCATCCACCACCGCTACGCCGCGGCCGTCGGCGCAGCCCCGGTCTGACTCCCACGCTCCACCACGCGGAACACGCCAAGGCTGGGCCGTCCTGGGGAACGCGGTCAGCTCCCCGGCGCCGGCCTCACCGTCAGGATCTGCTGCGCCTGCCCCACCGGCCCCTGGACGTCGTACAGGACCGTGCTGGTCAGCCCCTGCCCCGTCGGCCCGAACGTGACGGTCGTGTCGAGGCCCGTCCACGGCCCCTCGGGCTGCCGGTGGAGGTGGACCGTGAGGTCCACGTTGGGGAACATCCACTCCGTCGGGTGACGGCGTACGGCGACGCCGTTCGCGGTGTCGACGAGCGTGAGGAAGGAGGTCAGCGCGCTGACCGGCTCACCGGCGACGAGGGTGTGCGGCGTGGAGATCCAGGCCGTCCCGCGCCCCGGCACCGGCGGCTCGGGCATCCGTACGTCGAGCGAGGCGACGTACCCGCCCGGCCACATCTCGGCCATCGGCCAGGTCGGCAACGACTCGGGCGGCGGCAGGAGTTGACCCGTCCCGCCCGCCACCGAGGCCGTGTCGACGGCCGTCAGCAGCCAGCCCCGGGCCCGGACCACCGGGCGGTCCGCGATGCGGACGACGGCCTCGATCAGCTCGATCGTGCGGCCCGGCCGGACCGTCTCCACGACGACCTCGCACTCGTCCAGGGCGAGTCGGCCCAGGATGTCGTAGCTGACGCGGGACAGGAACAGGCCGGGCCGGTCCGCGAGGTGCTGGTCCATGGCGTGGACGATCAGACCGCCCAGCGGACTGAAGTGCTGCTCGTCCGGCGCCCAGGCACCCTGCGCGTGGTGCGTCGGCTTGAAGCGGTGGTCGTCGATGCGCTCGTAATAGCTGCCGGGGGTCAAGGCGGGCCTTCCTCAGTAGTGACTCGGTGGTGACTCAAGTGACTCAGTGGTGACTACATCATGTTGAGCAAGGCTACGTACACGGCCGTCCCGAGGCCCACACTGAGGATCGTCCGGCGGCCGAACGCCAGATGGACGACGACGGTGACGGCGACCGCGAGCAGCGCGTACCCGGCGCCGTGCGGATCCTGCGTCACCGTGCCGTGCAGCGCGGTCACCGCGAGGACCAGCAGGATCCCGACCGGCATCCACACCGCGAGCCGCGCCACCAGCGGCGAGTCCCGCAGCCGGCCCAGCAGCGCGAACGGCAGGGCGCGCAGGGCGAAGGTGATGCCGAAGGTGATCGCGAGGACGGCCAGCAGGTAGGGCGTACTAGGCACGGGCGGCCTCCCGGGTGAGGGCGTGACGGGCCAGCAGGAGGCCCACGAACAGCAGCAGCGCGGTGAACAGGGCGACCCCCGGCGTCAGCAGCAGCGCGAGCGCGGCACTCGCCCCCGCCAGCAGGACCGACGGGATCTCGGCGCGCGAGCGGAACGCGTCCAGCGTCAGCACCGTGAACAGCGCGCACAGCGCGAACTCCAGGCCCTTCACCGGAGCGGGTAGCGCGCTCCCCAGCGCCACGCCGAGCAGCCCGCCGCCGACCCAGTACGCCTCGCACGCGACCTGCATCGCCAGCAGCCGGGGCGCCGACCGCTCCCGCTCGGGCAGGGACGCGCTGACCGCGTACGCCTCGTCGATCATCGCGTAGACCGCGTACACCCTGGCCAGCGGGTGTCTGACCACGTGCAGGGGGAACGAGAACGCGTAGAACACGTGCCGGAAGTTCACCACCAGGACGGTCACCGCGATCGCCGCGAGCGGGGTGACGCTCGCGACCATGCCGACCAGCAGGAGTTCCAGGGAACCGGCGAAGGCCGCGAGGGAGAGCGCCGGGGTCAGCCACCAGGGGAGGCCGGCCTGGAGGATCAGGAGGCCGAGGGCGATGCCCAGGGGGAAGATGCCGAGGCCGGCGGAGAAGGAGTCGCGGATGCCGTCGGCGATCTGGCGGCGGGTGACATCGCGTCCGGATTCTTGCGGTGTGACGATCTGATCGACAGGTGGCTGCACCCCTCCATGGTCCCGTGAAACGCGCGACAAGTGGTTGCGAAAATTGCCCTGTGGCCCCTCCGTGGCGCAATCTTCTTCCATGGATGCGATCGATCTGGCAATCATCTCCGAGCTGGAGCGGGACGGCCGCCTGAGCAACGTCCACCTCGCCGCCCGCGTCGGCCTCACCACCGGCCCCTGTCTGCGCCGCGTCCAGCGCCTGGAGGCCGACGGGGTCATCCAGGGATACCGCGCGGTCATCGACCCCGCCGCCCGGGGCCGTACCTTCGAGGTGCTCATCGACCTCAGCCTGGAGTCCCAGGACGCGGCGACCGTCGAACCCTTCGAGGAGACCCTCGCCCGGGCGGAAGAGGTCCTGGAGCTGCGGCGGCTCTTCGGCGCCCCCGACTATTTCGTCCGGGTGGCCGTCGCCGACCTCGCCGCGTACGAGACGTTCCTGAGCCGCAAGGTCATGACCATGCCGGGGATCAGGAACGTCGTCTCCCACTTCACGATGAAGACGATCAAGCGTGAGCCCTGACGGCTACAGTGCCCGGATGCACGGGAGTTACCGGACAGGCAGGCTCTGGGCCGCGGTGGGGATCTCCTTCGGCGCGCTCGTCGTCGGATCGCTGGTCGCGCTGGCCGGGATGCTGGAGTTCGACGAGGAGTGCATGCAGGGGCTGACCAAAGGGCCCGGGCAGCTGCTGCGGACCCGCTACGAGGCGTTCCCGCCGGCCACCGTCTGCGAGTTCGAGCGCGGGGACGTGTCGTCCGTCGGCGGCCACGGACCGCTCAACGTGCTGATGTGGGCCGGGATGCTGGTCCTGGTGACCTGTCTGCTGGTTGCCCTCGTCGCCGAGTGCCTGGAACCCCCGCTCGGCGGCCCGTTCGTCGAACCGATGACCAGGGCCGAGAAGGCCGGGCGGACCCGGGCGGTGTTCTTCGTCCTCGGCTCCGTGTTCGTGCTCGTGTACGGGCTGGTGGGCTGGCAGTTGCTCGCGGGCCCCTCGTCGGCCTGCTCCCGGGGCGGGGACTGGGGGAGCAACCCGCCGACGACCCTGGACCCCACCTTTCTCCCACCCCAGGCGACCTGCCGGTACACCAGCGGCATGACGAGCCGCCTGAACCCCGAGTGGGCCGCGTCCCTCGCGACCGAACTCGCCGTGCCCGCACTGCTCGCGGGAACCGGCCACGCCCTCGCCCGGCGCCGGCTGAACGAGGAACGCCGTACGGCCCCCGACCGGAGCCGGGAGCCGCAGGCTTCGTGACCCGCCGGTCAGCAGGCCGAGTTGGTCTGGGTGAGCAGGCCCAGCCGCCACGGGAGGCTGTTGTAGTCGCCTGTCGCCCCCGGGTTCATGCCCTGGTACAGGTACTGGAGACGGCACGACGGGATCGTCAGCGTCTGGTCGTACCCCACGCGGATCATCTCGCCGTGGCTGATGTCACGTGTCCACGCGCCCGCCGGGAACGTCACGTTGTTCGAGCGGGCGAAGGGGTTCGCCTCCGACGCCGCGAGCTGCGTCCACGGACCGGCGATGCCCGGCGACGTCCACGAACGGAAGTACCGCTTCCCGTCCGAGCCGATCGCCTCGATCAACAGCAAGTACTGGTTGCTGCCTTGGACCTTGTAGACGTTGCTCGCCTCGAACATCGCGTACTTCGAGTCCTGGGCGGCGATGACGGTGTTGGTGAAGCCGTTGGGGAACTGGCCGACGGTGGTCTGCGACCGGTAGAGGTGGCCGTTGTCGTCGGAGGAGAAGAGGTAGCAGTTGACGGCGTCGCAGATCACCCACATGTCGACCCAGTACCCGTTGCCGATGTTCTGCCGGATGATGTCGGGCATCGACGCGTAGAAGTTGCGCGGCGCGCTCCAGCCGTTGGGGTTGGAGATGTCGGAGTTCGTGGAGAAGGACGCGTTGCCGGTCTGGTAGACGAGGTACCACAGGCCCTGCGGGGCGTAGTAGAAGACCTGTGGCGCGGCCCGGTAACCCGCCCCGATCGGGGTGCGGTCCAGGTAGTGGTGCGTGGCGTTCGCCGCCTGCGACCAGTCGGTGAAGTTCAGATAGACCAGGTTGTACCCGGCACTGCTCGCGACGCTCGCGAACACGTGGTACCTGCCGTTGTAGTACACGACCGAGGGGTCCTTCAGCCCGGCGACGCTGTGCGTCGCGTCGGACTTCGGCGACATCAGGATCCCGCTGGAACTCCACGCGTAACTCCCGGGCAGAGCAGCCGCGTCGGCGCTCCGGGCGGCCGTCGGCGTCCCGCCCATCGCCGTGAGCACCGCGTTGTACGCGGGCTTCTTCGCCCCGTTGTTGTCGAAGAGCAGCGGATTCTGCCCGGTACGCCACGAGTCGCTGTCCCGGATCCCCCACACGGTGATCCCGTTGCAGCGCGGCACGTTGAGGCAGGCGCGCACGGAGTTGGCGTACGCGGTGGTCCCGGCCTGCGCGATGTCGAGTTCGGTGATCTGTACGTCGACCCCGAGCGCGGCGAAGTTCGCCAGCGTGGTCTGGAACGTGGACGGCGGACCGCCGGCGCCGAAGTGGGCCTGGAAGCCCACGCAGTCGATCGGCACGCCGCGGGACTTGAAGTCGCGGACCATGCGGTAGACGCCCTGCGTCTTCGCCGCGTTCCAGTCCTCGATGTTGTAGTCGTTGTAACAGAGCCTGGCCGCCGGATCGACGCCGCGCGCGGTGCGGAACGCGGTCTCGATGTACCCGTCGCCCAGCACGTTCTGGAAGACGGTCGCCCGGCGTCCGCCGCTGCCGCCGTCCGCGAACGCCTCGTTGACGACGTCCCAGGAGTGGATGCGGCCCTTGTAGCGGTTCGCGAGCTGCGTGATGTGGTTGTTCATGACACTGCGCAGGGTGTTCGCGTCACCGATCGAGCTGACCCAGCCGGGGAGTTGGGAGTGCCACACCATCGTGTGGCCGCGCAGCTTCTGCCCGTGGGACGACGCCTGGTTCGCGATCTGGTCCCCGGGGCCGAAGTTGAACGAGCCGCGGGAGGGTTCGACCGTGTCCCACTTCATCTCGTTCTCGGCGGTGACCTGGTTGAACTCCCGGTTCAGGATGGTCGAGTACACCGACTGACTCAGCTTGTACCCGGCGATCGCGGCACCGAAGTACCGCCCCGACTGGGCGGCTTGGGCACCCAGCGTGGACGCTTTGATCGCGGGCGCGTCGTCCGGTACGGCCGCGGCCGTACCGCCGGCCAGCAGCGTCACCGCCGCCAGCGCGCCCAGCAGGGCGGGTTGTCGTGTGCGGAGATTCATGGTTCTCCTCGTACGGGGGGATGCGGGTTCCTTGCGGGATGCGCCGTTTCCTTGCGGGACGTGCCGTACGTCAGGGCACCGACACCTCGAACCGCGGGACGCGGACCGAACCGCCGAGCGCCCGGGTCGCGTGGTTGAACAGGGCGAAGCGGTAACCCATGAAGAACTGCCAGGCGTTGCCCATCGAGAAGGCCGGGCCGAGCCGGGTGAAGCTGACGCCGTCGAGGCTGTAGGAGAAGGTGCCGGAGCGGGCGGCGCCGGGCCGGATGTCCGCGTTCGCGCGCAGCCAGAGCCTGCCCGCGGTCAGGGGTACGCTCGCCGCCTCCGTGCCCGTCCCGGTCGTGTTCCAACTCCCGTCCATCGTCAGCCCGTTCACCATCACGAGCCGCGTCGCCGCCCCCTCCCGCTTGACGCCGATCCACGCGGAGGAGTCCCGCAGCAGCGCGAGCCCGGCGCGGTCGCCGTCGCGCATCGCGGCGATGTCCAGGGTGACGGTCGCTGTCGAACTCGGGCCCTGGATACGGTGGGTGAGGGTGTTGCGGGCCCAGTACAGGTCGTTCGTGACCGTCGCCGTGGACAGCGTGAGGCCGTTGTTCACCGACCACTTGGTGTTGTCCGGGTTGTGGTTCCACTCCCACTTCGGCTTCAGCGCCGTACCGTCGAAGGTGTCGACGCCGATCATCGGGGTGACCTGGCGCGGCGGGGTGGGCAGGGTGGGGCTCGGATACGTCGATCCCCAGGCGCCGCCCACGAGTTGGAGCACCGGCCAGCCGTCCGAGGTCCAGGTGACCGGCGCGAGGACCGGGATGCGGCCGCCCGGGTAGGCGTCCACGAAGGCGAGGTAGTACCAGGCGCCGGTCTGCGTCTGGACGAGGCCGCCCTGATGCGGCACCCCGCCGCCGGGCACCGGGCCCGGCAGGTTCAGCAGCAACTGCCGTAGCGTGTACGGCCCGAAGGGGCCGCTGGTCGACTTCAGGACGTACTGGCCGTTCGCCGGGCGGGTCAGGAAGATGTAGTAGTTGCCGCCCACCTTGTAGAACCGGGACCCCTCCAGCGTCCCGATGCTCGCCGGGGTGCTGAACACCTGCTGCGCGCGCACCTGGCTGCGGCCGTCCGGCGCCAACTGGGCGACGCTGATGGTGGTGTTGCCGTACGCGACGTACAGCGTGTCGTCCGTGTCGACCAGGAGCCCGGCGTCGTAGTACACGTTCCCGAGCGAGGCGAGCTGGCTCCACGGGCCCTCCACCGAGGGCGCCGAGTAGAGGTACGTCCGCGCGAAGTCGATCTGGCCCAGCCAGTAGAAGGTGCGGTTGCCGGGGCGGTAGGCCAGGGACGAGGCCCAGACGCCGCGTACGTACCCCCGGGCGCCGTTCAGGTCGTACTTGGCGCCGAAGTCCAGGCGGGGGACCGAGTGGCCGGCGAACTCCCAGTTGACGAGGTCGTACGAGCGGAGGATCGGGGCGCCGGGGGAGTAGTGCATCGTCGAGGCGGAGTAGTAGAAGGCGTCGCCGACGCGGATGACGTCGATGTCGGCGAAGTCCTGCCACAGCACCGGGTTCGTGTAGGTCGCCGCCGCTTCGGCCGTGCAGGGGAGCGAGGCCGCCGCGAGCAGACCGGCGCCGCCCGCGAGGGCTCTGCGGCGGCTGATCTGCTGTCCCGGCCATGACATGCGGTTCGCGGATGCTCCGGTGTCGTCCATCTGCTCCTCCAGTGGGGGGTGGGAGCGCTCCCACCCTCGGGCGGGCTTCCGGGCTGTTCAGACGGGGTGCGCGGGGGTGTCCGGGTCTCGCCGGGCGTCGCGTCGTTCGCATACACGAACGACGGACAGAGCGTCGGACGGTTCGGATGATAGGTGCCTCAGGGGGAGCGTCAATACCTCGCGTACCGTCGAACTTTTTCGGAGCTGCGGCGGGCGATGGGGGAGGGCCTCAGCCCGCGTTCCCCAGCGGGTGGCTGAAGCCCTGGTCCGAGATGAGGCGGGCGCCCTGGGCGAGTTCGGCGGCGAAGCGCTCGATCGACTCGTACGGGAAGCGGTGCGTGGGGCCGCTCAGGGAGAGGGACGCGGCGACCTTGCCCGTCCGGCCGGTGATCGGGACGGCCACGGCGGTGAGGCCCTCGTCGAACTCGCTGGAGCTGACGGCGTATCCGCGGTCCGCCGCCTCCGCCGCCCAGGTCCTCAGCCGGCCGGCGAGGGGTTCGCCCTGGGGGGAGGCGGCCGCGACGCGGCGCAGGAACGCGTCGGGGGCGTCGCGCAGGAGGATCTTGGAGGAGGCGCCGGCCCACAGGGGCTGTTCGTCGCCGACGTCCACGACGTGGCGCAGGGGGTGGGGGCTCTCCTCGTGGGCGACGCAGATGCGGTGCACGCCCTGGGCGACGAACAGGTTGACGGTCTCGCCGAGGCTGTCGGCGAGGTCGCGCATGACCTTGCGGGTCTCCTGCGGGACCTCCCACTGGCTGCGCGCGAGGTAGGCCCAGCGCCACAGGGCCGGGCCCGCCGTGTAGCCGGCGGGGTGGGAGCCGAGCAGGCCGGTCTCCTCCAGGGTCTGGACCAGGCGCAGCGCGGTGGTCTTGGCGAGGCCGGTCGCCTCGGTGACCTCGCGGAGGGTGACGACGGGGCGGTCCTCGCTGAGGAGGTTGAGGATGTCGACGGCGCGGCGGACGCTGCGGACGCCGGGGGCGTGGGTGTCCGGGGTGTCCGTGTCGGGGGTGCGTCCCTCGGCGTCCGTGCTCATCAGTGGTCTCCCCGTCGGTCCGGTCCGGTTCCTCGCGCACCCCGACCGTAGTCCGCCCTGCGGACCCGCCGCCCGGCGATGTCCAGGAAATCTTGCCGCAACTCTTGATGGGCGCAAACCGCCCCACCTATCGTTCCGCTCAACGGATCAGATAGTCCACTGTATGGACCAAAGGATCTGTGGGGTGCCGCGCCCGCTCGCACGGCACCCGGTCCCCGCTCACCCGACGGAGTGTGTGAGAGATGAGCAGCATCCGGCCTGACGCCCCGCACGGCGCTCCCCACCGTGCCCTTGCCAGACGCGCGGCCCTGGCGAGCTTCATGGGCGCCGTCGTCGACTGGTACGACTTCTTCCTGTACGGCATCGTCGCCGGCCTCCTCTTCGGCGACCTCTTCTTCCCCGACGCCTCCCCGGCCGTCGGCACCCTCGCCGCCTGGGCCACCTTCGGCGTCGGCTTCCTCTTCCGCCCCCTCGGCGGCATCGTCTTCGGGCACTTCGGCGACCGGCTGGGGCGCAAGCGGATGCTGGTGCTGACCATGCTGATCATGGGCGTGGCCAGCACCCTGATCGGCGTCCTGCCGACGTACGCGCAGGCCGGGATCTGGGCGCCGATCCTGCTGGTCCTGCTGCGCGCCACGCAGGGGTTCGCGGTCGGCGGCGAGTGGGGCGGGGCCGCGCTGATGGCCGTGGAGAACGCGCCCCGGAAGTGGCGGTCGCTGTACAGCAGCGGCGTCCAGGTGGGCGCGTCCTTCGGGCTGTTGCTCGCGACGCTGGTCACCAAGCTGATGTCGTCGACGACGTCGGAGGCCGCGTTCCGCGCGTGGGGGTGGCGGATCCCGTTCCTGCTCAGCGCGCTGCTGGTGCTGGTCGGGCTGGTGATCCGGGCGAAGGTCGAGGAGTCGCCGGTCTTCACCGAGCGGGTCGCCGGGCTCTCCGGGACGGTCCGGCCGAAGGTGCCGCTGGTCGCGGCCGTGCGGTCCAACCCCGGCGGGTTCTTCGCGATCATCGGGCTGCGGTTCGTGGAGCTGTTCACCTTCTACGGGGTGACGACCTTCGGACTGGCCTACGGCACCGACGAGTTGGGGCTCGACCGGGACAGTCTGCTCGACGTGAACCTCGCGGTCGGCGGGCTCGCCGTGTTCACCATCCCGGCGTTCGCCTATCTCGCGGACCGGTACGGGCGGCGGCGGATCTACGTCGCGGGCGGGGTGACCGGCGCGCTGAGCGCGGTGCCGTACTTCTGGGCGATGGAGTCGGGGTCGATGCTCATGATCGTGGTCTGCGCGGTGCTGCTCGTGAACATCGGGCACGACATGGCCGTCTCCGTCCAGCAGTCGCTGTTCACCGACATGTTCGGGCCCGAGTACCGCTACAGCGGGGCGGGTGTGGGGTACCAGCTCGCGAGCGCCGTGGGCGGCGGGTTCACGCCGCTGATCGCCGGGGTGCTGGTCATCTGGGCCGGGGGCGGGTGGTCGCTGGTCGCCGGGTACGTCGCGGCGGGGTGTCTGGTCTCGGCGGTGGTGGCCTGGCGGATGCGGGGTGCGGCGGCGGAGGCGGTGTCCGAGGAGGTGACGCCGGTAGAGTTGGCCGTAGAACGGAACGTTTGATCCGTCTAGTGGTTTGCTGGAGGTCTTGATGAGGGCGGCGGTTCTGGTGGCGCCGGAGCGGGTCGAGCTGGTCGACGACTGGCCCGAGCCCGGGGCCGGGAGTGGTCCAGGTGACGTGGTGGTCGCCGTGGAGGGGGTGGGGCTGTGCGGGACCGACCTCGCGGTGTTCCACGGGCGGCGGGAGGTGCCGGCGTATCCGTGGGTCATGGGGCATGAGGGGTTCGGGCGGATCGTCGCCGTCGGAACGGACGTGGTGGACCGTCAGGTGGGCCAGCGGGTGGTCATCGAACCCAATTACGCCTGCCTGAAGTGTGCGGACTGCTCCACGGGGTTGACGTCGGCGTGCCCGCACCGGGCGATCGTCGGACTGAACAGCCCCGGCGTCCTCGCGGAACGGGTCGCGGTTCCGGCGGGCTTCGCGCATCCTGTCGTGGCCGCCGGTTCCCTGGGCGGGGGCCCGGCTGCGACCGACGGGCGCCTCGCCCCCGCCGATCTCGCCTGCGCCGAGCCCTACGCCGTCGCCCGGGCCGCCGTCCGCCGCAGCGGGGTGACCTCCGGTGACCGGTGCCTCGTCGTCGGCGCGGGTGCGCAGGGGCTGCTGCTCTGTCTGGTCCTGGTCCGCCTCGGCGTCGTCCCCGTCGTCACGGAACCCCATGCCCGGCGCCTGGAGCGGGCCGTACGGCTCGGCGCGGTCGCGGACGACGGGCGCGCGGGGTTCACGTACGTGTTCGAGACGTCCGGGTACGCCCCCGCGCTGCGCCCGGCCGTCGACCGCGCGGCGCCGGGCGCGACGGTCGTCCTGGTCGGTCTCAACCCGGCGCCGCTGCCGTTCAGTACGGACGACGTCGTGCGCCGCCAGCTGGTGGTGCGCGGTTCGATGATCTACGACCACCCCGGCGACTTCACCGCGGCCGTCGCCGAGTTGGCGAGTGCCCGCCCCGGCCGTGTCGTCGAGGCGGAATTCCCCCTGGCCGCAGCGGAGGAGGCGTTCGCGGGCGCCTCCTCGCGGGCCGGCAAGACCTGGATCCGGATCGGGAGCGACCATGCGTAAGTCCATCGCCACCGTCTGCCTCAGCGGCACCCTCACCGAGAAACTCGCCGCCGCCGCCCGCGCGGGCTTCGACGGCGTCGAGATCTTCGAGAACGACCTCCTCGCCAGCCCCCTCACCCCCGAGGAGATCGCCGCCCGGGCGGCCGACCTGGGTCTGACGATCGACCTCTACCAGCCGATGCGCGACATCGAGGCCGTCCCCGAGGACCTCTTCGCCCGCAACCTGCGCCGCGCCCGCCACAAGTTCGACCTGCTGGGACGCCTCGGCGTCGACACGGTCCTCGTCTGCTCCAACGTGTCCGTACTCGCCGTGGACGACGACGAGTTGGCCACCGCCCAGCTCGCCCGGCTCGCCGACGCGGCCCAGGAGTCCGGCATCCGCGTCGCCTACGAGGCGCTCGCGTGGGGGCGGCACGTCGACACGTACGACCACGCCTGGCGGATCGTCCGCGACGCCGGCCACCCCTCCCTCGGCACCTGCCTCGACAGCTTCCACATCCTCTCCCGGGACGTCGACCCCAAGGGCATCGAGGACATCCCCGGCGAGAAGATCTTCTTCCTCCAGCTCGCCGACGCGCCCGTCATGGCGATGGACGTCCTCCAGTGGAGCCGCCACTACCGCTGCTTCCCCGGCCAGGGCGGCCTGGACGTCACGGGGTTGCTCCGCCACGTCCTCACCACGGGCTACGCCGGACCCCTCTCCCTGGAGGTCTTCAACGACGTCTTCCGCCAGGCCGACGCCGGCCGCACCGCCCTCGACGGCATGCGCTCCCTGCTCGCCCTGGAGGAGAGCGCGGGCGCCTTCCGCCTCCCGGCTCCCGTGCCCGTGACCGGAGTCGCCTTCGCCGAACTCGCGAGCAGCGACCCCCAGCCCACCGAAGACCTCCTGGCCGCCGTCGGCTTCACCCGCACGGCCCGCCACCGCACCAAGCCGGTCGGCCTGTGGGAGCGCGGCGAGGCCCGCATCGTCCTCAACTCCGCGACGGAGCGCACCGGCACGACCCTCTCGGCCCTCGGCCTGGAGTCCACGGAGCCCGCCGCCTCGGCCCGCCGCGCCGAAGCCCTCCTCGCCCCCACCCTCCCCAAACACCGCACCGCCCACGACGTCCCCCTCGACTCCATCGCCGCCCCCGACGGCACCGAGGTCCTCTTCTGCGCCACCCGCCGTCCAGGGCTGGCGAGCTGGACGGACGACTTCGTCTTCACCGGAGAGAGCGGGGCGGACGGCCGACTCGACCACCTCGCCCTCACCCAGCCCTGGCACCACTTCGACGAAGCGGTCCTCTTCCACCGCACGATCCTCGGCCTCAGCCCCCACGAGACCGTCGAACTCGCCGACCCCTACGGCCTGTTCCGCAGCCGCGCCCTCTCCGCGTCCCCCTCCGGGCCGCATCTCGTCCTCAACCTCGCCCCGACCCCGGAGGCCGGCGCCCGCGCCCGCCATGTCGCCGTGGCCGTCGACGACCTGGTGACGACGGCCCGCGCCTTCCACGCCTCCGGCGCACCCCTGCTCCGCGTCCCCGGCAACTACTACGACGACCTCGCGTCCCGGTTCGACCTTCCCGCGGCCGAGCTGGAGACCTACCGCGAACTCGGCATCCTCTACGACCGTGACGAACACGGCGGCGAGTTCCGGCACTGCTACACCGCGACGGTCGGGCAGGTGTTCTTCGAGTTCGTCCAGCGCGACGGCGGCTACACCGGATACGGCGCCGCGAACGCACCGATCCGGCTGGCGGCCCAGCGCAGGTGACCGTCAGTCCGTCGTGGTGCCGCGCGGCTCGCCGCGATACGGGATCCACCGGTAGCCGGGCCGGAAGACCTCGTAGTGGGCGCCGAGGCCGAGTTCCGCGTGCACCTCCTCACTGAGCACGAGGCCATGGATGCTGCCGTCGTTCAGTTCCTCCGACCACTCCCTGAGTTCGGCGGGGTCCACGAAGTGTTCCGGATTCCAGCCGACCTGGGCGGCGACGTATCCGTGGAACGTCCCCAGCAGGTCGTAGAGCTGCTGGCCCAGTTCGGTCAGCTCCGCCGCGGTGAGCTTCTGCCGGGGGAGACTTCCGTCCAGGGTGCAGTGCCAGCTGACGGCCACGGGCAGGATCGACAGCTCGATATGCCCCTCCGAGTCCGTCAGCACCGGCCGGTGGAGAGGGATCTGATGCCCGCCCGCGGAAAGCGTCGTCCGCGTCGGCCTCGTACGAGCGGCGGCCTCCGCCGCCTCGGCATTGTCACCGAAGTTCACCACCAGTTCGAAACAGAGCGCCACTGTCCGTCTTCCTCCCTGACTCCACGGTTTCATGAGGCCCGTGCTCCGGTCACGGTCCCCGGCTTCCCGGCGGACGGCCTCCTCATTCCCCCGCCGAGGGCGGCTTCCGGGCCACCGCCCCCAACTGGGGGACGACCATGGGCTCTTCGCCGGGTCCCGGCCGCCACAGGGAGCAGGACACGAGCCCGGGCTCCAGGAGCGTGAGGCCGTCGACGTAGCGGGCGATCTCGTCGGCGCCGCGGGCGGTGACCGGCGGTTTCGCGTTGGCGTTCCAGAAGGCCATCGCCTCCAGCTGGAGGGCGCCGCCGAGGTCGCGTTCCGTGGTGGGGTGGGTCAGGACGAGGAAGCTGCCGGGGGCCAGGGCCGTCAGGAGGCGGTGGGTGACGGCCCGCGCCTCGTCGCCGTCGAGGACGAAGTTGAGGATGCCGAGGAGCATCAGCGCGGTGGGCTCGGTCAGGTCGAGGGTGCGTGCGGCGGCGCGCAGAATCGCGTCCGGGTCGTGCACATCGGCGTCGACGTAGTCGGCGGCGCCTTTCGGGGTGCTGGTCGGCAGGGCGTGGGTGAGGACGAGGGGGTCGTTGTCGACGTACACGACCCGTGACTCGGGGGCGACGCGCTGGGCGATCTCGTGGGTGTTGTCCAGGGCCGGCAGGCCGGAGCCGATGTCGAGGAACTGGCGGATGCCGTGCTCCTCGGCCAGGCAGCGTACGGCGCGGCCGAGGAACTCCCGGTCGGCGCGCGCGATGTCGCGGATCACGTGGATCATTCCGGCGACGTGCTCGCCCACCTGCCGGTCGACCTCGTAGTGGAACTCGCCGCCCTGCCAGTAGTTCCACACGCGGGCGTTGTGCGCGGTCCGGGTGTCGGCGCTCACGTCGTCTCCCTCTCCTCGCACCCCCAAGGACCGTACGGAATCAGGTACTTGGGGGCGCCACGACACATCGGTGGGCGTCATTGTGCCTCACGTCGGAGGCAGCAGCGCGAGGGCCTCCTCCACCGCCGCGAGGATCTCCACGGGCGCCTTGTCCAGCGGCTCCCGCAGCGCGCGGCCGGTCCTCCAGCGGGTCGTCCGGCGGAACGCGTCGGCGCGGGACGCGTCGATCCCGCGGATCGCGTCGAGCACGGCCCGGTACGCCCTCGGGTCGTCGACGATCGTGGCCAGGCTGCTGCCGAGGCCGAGCGGGCGGCGGACGGAGACGGGGCGGGGATGCTCCTCGACCCACCGGTGGGTCCCGCTGCCGACCTCGTACCGCCGGCCGGAGGGAAGGTCCACCACGCCCCGTGTGTTCGGCGGGATCTCGGCGTGGAAGTGCACGCGGGTGCCCTCGCGGCGCCAGCCCGCGCGGGCCGGCCCGTACGGCGTCTCGTGCCAGGCCGACGCGTCGTCGAGGTCGTCGAGCAGGGTGGGGGAGACGTGGACGGCCCGGTAGCCCGGCTCCAGCGCGGCGAGTCCGGCGACCCGGCGGTGCAGCCAGTCGGCGACGCCGCCGAGGGCGTAGTGGTTGAACGACGTCATCTGCCCGGGGTTGACGGAGCCGTCGGGGAGCATCGAGTCCCAGCGTTCCCAGACCGTGGTCGCCCCCATGGTCACCGGATAGAGCCAGGAGGGGCACTCGGTCTGGGTGAGCAGCCGGGACGCCGCGTCCGTGTGCCCGGTGGAGGCGAGCGCCTCGCAGATGACCGGCGTCCCGACGAACCCGGTGGTGATGCGGTAACCGGCCGCCCGGACCAGCTCCCTGAGCCGGTCGCCCAGCGCCTGCCGCTGCCCGTCCCCCGCGAGGCCGAAGGCGAGGGCGAGGGCGTAGGCGGTGGGCGCGTCGGACATCATGCGCCCGCGCGGGGTGACGTACGCGTCGCGGAAGGCGTCAGCGACGCGCGCGGCCAGGTCGGTGTAGCGGCGGGCGTCGGTGTCCCGGCCGAGGAGGGCCGCCGCCTTCGCGGTCAGGGCCGCCGAGCGCTGGAAGTACGCGGTGGCGACGATCCCGGCGTCGGTCTTGGCGTCACCGGGGCGCTCCGGTGGCGCGTCGGGGTCGAGCCAGTCCCCGAACTGGAGCCCCTCCTCCCACAGCAGCGTGCTTCCCGCCCGGGCGTGCACGACGTCGACCCAGGCCGCCATGGCCTCGAAGCAGCGCCGCAGGACGTCACGGTCGGCGAAGCGTTCCCACAGGACGTCCGGTACGACCGTGATGGCGTCGCCCCACGCCGCCACCGGCTGGAAGAGGCCCGGCACCTGCGGGATCACGGCGGGCACGACCATCGGCACGACCCCGCCCGCCGCGGTCTGCTCCAGCGTCACGTCGTCCAGCCAGGACCGCAGGAACGCGTCGCAGTCGTACAGGAACGCGGCGGTCGGCGCGAAGACCTGGATGTCGCCGGTCCAGCCGAGGCGTTCGTCGCGCTGCGGGCAGTCGGTGGGCACGGAGAGGAAGTTGCCGCGCATGCCCCACACGACGTTGTCGTGGAAGCGCTGGAGCAGCGCGTGCGAGGTGGTGAATCCGCCGGTGCGCGGCATGTCGGTGTGCAGGACGGCCGCGGTCACGTCCTCGGCGGCGAACTCCCCGGGCCAGCCGTCGATTTCGACGTACCGGAAGCCGTGGAAGGTCCACCGGGGCTCCCACACCTCCGCACCGCCGCCCCGCAGGACGTACCGGTCGGTCGCGGCGGCGTTGCGCAGCGGCCGGGTCCCCAGCTCCCCGTCCTCCAGCACCTCCGCGTGCCGCAGCGTCACCGTGTGCCCGCGCTCGCCCCGCACCCGGATCCGGACCCGCCCGACGAGGTTCTGCCCGAAGTCCAGCACGGTCTTCCCGCCGGGCGTGGTGAGGACCCGCTCGACCGGCAGCCGCTCGACGACCCGTACCGGCGGCAGCGTACGAGGAGCCGGCGTCACATCGGGTACGGCGATCAGCTCGACCGCGCTCCACGCACCGGCGTCGACCTCCTCCCGGCGGGCGTCGTACGTCTCCCCCTGATAGAGGCTCGCGGACACCACCGGCCCCGGGGCCCAGCTCCAGCGCTCGTCGCTGACGACGGTCTCCACGGACCCGTCCTCGTACTCCAGCGTCACCTGGACGGCGGCGGCGGGTGCGCCCTCGTAGAAACGGCGCGCGGCGTCGCGGAAGCCGTACCGCTCCGTGTACCAGCCGCCGGTCAGGACGACGCCCAGGGTGTTGGCACCGGCGACGAGGTGCTCGGTGACGTCCGCGACGTCGAGGGACAGCCGCCACTGGTAGCTGGTCCAGCCCGGCTTGAGTTCGGCGTCGTCGACCGGTACGCCGTTGACGTGGACGTCGTAGGCGCCGAACGCGGTCGAGTGCAGCAGGGCACGCCGGACGGGACCCCGTACGGCGAACGTCCCGCGCAGCAGCTGGGGTTCCTCGGCGCCGGAGCCGACGAAACGGGCCCGCCAGCCGGACAGGAACCCGGCGGTGACCGGGGCGTCGGCGCTCCAGGCGGAGGCCGGGCCGTCGACGCCGTGGACCCGTACCCGTACGGTCGCCGATTCGCCGGCGGCGAGGGGCTCGAAGGGCCAGTCGACGAGGACGGAGTCCGGGCCGTCGAGGGTCACGGTGGACGTCACGCCGGCCCGGGTGACCGAGACGTCGGCGGCCCGCTGGGACCAGCCCGGCAGTCCGGTCGCGGTCTTCCAGGTCAGGGGCGGGCGCGGGTCCGGTACGAAGGTCTCGTCGGTGTAGCCGACGCGTACGGCCTGGACGCGGGGACTCATCGGGCCTCTCCCGTCACCGTGGCGGACAGCGGACGGGCGGCGGTGGCCGGCCGAGGGCGGCGCAGGATGAGCAGGCCGACGGCTCCCGAGACGAGCGCGAACAGGGCGAGCAGGGAGAACAGGCCCGACGGGCTCCAGTCGATCAGCGCCGGGGTGACCAGCGCGAACCCGGCCGCCGCGAAACGGGCGACGGCCATCGTGGCGCCCTGCACGGTGGCGCGCGCGTTGACCGGGAACGACTCCTGGGTCCACACCTTGTACAGCGCCTCGCCGATGAACGGGAACGCGAGGTTGTACAGGACCAGCGCGGCGATCATCGCGGGCAGGACCTGGCCGCCCGTCACCGCGATCAGCATCTGGCAGGCGGTGAACACCGCGACCCCGGCGGCGAAGAAGCGGCCGCGCCACCGCGTGTCCGCGATCCGCGTGAACACGATCGTGCCCGCGAGGCCGATGAGCGTCGTGAAGAAGGACAGCGCCGTCGCCGTGGTCTGGGAGGTGCCGCCGACCGTGACGAGGAAGTAGGTCTTGAAGGAGCCGAAGGTGTTCGCGACCAGGGTGAAGAACAGGTAGAACAGCGCGGTCGCGACGATCGTGCGGGCGAACTCCGGGCGGCGGAAGAGGGTGCGTACGGGCAGGGCCCGCGCCGGGTCGACGCCGTCGGCGGTGTGCCGGTGCGCCGCCTCGGACTCCAGGTCGCGGAACGCCGGGTAGAACGAGCGGAAGACGAAGGTCAGGACGGCGAGCACGGCGAGGACCGCGAAGATCAGGCGGATGCCGAGCACGTCCAGGCCGGACACGGCGAAGCCCAGCAGGGTGGTGGTGACCACGCCGGCGGTCCACATCACGTGCGTGAACGCGACCAGTCTGCCCTGGGCGCCCTCGGGGGCCCGCTCGGACAGGACGGCGATCGACGTCGGCAGGTCCGCCCCGGCGGCGACGCCGATCACGATGACTCCGGTGACCAGGACGGCGGCGTTGGGCGCGCACGCCACGGTCAGCGCGGCCGCCGCGTACAGCAGGATCGTCAGGGAGAAGACGCGGCCCCGGCCGACGAGGTCGGCGAGGCGGCCGCCGGTCAGCGCGCCGACGGCGATGAACAGGGTCAGGGACGAGCCCAGCACGCCGACGGTCCAGACGCTGAGGCCGAAGCTCTCCTTCCACAGGGCGAGGCCCAGGCCGACCGAGATGATCGCCCCCGAGTCGAGGAAGGACGCCATTCCGGCGGCCACGGCCAGCATCCAGTGCCGGCGGTCCAGCAGCGGTGACGTCGTCGTCGGGTCCGCCATGGGGCTCTCCGTTTCACGGTAATACGATTTACTAGTGACGCCGGTATGAGAGCACGGGGAGCCTCCTGTCGGTCAAGAGGTCGGCAAGTAAATTAGTGAATCGATTTACTTCATGTCTTCGCGGTGGAGGCGCGGACCACCAGCTCGGGCGTGAACTCGATCCGCTCCGCCACCCGCCCGGAGTCCTCCGCGCCCGGTGCGCGCAGCCCGGCGATCTCGTCGAGCAGCAGCTTCGCCGCCGCCTCGCCCAGGCGCGCGTGCGGAGTCCGTACGGACGTCAGGGGGACCACCGTCGACTGGGCGAACTCGATGTCGTCGTAGCCCACCACCGCGATGTCCTGCGGCACGCGGACCCGGCCGCCCGCCACGAAGGACTGGATGATGCCGATCGCGAGCAGGTCGTTGGCGCAGAACAGCGCGTCGGGCCGGTCGGCCGGGGCCCGCTCGGCGAGGCGCTCCGCGCAGGCGATACCCGCCTCCACGGTCCGCTCGGGGACCGGCACCAGCTCCAGGGCGGCCCCCGGGACGTCCTCGATCACCGACAGGGCGCCCCGCTGCCGGTCGGCGATCTGCTGGAGATCCGGGGACGAGGCGACGAACCCGATCCGCCGCCGGCCCAGCTCGACCAGGTGCCGGACCGCCAGGCGGGCGCCGGCCACATGGTCGGTGGACACGGACGCCTGCGCGGGCGAGACCGCGTGGCGGGCGCTCAGCACACTCGCGATACCCCGCCGCCGCAGCCGCGCGAGCTCGTCCTCCACCTCGCCGACCGGCGCGACGATGATCCCCGCGACCCGCTGCTGCTCGAACAGCCGCAGATACTCCCGCTCCCGCTGCCGCGAGCCCGCGTCGTTCGCCATCAGCAGGTACATGCCCTCGGCCGACACCCGCTGCTCGATCGCCGTCGCGATCTCCGGCGTCGTCGCGCTCGCCAGCTCGAACGCCAGATAGCCGACGACCGGACTCGTCCCGGTACGCAGCATCCGGGCCGCGTCGTTGGGCACGAACCCCAGCGTCTGCACGGCCTGCCGGATCCGTTCCCGGGTCGTGTCCGAGATCTTGTGGGGCTTGTGGAAGTAGTTCGAGACCGAGGACTGCGAGACCCGCGCGAGCTCGGCGACGTCCCGAATCGTGACCTTGTTCAGCGGTCCTCCCGGCGTCGGTGGTGTTCGTGCCGGTCATCGTAGTGCGGGCCGGTTCGCTCGCGTTCAGCTCACTCCTGCTTCTCCCCCGACGCGAAGCGCGACACGATCAGGGCGACGATGATGATGACGCCGTTGAGGAACTGGTTCCACAGGGGCGGGACCCCGGCCAACGTCATGACGTTGACGACGAGTTGGAGAGTCAGTACGCCCGTGAGGGCGCCGAAGACAGAGCCCTTGCCGCCGTTGAGGCTGACACCGCCGATGACGGTCGCGGCGAAGACCTGGAAGATCCAGCCGCTGCCCTGGGTCGCGGAGATGGACCCGTAGTGGCCGCTGTAGAGGATCCCGGCGAACGCGGCGAGCACGCTCCCGGCGATGAGGACGATCCAGACGATGCGGTCGACGCGGATACCGGCCGTACGGGCCGCCTCCTGGTTGCCGCCGATCGCGTACAGGGCCCGCCCGTGCCGCAGCCAGGCGAGCGCCCCGCCCCCGAGGGCGAACAGCACCCCGCACACCCAGACGGCGGCCGGCATCCCGAACCAAGACGTACGCCCGAGGTACGTGAACGACGGCGGCAGGTCCACGATCGACTGCCCGTCGGACAGGGCGACCTGAAGCCCGCGCAGCATGGTGAGCGCGCCGAGCGTGACGATGAACCCGTTGAGCCGCAGCTTCAGGATCAGGAACCCGTTCACGGCCCCGATCACCGCGCCCACCAGCAGGCACAGCGGGATCGCCGTCCAGCCCGGCAGCAGATCCACGCCGTTGAACCGCCCGCCGCTGCTCGGCAGGACCAGCCAGACCGCGATCACCGGAGCCACCCCGATCGTGGACTCCAGCGACAGGTCCATCCGCCCGCTGATCAGGATGAACGTCGTCGCCAGTACCAACAGGCTGAGTTCCGTGGACTGTTGGAGCACCCCGATCAGATTGTCGGAGGTGAGGAACGCGGGCGAGACGATGAACCCGATCAGCATCAGGACGAGGATCACCGGTACGAGCGACAGGTCCCGGAAGCGGCCCAGATCGAGCCGGGTGCGCCCGGACGCCTTCGCCCGAGGCGGCGTCACTTCGGTGGTCACGGACATGGTCTACCTCCCCACGGCGTCGGCGACGCCCTCGATGGCGGCGACCATCTCCTCGTCCCGCCACCCCGGCGCGAACTCGGCGACCACCCGCCCGTGGAACATGACGACGACCCGGTCGCACACCCGCAGATCGTCCAGCTCGTCGGAGACGATCAGCGCGGCCTTCCCGCCGTCGGCGATCCCCCGCACCGTCCCCAACAGGAACTCCTTGGACCGCACGTCGACCCCGTTCGTGGGCCGGATCGCGACCAGCACCTCGGGGTTCGTGGCCAGCGCCCGCGCGACGACCACCTTCTGCTGGTTCCCGCCGGACAACGCGGCGACCGGCGCCCGGGCCCCCGGCGTCTTGATGTCCAGCTCCCGGATGACCCGCTCCGCGAACTCCCGTGTCCGGGACGGCAGTACGGTCCCGAACGGCCCGAGCTGATCGGTCACCGTCAGCGTCGCGTTCTCGGCGACACTCCGCCCGGTGACCAGCCCCTGCGCATGCCGGTCCTCGGGCACCAGCCCGACCCCGGCCCCCAGCGCGGACGGCACACTCCCGGTCCGCACGACCCGCCCGCGTACGGCGACCTGCCCGCCCCGCGCCTTGTGGAGCCCCGCGATCGCCTCACCGACCTGCACGTTCCCGCTCGCGGCGGACCCGGCGAGCCCGACGACCTCACCGGACCGCACGGCCAGGGAGAGGTCCTCGCAGACCCCGGGGAGCGTGAGACCGGAGACGGTCAGCAACTCGGCGGAAGCCGTCGAGGCCCGCTTCCCGGGCGGCGCGACCGGCAGCTCCGCCGACTCGCCCGTCATCGCCTCCACCAGCTCCCGGTGCCCCAACTCGGCGACGGGCGCGGTCAGGACGTGCGTCGCGTCCCGGTAGACGGTGACCGTCGTGCACAGGTCGTACACCTCCTGGAGGTGATGCGAGATGAACAGGAACGCGACCCCCTGCTCCCGCAACTCCCGCAGTTTCGCGAACAGCCGGGCGATACCGCGCGCGTCGAGCTTCGCCGTCGGCTCGTCCAGGACGATGAACCGCGCCCCGAACGACAGGGCCCGCGCGATCTCCACGAACTGCCGCTGCTCGACGGTGAGTTCCTTCGCCTGGACCGCCGGGTCGACGTCGACCCCGTACTCGGTCAGCAGCTCCTGCGCCCGCTCCCGCAGCTGCCGCCACCGGATCGGGCGCAGCGCGCTGTCGCTCTGCCGGTTCAGGAAGAGGTTCTCGGCGACGGTCAGCTCGTCGAGGATCGTGGAGCGTTGGTACACGCAGGCGACCCGGGAACGCCACGCCGCGAGGTCGCCCGGCGCCGGCGCCGGGGCACCGGAGAAACGCAGGGCGCCCGCGTCCGCGCGCTGGATGCCGGTCAGCAGGGAGACCAGGGTCGACTTGCCCGCGCCGTTGCGGCCGACCAGGGCGTGGGCCTCGCCCGGGGCGACGGCGATGTGCGCGTCGCGCAGGGCGACCGTCGCGCCGAACCGTTTGGAGACGCCGATGGCCTCGGCCACCGGGGTGGGGCTGGTGTCGGTCATGCCGTTCCTTCGCGTCAGCTTCCCGCTTCTTCCCGCCTCTTTCCTCTGCTCGCCTCAGCCGATGCTGTTGCCCCACAGGGTCTTGTCGTCGACGTTCGCCTTGGTCACCAGCGGCGCCGGAAGCTGGTCCTCAAGTCCATTGGGGATCTTGATGATCGTGGAGCCGTGGTCGGTCGCCCCCGGCGCGAACGTCTTCCCCTCGGTCGCCGCCTTCGCGTAGTACAGCGCGTACTTGGCGTACAGGTCGGCGGGCTGGGAGACCGTCGCGTCGATCTGCCCCTTGCGGATCGCGTCGAACTCCTGCGGGATGCCGTCGTTGGAGACGATGCTGATGTGCCCCGGCTGCCCGGCCGGCTTCAGCAGCTTCTTCTGCTCCAGGAGCGCCAGCGTCGGCTGGAGGAAGACACCGCCGGCCTGCATGTAGATGCCGTTCAGGTCCGGGTGCTGGGCCAGCAGCGACTGGAGCTTCGCCGAGGCGACGTCGCCCTTCCAGTCCGTCGGCAGCTCGAACACCTGGATCTTGGGGAACTTGGCCTTCATGCACGCCGCGAACGCCTCCGAGCGGTCCCGCCCGTTGATGGAGTCCAACGCCCCCTGCAGCTCGGCGACCTTCCCCTGCCCGCCGAGCTGCTTGCCGAGGAACTCGCACGCCTTCGTGCCGTACGCCCGGTTGTCCGCGCGCACCACCATGTACACGTCGCCCTTGTCCGGGCGGGTGTCGACGCTCACCACCGGGATCTTCGCCGCCGACAGGCTGTCCAACGTGGAGGCGATCGCGCCCGTGTCCTGCGGCGCCATCACCACCGCCTTGGCGCCCGTGTTGCGGAACACCTGGACGTTCGCGACGAGTTTGGTCACGTCGTTCTGCGAATTGCTCAGCGGCAGCGCGTCGATGCCGTCCGCCTTGATGTCCTTCTTGAGGTACTGGGCGTAGGAATTCCAGAAGTCGGAGTCGGAGCGCGGGAGATCGATCCCGACGGGCGACTTCCCGCCCGACGAGGACGAGTCCGAGCTCTCGCGGTTGCAGGCGGTGGCGAGAGCGAGCACCGCGAGGACGGCGGTGGCGGCGGCGGTCGAGCGGATACGAGCGGGCGTCATTGCCGTGATCTCCCCTGAGCCGTGATTCCTCCGATGTATCTCGGAATGCCGAGGACGTTACGATGCCGTCGCCCGCAGTGACAAGACTCGCGTCGGCTTCAATTCGGCTAACGGACATGAACGTTTGGGGAGCGCCCGGACGGGTGATCACTCCTGGTGGATCTCGCTACACATCCGATGACTGTCCCGCGATGAACGTCCGCCGCACGAACTCCGCCGAAGGGCGGGCCAGCGCCTCCCCGAGCGGCACCCGCAGCAGCACGAGATCCGCCGCCCCGCCGGGCACCACCCCGGGCGTGCCCGCCAGATACCCGGCGAGCGCCTGCGCCCCCGTCACCCGCTCACCCGCCCCGACGACCCTCCCGTCCGGCGCCCGCCGCTCCATCGCCGCCCGCATCACCGCCCACGGGTCCACCGGCCCGTACGGCGCATCGCTCGACAACGCGACCGGTACCCCGGCCCGCAGCAACGACCCGTGCCGGTAAAGGCAGTTGTACTGACCGGCAGGCGTACCGTCGAGGAACACGTCCCCCCGGTCCACGAGAAAACCGGGCTGAGTCACGACCCGCAACCCCAGACTCCGTACGACACCGAGGGCGCCCTCCGGGACCAGCGCCGCGTGTTCGAGCCGGTCGCCGGGGAGGGGGCCGGCCTGCTGGAGGGCGGCGAGGAGCAGGGCCAGGGAGACGTCGGTGACGGTGTGGACGGCGACCGGGCGGGCCTTGCCGTGAGCCTCCGCGATCTCGGCGACCAGATCGGGGAGTTCGGGCAGCGCGGAGTCGGGGAGGACTATTTTCCACGGCAGTCGAGGCGTCGACCCCGGCGCACCGAGCATGACCAGCCGCTGCGGCAGCCGCCCGCTCGCCCTCTCCTCCTCCAGCGCGGCGACAGCACCGGGCGACAGGCGCGGCGTCGCGTCCGTGACGGCCGTGATCCCGTACCCGGCGAGCCGCCGCCCGACCTCCGCCAACGACGGCACGGGCTCCGCCGGAAGCCGCCCCCGCAGCCAGTCGTCCGCCCGCCACAGCCGCCCGGTAGGACGCCCGCCGGCGTCACGCTCGACCCCCGGATGATCCGCCCGATCGAGCCCGACAGCCGTGCAGGCAAGGGAGTTGAGCATCCACAGGGCCCCGCTGCGATGCTGCACACGGACAGGTACGTCGGCCCGCAGCGCGTCCAGCGCCACGGCGTCCAGCTCCCCGCCGAACCGCACCCCCCTGACCCACCCGTGCCGATCGGGCACCGCCTTCCGCAGCGCCTCCCCGATCCCCCGGGCGCAGTCCACCGAGGCGAAGGACGCGGCCAGCGCGAACAGGTGGAGATGATGGTCCGTCAACCCGGGCATCAGCGCCCCGCCTTGAGCCTCGACGACCTCCTCGCCGGGTTCCCGCGACAGCCGCGCGGCGACGTCCACGACGATCCCCTTCCCGACCCGTACGTCGGACCGCCGGCCGTCGACCTCGGCGTCCCGGATGAGCAGCCCGGTCACGGGGCGTCGATCCCCAACTCGCCCAGCACCCGCGCGGTATCGGCTCCACCGGCCGCAGCGGCTCGCGTCGGCCGGCGTGGGTGCGGTGGGCGGAGCGGGTGGGTCGTGGAACCGCAGTCAACCGCCCAACTGCCGTTGCTGCGAACGATGTTCGGCACCTCGCCCGGCGCGGAGAGGGACGTGGAGACCGCGTCCCCGCCCGGTGTGGAGAGGCATGTGGACACCACGTCCCCCATCGCCACGTCCCAGACCACGCCCCGCGCCTCCGACAGCACCAGCGCCGCCGCCAGCAACCCCGTCAGCGGGTCGGCGATCGCGTCCCCCACGAACACCGGCGCTCCCGACCCGTCGGCCGCCACCAGCCCCCGCCCGGCCGCCACGTCGTCCCCGAACCCCACCCGCCCCGACCCTCGCCCGTACGCCGTGATCGACACCCATACGCAGCCCCGCGCCGCCTCGGCCGCCGCGTCCAGCCCGAACCCCTCCAGCGCGCGGGGCCGGGACGCCTCGATCACCACGTCGGCGCGGGCCACCAACTCCCGTAGCGCGGCGCGTCCTTGCGGGGCGGCGGGGTCCAGGACGACCGACTCGTGGCCGGCGTGCAGCAGGTCGTAGAAGGCGGGGTCGCCGAAGCGGGCGCCGTCCGGGCGGGACGGGGTCTCGACCTTGACCACCCGGGCGCCGGACAAGCCCAGGAGGTGCGCGCAGAGGGGGCCCGCCCAGAGGGCGCTGAAGTCGACGACGAGGAGATCGGTGGCCGGGTGGGGGCGGCCGGGGAGAGGGCAGGCGCGGTCGGGGCGGGGGGTGACCGATCCGCCTGCCACGCCGAGGAGTTCGGCACGTTCGTCGAGTTCCGTTCCGTCGTGCGCGGCGAGCCAGGCCGCCAACTCCGGGTGCCCGAAGTCCCGTTCGATCAGCGCGCCCCACAGCAAGGGGTCGTCCGGCCTCGCGACGGACACGGCGGCCCAGCCGTCCCGTGTCGGCAGGAGGCGGCAACTCCCGCCCACCGAAAGGCGGCCACGCCGGCCCCGGCCGGACAGCGCGGCCCGCTCGGCGAGGAGCCGGGCGCCGTCCAGGCGGGGGCCGCCGGCGGCGGCGATGTGGTCGGTGAGGCGGGACGCGAACGTGGCGGCTCCACCCGGCGGCAGCAGAGGCGGGCCGTCGGCGTGACCGGTCAGCAGGGGCACACCGCTGCGCGCCCAGTCCTCGGCTTCCGACCGGTCGATCATGTCCGGATGCTAGACCCGACCGGGGTGCGGCGACCACAGTGAACACCGTGATCTCTGTTGCCGACCTCGCGGCGGGCGCCGCCGACTTCGACCTCCTCGACGAGGACGGGCGCCCCCGTCGGCCCCTGCTGGTCGTGGACCTGGACCGTCCGGCGACACAGGCGGAGGTGCGGGAGGCCGGACGCCGGGCGCGGGACGGGGAACGGCTGCTGGTCGGCCGTGGCGCGCGGGCCGGGCACGCGTTGTCGGAGGCGCTGGACCTCACCGTCGTACGTGCGGGGGACGGGCAGCGCGACGCCGTCGTGGTCGATGATCCGCAGGCGGAGGCGGAGGTGCTGCGTGAACGGGTCGGCGTGCAGCCGCAGGCCGCTCTGACACTCCGTCAACTCCTGCGGATGGACCTGCCGGTGCGGCAGGCGCTGGAGGCGGAGTCCCTCGCGTACTCCACGCTGCTCGGGGGGTCGGGCTTCCGGACCTGGCGGGAGAGCAGGGCGGCACGCGTGGTCCCGCTCGCCGAGGAACCGGTACTGGTGGACCGCGAGGGCGGTGTCCTGCGCATCACCCTCAACCATCCCGCCCGCCGCAACGCCCACAGCGCGCAACTGCGGGACGCCCTGACCGCCGCCGTGGAGCTGGCGGTTCGGGATCTCACCATCCGCGAAGTGCTCCTCGACGCGAACGGGCCCGGGTTCAGTTCGGGCGGAGACCTGGACGAGTTCGGCACCGCCACCGACCTGGCCACGGCCCACCTGATCCGCGTCAGCGCGGGCGCCGCGCGCCGACTGCACACCGTCCGGGACCGGTTGACGGCTCGCCTGCACGGTCACTGCATCGGCGCCGGCATCGAGCTGCCGGCCTTCGCGGGACGGGTGCTCGCGGCCCCCGGCACGCGCGTCCGGCTCCCGGAACTCGACATGGGCCTGATTCCCGGCGCCGGCGGGACCGTGAGCATTCCACGCCGGATCGGGCGGCACCGGACGCTGTATCTGGCGCTGTCCGGGCGGGAGCTGGACGCCGGTACGGCCCTGGAGTGGGGGTTGGTGGACGAGGTCACGCCCCGTACACCGGCGCCGGATCCGGCGCCCGCGTCAGCAACTCCCTGACCGCCGGGCCCACTTCACCCGGAACCCAGCGCCGGTCCCGCTCCACCCGGGGACCGTGCTGCCAGCCGTCCGCGACGCTGAGCACCCCGCCCTCGACCTCGAAGACACGGCCCGTCACCTCGCCCGACCCGGCGGACGCCAGCCACACCACGAGCGGTGACACATTGCCCGGGTGCATCGCGTCGAACCCCGTCTCCGGCGCCCGCATGCGCTCCGCGAACACCGGGACGGCCTCGGTCATCGGGGTCCGGGCGGACGGGGCGACAGCGTTCACCGTCACGCCGTACCGGGCGAGTTCGGCCGCCGCGACGACGGTGAGCGCGGTGATGCCGGCCTTCGCGGCGGCGTAGTTGCCCTGGCCCACGCTGCCCAACAACCCCGCCCCTGATGAGGTGTTGACGATGCGGGCGGCGATCGGGTGGCCGCTCTTCGCCTGGTCCCGCCAGTAGGCGGCGGCGTGGCGGAGAGGGGCCGCGTGGCCCTTGAGGTCCACCCGCAGGACGGTGTCCCAGTCGGCCTCCGTCATCGAGACCAGCATGCGGTCCCGGTTGACGCCCGCGTTGTTGACGAGCGCGTGCAGCGCCCCGAACTCCTCGACGGCCCGGCGGATCAGGGCCTCGGCGTACGCCCAGTCACTGACGTCCCCGAGGTCGGCGACCGCCGTGCCGCCGTTCGCGGTGATCTCCTCGGCGACGGACTTCGCCGCCGCGCCGAGGTCGTTGACGACGACGGCGGCACCCTCGGCGGCGAGCGCGAGGGCGTGCTCACGGCCGAGGCCCTGGCCCGCTCCGGTGACGACGGCCACCCGGTCCTGACAGATCACGACACGACTCCTCAGCTCTCCGAGAGGCCCAACCGCCCGGCGATCAGGGCCCGATGCTCCGCCGGGCCACCCCAGTCCGCCGCCAGGGCCCAGGCCCGCTTGGCGTACCGGTGCAGCTCGTACTCCGTGGTGTAACCGATCGCCCCGTGGCACTGGATCGCCGCCCGCGCGGCCCTGCGCGCCGCCTCCGACGCGAGGACCTTCGCCGCCGACGTCCGGACCTGCGCGTCCCTCTCCCCGGCCGCCTGCGCCCACCCGGCCGCGAGCACCGACGCCCGCGCGAACCGCAGCGCCACCACCACCTCGGCCAACGCGTGCTTCACCGCCTGGAACGACCCGACCGGCACCCCGAACTGCTGCCGCTCCCGCACATAGCCGACGGTCAGCTCGACCATCCGCGTCCCGAGTCCCACGAGGAGCCCGGAGGTCGCCAACACCCCCCGCTGCCGGGCCACTTCGATCTCGGCGGGGTCGTCGGTGAGGGGCACCCCGCCCCGCGCGGGGTGAGTGACGCGCGCCAACTGCCGGGTCGGGTCCACTGATTCGACGGGCTCGATGCCCAACGCGTCTCGCGGGAACAGGAGCAGCCGACCGGCGTCCTCGACGACGACGAGATCCGCGCGGGCCGCGAACGGGACCGGCGCGTTCTCACCGAAGGACACGGTCAGCAGCGCCGAACCGGCCAACACGTCGGCCAGCACCGGGAGTCCGGCGAGCAGCGGGGCGCCGACCGCGATCGTCTCGGCGGCCGGAACGGGCACCCCGCTGTGCCCGAGCGTCTCCATCAGCGGCGGCAGACAGTTCTCGTCGAGCCCCGCCTCCCCGGGCACGAGCGCCCCCAGCACCCCCACCTCGGCGAGCATCCGCCACACGTCGGGCTTGGCCAGCACCCCGCCGGCCGCCTCGGCGAGCGCCGCGTCCACCTCGGCCACGGAGAAACGCATCCGCTCACCTCCTGGGCAGCCCGAGCAGCCGCTCGGCGACGATGTTGCGCTGGATCTCGTTCGTGCCGGCGTAGATCGGCCCGGCGAGCGAGAAGAGGAAACCCTTGCTCCACGGCCCCGCCAACTCGGCCTCGGGGCCCAGGAGTTCGGCGGCCGTCTCGTGCAGGCGCACATCCAGCTCGGACCAGAACAGCTTGTTGAGACTCGCCTCGGCGCCGGTCTCACGGCCGTCCACGATCGCGGTGACCTGCTCCAGGGTGAACCACTGGTACGCCTGCGCGTCGATCCACGCCCGCACGACGTCGTCCCGGTGCGCCCCCGCGCCCACCGTGCGGGCCAGCTCCACCAGCCGGTCGGCGGTGTGCAGGAAACGGCCGGGGGAGCGCAGGGTGAGGCCGCGTTCGGAGCCGGTGGTGGCCATGGCGACCGTCCAGCCCCGGCCGGCCTCGCCGAGGACATCGGAGTCCGGTACGAAGACGTCGTCGAGGAAGACGTCCGCGAACCCCTCGTCCCCGTCGAGGCGTTGGAAGCCCCGGACCGTGACGCCGGGGGCGTCGAGCGGGACCAGGAAGTAGGTGAGGCCGTGATGCCGGGCGGCGTCGGGGTCGGTGCGGAACAGGCCGAAGAGGTGGGTGCAGAAGGCGCCGCGCGTCGTCCACGTCTTGTGACCGGTCAGGCGCCAGCCCCCGTCGGTCCGGACCGCACGGCTGCGGATCGCCGCCAGGTCGCTGCCCGCCTCCGGCTCCGACCAGCCCTGCGCCCACAGATCCTCGGCCGCCGCCATCCGGGGCAGGAGCCGGGCCCGCTGCTCGGGGGTGCCGTACCGGAAGAGCGTCGGCGCCAGCAGGAAGATGCCGTTCTGGGTGACCCGGGCCGGAGCCCCTGCCCGGTGGTACTCCTCCTCGAAGATCAGCCACTCCCACAGCGACGCCCCGCGCCCGCCGAACTCCTCGGGCCACGAGACGACCGACCAGCGGGCCGCGAACAGCTCACGCTCCCAGGCGAGATGGGCGATGAAACCCTCGCGGGTGTCACCGGACGGGAGCGGTCGCGGCGGCACGTGCGCGGCCAGCCAGTCGCGGGCCTCCCGGCGGAACGCCTGCTCGGCGGGGCTCCAGGTCAGATCCATCAGCCCTCCAGCCCGAACCGCTCCTGCCGGGTCACGCCCGACAGGTTCATCTCGTACGTGAACCCCTGCTCGAAGCGGTAACTCCGCTTCACGTCCCACAGATCGATCCCGTTGAACGCCTCCTTCGCCGCCCGGATCACCGCCGGATGCTTCCCGGCGATCTCGGCGGCCACCTCCAACGCCCGCGCCCGCAACGCGGGTTCGGGCACGACGTCCAACACCGAGCCGTACGCGTGGAGTTCGGCGGCCGTGGCGGTCGCGCACGTGTACATCATCGCCCGCGCCCGATGCGCCGGCACGAGCCGCGAGAGGTGCGTGCCCGCGCCCAGCGCTCCCCGGTCCACCTCGGGCAGCCCGAAGTAGGCGCTCTCGGCGGCGACCACGATGTCCGCGTTGCCGGCCAGCCCGACCCCGCCGCCCAGACAGAACCCGTGCACGGCGGCGACGACGGGCACCGCGCAGTCGTACACGGCGGCGAACGCGGCGAAGCAGCTCCGGTTCACCTCGACGATCGCCTCCTCGGCCCGCAACTCCTTGATGTCCACACCGGCGTTGAAGCCCCGCCCCGCCGAGCGCAGCACCACCACCCGTACGGCGGGATCGCGGCCGAGGCCCGTCACCGTGTCCGCGAGGGCGTACCAGCCCGCCACCGGAAGGGCGTTGACCGGCGGCCGGTCGACGACGACCTCGGCGACGCCCCGCTCGTCGACGGTGGCCGTGATGAACTCGGCACCCATAGCTGTCCCTTCAGGTGACAGGCCGCGTATCGCTGGAGAACTCCGTGAGCCGCGCGAGGGCCGCCTCCGCCTCGGCGACCATCCGCTCGATCAGCTCCTGACAGCTCGGCAGGTCCTCGATCACTCCGGCGACCTGCCCCGACGCGAGCGTCCCGAGGTCCGTCCGGCCCTCGACCATCGACGCCCGCAGCATCATCGGCGTGTTCGCGGCCATCAGGACCTGCGACCACCCGAGGCCGTGACCGCGCCGCATGGCGAGCCCCTCACGGACCATGTCCGGCCACGGGATGCCCGAACTCCGGTGAAACGCCGAGGCGTTGCGCACCGACCTCCAGGCGCGTCCCCAGGCCCGCTCCCGCAGCAGCCGTTCGGCCAGCTCCGTGCGCAGCACCCGCTGCGGAACCCCGTCGAGGACCCGTGTCACGACCGTCCCGTCCACGCCCCGCCGCAGATACTCGGCCTTCACCGCGTCCGGCACCGTGCTGTCCCTGGTCAGCAGGAACCGCGTCCCCATCGCGACCCCCACCGCCCCCATCGCGAGCGCCGCCACCAGCCCCCGCCCGTCCCGGAACCCGCCCGCCGCGATCACCGGCACGTCCACCGCGTCCACGACCTGCGGCACCAGGATCGACGTCGGCACGCCCCCGGTGTGCCCGCCCCCCTCACCGCCCTGCACGACCACGGCGTCCACCCCCCAGGCCGCCACCTTCTCCGCGTGCCGCCGCGCCCCCACCGACGGTACGACGACGAGCCCGCCCTCCTTGAGCCGCCGGATCACCCGCTCCTGCGGCGCCAGCGCGAACGACGCGACCCGCACCCCCTCCCGCACCAGCAACTCCCCGCGCTCCAGCACGTCCGGCGCGTCCCCGCGCAGGTTCACCCCGAACGGCGCGTCGGTCCGCTCCCGCACCGCCCGGATCGCGTCCCGCGTTTCCGCCAGCGAGAGCGTCGCGCCCGCGAGGATCCCGAGCCCCCCGGCCGCCGCCGTGGCCGCCGTCAGCTCGGGCCCGCTGACATACCCCATCCCGGTCTGCACGATCGGATACCGCACCCCGACCAGCTCGCACAGCGGCGTACGAAGTCCCACAACAGGCCCTCCCCTCACGCGTGTTGACTGCTGACGGAGACGACCTCACCGGTCAGGTACGAGGCGTAGCCGCTCGCGAGGAACACCACCACGTTGGCCACCTCCCAGGGCTGAGCCGCCCGCCCGAACGCCTCCCGGTCCGTCAACCGCTCCAGCACCTCGGCGCTGGTGACCTTCTCCAGGAACGGGTGCAGCGCGAGACTCGGCGACACCGCGTTCACCCGGATCCCGTGCCCCGCGAGGTCCAGCGCCGCGCACCGCGTCAGCGCCATCACCCCGGCCTTCGCGGCCGCGTAGTGCGCCTGCCCCTCCTGCGCCCGCCACCCCACCACCGACGCGTTGTTGACGATCACCCCGCGCCGCCCGCCGCGCACCATCCGCCGCCCGGCCGCCCGCACGCACCGGAACGTCCCGGTGAGCGTCACGTCCAGCACCCGCGCCCACGCGCCGTCGTCCATCTCCAGCACCGAACACGTCCCGCCGAGACCCGCGTTGTTGACCATCACATCGACACCGCCGAACACGTCGGCGGCATCGAGGAGTCGCTCGACCTGTTCTTCGACCGTCACATCGCATACGGCGGTCGCGACCCGGTCCGCGCCGAACTCCTTCGCCAGCGCCTCGTGCGCCTCGGTCAGCCGCCGCTCGTGGACGTCGCCCAACACCACGGCGCGCGCGCCCTCTTCGAGACACCGCCGTACGACCGCAGACCCGATCCCCGCGCCGGCGGCGGCCGTGACGACCACCGTCTTCTGTGCGAGGAGCCCATGACCGGGCACGTATTCGGGAAGGTCCATGAGCCCCCCTGCTTGTCCGGAGCCGGAACGGCGATTTACCGTAACCCACCAAGCGTTTGTTTGGTAGGACACGGTCGACGCCGAACCCCGAGAGGGTCAACATGGCTGACAAGACAGTGCGGTTGGAGGAGTTCGCCGGAGTCGTCGAGTCCGGCATGACGATCGGCATCGGCGGCTGGGGCTCCCGCCGCAAACCCATGGCGCTGGTCCGGGAGATCCTGCGCGGCGACGCCCGGGACCTGACCGTCGTCACCTTCGGCGGCCCCGACGCCGGACTGCTCTGCGCGGCGGGCAGAGTCCGCAGACTCGTCTACGGATTCGTCTCGTTGGACTCCATCGCCCTCGACCCCCACTTCCGCGCCGCCCGCGAACGCGGCGAGATCGAGACCGCCGAGTACGACGAGGGCATGGTCGTCACCGGCCTGCGCGCGGCGGCGAGCCGGCTGTCGTTCCTGCCGACCCGGGCCGGACTCGGCTCCGACGTCCTGGCCATGAACCCGGACCTCAGAACCGTCGACTCCCCCTACACGGGCGAGGAGTACGTCGCGATGAAGGCGCTCCCGCTGGACCTCGCCCTGATCCACATGAACCGCGCAGACCCCGCCGGGAACGCCCAGTACCTGGGCCCCGACCCGTACTTCGACGACCTCTTCGCCCGCGCCGCCGACCGCTGCTACGTCAGCGCCGAACGCGTCGTCCCCGACCTGCTCGCCGAAGGCACCGCCCAGACCCTGCTGCTCAGCCGCATCTTCGTGACCGGCGTGATCGAGACGCCGAACGGCGCGCACTTCACGTCCTGTGTGCCGGACCACCCGCGCGACGAGGCGTTCCAGGCCCACTACGCGGCCTCCGCCAAGGACCCCGGCGCCTGGGAGCTGTTCCGCAAACGGTTCCTGGACGGCGACGAACACGCCTACCAGCAGGCCGTCACCGACTTCCACACCGAGGAGGCGCGATGATCACCCGCGCGGAAGTGTGCGCCGCCGCCTGCGCCGACACCTGGCAGGGCGCCGGTGAGATCCTCGCGCACGCCGTCGGCCTGATCCCGATGATCGGCGCCCGGCTGGCCCGCCGCACCACCAGCCCCGAACTGGTCCTCTCCGACGGCGAGGCGTACTGCATGAGCGAACCCCCGCCCCTCGGAGGCACGGCCGCCGACGGGGGAGTGGTCGAGGGCTGGGTGCCGTTCGGCCGGATCTTCGACCTCGTGGAGAGCGGACGCCGGCAGAGCATGATGGGCGCGAGCCAGATCGACCGCTACGGCAACCAGAACATCTCCGCCGTCGGCAACTGGCGCAAACCCGCACGCCAGTTGATCGGCGTACGCGGCGCACCCGGCAACACCGCCAACCACCGCACCGACTACTGGGTGCCCCGGCACTCCCCGAAGGTGTTCGTGGAGAAGGTCGATGTCGTCTGCGGCGTCGGCAACGACCGCGCGGAGAAGCTGACGTTCCATCACCTCGGCGTCGTCGTCACCGACTTGGCCGTCCTCGACTACGGCGACGACGGACAGCTGCGCATCCGCTCCGTGCACCCCGGCGTCACCGTCGACGACGTCCGCGCCCGCACCGGGTTCGCGCTCGACGCGACCGGCGTCACCGAGACCCGGCTCCCCGGCCCGGCCGAACTGCGCCTGATCCGCGAGGAGATCGACCCCCGGGGCCTGCGCAGCCGGGAGGTCCCCGTCACTCCGTGACCAGACCCCCGTACAGGATCCTCAAGTACTGCTCGGACACCGCCTCGTGGCGGAACTTGCCGCGCGGGCGGTACCAGCGCACCGAGCACCACACCGTGTCGCGGATGAAACGGTAGGTGAGGCGGGCGTCGACGTCCGCGCGGAACGCCCCGGACTCCTGGCCGGCGGTGATGGCCCGCAGCCAGATCTTCTCGATCTTGCGGCCCCACTGCTCGACGTACGCGAACCGGGGCAGGCCGGTCAGGGCGGCGGACTCGTTCTGGTAGAGGGCGACCGCCGCCGGTGTCTCGTGTATGACGGCGAAGGAGTGCTGGACGAGCTGGTCCAGGACCCGGCGCGGGTCCTGCTCCGCCTTCTCGATCGCCGCGAAACGCTCCAGCAGGCGGCCGAGGAAGTCGCGGAGGATCTCGTCGAGCATCTCCTCCTTCGACGCGAAGTGGTGGTACAGGCTGCCCGAGAGGATGCCCGCCTCGTCGGCGATGTCCCGGACCGTGGTCTGGGTGTAGCCGCGCGAGGCGAACAACGCGGCGGCGATCCCCAGGAGTTCGGCCCGGCGGTCCGAACCGGCCCTGGGGGAGCCCCCGTTGTCTGCCGCCGTGCGGACGGGGCGTCTCACCGCCATGTCGTCGTTCCTTCCCGCCTCGCCCGGTACAGCGCTCTTGTCCCGGGGGCGCTCAGCATAGCGATCAAGGCTCGCGTCACGCGTTCGGCGTGTGCCGCAGGAACCCCGGCCACTCGCCGCCGCCGTCCACGTTCAGCACCGCCCCCGTCACATGCGCGGCCAGCGGAGACGCCAGCAGCACACACGCGCCCCCGACATCCTCCGGGCGCGCGAACACGCCCCGGGGGATCGTCGCCGCGACCCGCGCGACCTGCTCCGCGTCGCCGTAGTGGTCCATCGACCCCGGCGTCTCCACCAGCCCGCAACTCACCGCGTTCACCCGGACCTTGGGCGCCCACTCCACCGCCAGCGACGCCGTCAGGCTCTCCAGCGCCGCCTTCGCCGCCCCGTAGACGGCCGTCCCCGGACTCACCCGGCGCGCACTGATCGAGGTCACGTTCAGGACGACCCCGCCGTCCGCCATCACCGGGAACACCGCCCGGCACACATAGACCGGCGCCAGGAAGTTCAGCTCGGTCACCTTGCGGTGGAAGCCGGGGGAGGCGCCCGCGAAATCGGCGTACGGGGCGCCGCCCGCGTTGTTGACGGCGACGTCCACCCGGCCGTGACGCCGGGCCACGTCCTCGATCCACCGCTCGACCTGGTCCGGGTCGCGGACGTCCAACCGGCTGAAGTGCGCCGGGAGTTCGGGCGGCTCGCTGCGGGCGCACACCTCGACGTGCGCGCCCGCCTTCAGGAACATCTCCGCGATCCCCGCCCCGACCCCGCGCGTGCCTCCGGTGACCAGGACGACCTTTCCCGACATGTCCAACTGGAGGGCCATGCCGACACAGTAGCCATGCCGACCAAGCAAACGCTAGGTTCGGTACGGTGGCTACGCCTCCATCAGCTGCGCCAGCAGCTCCTGCGGGACCGGCTTCGGCAAGAACCCCTGGAACTGTTTGAACGGCATCGACCCGATCATCCGCAGGACGTCGTCCCCGACCATCGCCCCGCCCTCCAGTGCCTCGCGCAGCGCCGGACCCGCGACCGCGTGACCGAACCACTCCTCCACCGGCGAATCCAGCGTCAGCGGACGGGAGTAGTCGTCCCCCTCCAGCTCCAGGGCGGCCGAGGCGAGCACCACGTGCGCGTTCTGCCCGAGCTGTACCTCGTACCGGCCCGCCGTCACCGTCCAGTCCCCGCGCTCGATGTCCCAGAACGCGAACGCCCGCCGGTCCAGGGCGACTTCGACGGTCGTACTCTCGCCGGGCGCCAGTGCCACCTTCGCGAACCCGCGCAGCTCCCGTACGGGGCTCAGTACCGGACGGGGCGCCGGGGCGACGTAGATCTGCACGACGTGCTTGCCGTACCGGCCCCCGGTGTTGGTGACCGTGACCGACGCCGTCGCGGTGTCCGCGCCCGTCGCCGTCACCCGGAAGTCCGTGTGCTCGAACGACGTGTAGCTCAGACCGTGCCCGAAGGGGTGCCGGACGGCCACCTCGGCGGTCTCGTAGTACCGGTACCCGACCATCACGCCCTCCCCGTAGCGCACATGCCCTTGCCCGCCGGGGAAGTTGAGGTACGCCGGGGTGTCCTGGAGGCGGAACGGGACCGTCTCCGCGAGCCGCCCCGACGGGTTCACGCGGCCGGTGAGGACGTCCGCGATGGCGCCCCCGCCCGCCTGGCCCGGCAGCCACGCCTCGACGACGGCGTCGACACCGTCGTACCAGCCCTCCAGGCTCACCACGCTGCCGTTCAGGAGGACGACCACCGTACGGGGAGCGGCTGTTGAGACCGCGCGGATCAACTCCAGCTGGTCGGCCGGGAGGTCGATGTGGGTGCGGTCGAAGCCCTCGGACTCGTCCTCCTCGCGCAGACCGGCGAAGACCACGGCGAGGTCGGCGTCGGCGGCCTCGGCCGGGGAGTCGGTGAAGTCGACGCGGGCGTCCGGGAGTTCGGCGCGGAGTTCGTCGAGGGGGCTGTCGACGCGGGTGGCGTTGACGTGGGAGCTGCCGCCGCCCTGGTAGCGCGGGTGCCGGGCGAACTCGCCGAGGACCGCGATCCGGGCGGTCGGCGGGAGGGGGAGCGTGGCGTGGTCGTTCTTGAGGAGGACCAGGCAGTCGGCGGCGGCCTCGCGGGCCAGGGCGTGCTGGGCGTCGAGGTCGACCGCGACGGGGGCGGCCTTTGTACGGACCCGGCGGACCAGGTCGCGCAGGCGGTCCAGGGCGGTGTCCACGGCCGCCTCGTCCACGCGGCCGTCCCGCACCGCCTGCTCGACCTCCGCGTCCGAACGGCCGCCCGTGCCGGGCATCTCCAGGTCGAGGCCCGCGATCAGCGAGGCGACGCGGTCGGCCACCGCGCCCCAGTCGGAGACGACCAGGCCGTCGTACCCCCACTCCTCGCGCAGGATCTCGGCGAGGAGGTGGTGGTTCTGGGTCGCGTGGACGCCGTTGACCCGGTTGTACGCGGCCATCACCGTGGCCGGGCGGGCCTCCTTCACGGTCCGCTCGAACGCCGGGAGGTAGATCTCCCGCAGGGTGCGCTCGTCGACGTCCGCGCTGACCCGCATGCGGTCGGTCTCCTGGTTGTTCGCCGCGAAGTGCTTCACCGACGCGCCCACGCCCTGGCTCTGGACGCCGGTCACGTGCGCCGCGCCGAGTACGCCGCTGAGCAGCGGATCCTCCGAGAAGTACTCGAAGTTGCGGCCGCACAGCGGGGAGCGCTTGATGTTCACGCCGGGGCCGAGCAGGACGTCCACGCCGAGCGAGCGGGCCTCCCGGCCCAGGGCCTCGCCGACGCGGCGCAGCAGCTCCGGGTCCCAGCTGGAGGCGAGGGCCACCGCCGGGGGGAAGCAGGTCGCCGGTTCGCTGTCGTAGACCGCCGTCGCCTCGCCGGTCTGCTTGCGGACGCCGTGCGGGCCGTCGCACAGGAGGAGGGAGGGGAGGCCGGCGTCGGGCGCGTCGACGGTCGTCCACATGTCGTGGCCGGAGAGGAGGGAGGTCTTCGTGGCGAGGTCGAGGGGGGTGGGGCGGTCCATGTGCGGGTCCTCACGGGTGGCGGGCGTGGGTGAGGCCGACTCTAGGTGGGAAAAGTGAGCGGCGCTAGGTTTTCGCGGGGGTGGGGATCAAGAACCGACCTCGCCGTGTCGTGCCTTGCCGTGCCGTGCCGTGCCGTGCCTTGCCGTGCCGAAGCGGTGCGGTCCGGGACGCGGGCCACCTGGTCGGCCGGCGGAGGGTTCGGCTCCTGTTTCGGGGGTATTCGTCGGATATGAGTACCGCATCCGTCATGCTGGCCGCCCCGAGCGGCCTGCTCAGCCTGGCGTTGTTCGCGGTCGGCGTGGCCATCGTGGCCATGCTGCTGGGTGCGTTCTGGCTGGGCGCGCGTATCAGGGACCGCGAGCCTCCGTGCCCGCGCCCCGAGGAACAGCCGCACCTCCCGCCGGAAGGCGCGGTTCACGAGATCCTGGAGAACCGGGAGCCCGACGAGGTGCCCAGGGTCCAGAAGGGCGGCCACGCCCTCACTCCGTACGAACTCACCAACATGCAGACCAGGGCCAGCGCGTCGAAGAAGCGGCGCAGGTGGTCGCCGGGGTCCAGTGGATCCTTCGGCGGCGGGGGGCTCGGCGCGCACTGACCGCTCGGGGAGCCGGGGTGGGGTGAGGGCAGGAGGCGAACCGCCCCTCACCCCACCCGCCGTACGCGTCGGCCCCTCACCCCACCCGCCGCGCCGCCTCCACCGCCTGCCCCGCATACGCCCCGCCGAACAGCACCACATGCACCATCAGCGGAAACAGCTGGTGCGCCCCGACCCGCCCCCGCCACCCCTGCGCCAGCGGTGCCACCTCCTCGTACCCGGCGAGGATCTCCTCCAGGTACGGGCACCCGAAGAGCCGCAGCATGGCGAGGTCGGTCTCGCGGTGGCCGCCGTGCGCGGCGGGGTCGATGAGCCAGGCGTTCCCGTCGGTGTCCCACAGCACGTTCCCGTTCCAGAGGTCGCCGTGCAGGCGGGCCGGGGGCTCGGCGGGCCCGGCGATGGCGGGGAGCCGGTCGCAGGCGGCCTCCACCTCGGCCGCGTCGCGCGAGACCATCGCCCCCTGGTCGACGGCGGCCCGCAGATACGGCAGCACCCGGTGCTCGGCGTACCACCCGGCCCACTCGACGCCGGGGACATTCCGCATCGGGGCGAGCCCGATGTACGCCTCACCCGGCCCGCCCGGCGGCCCCGCGCCGTACGCCGGTGCCCCCGACGCGTGCAGCGCCGCGAGCCCCCGCCCGAGAGCGACCGCGCCCCCGAGGCTCGGCCGGCCCGGAGCCACCCACCGCGTCACCAGCCACGGCGCCTCGTCCCCGTACACCTCGTCCCCGTACACCTCGGGCACCGCCACCGCCCCCGCCGCCCCCAGCCACCGCAGACCGGCGGCCTCGGCGCGGGCCGCGCCGGGAGCGTCGGCGCGCTTGACAGCCACCGTGCGGCCATCGGCGAGAGCGACCTCGGCGACCGTCCCGGACAGGGGGCGGACGCGGCGGGCGGGACTGCCGGTGAGGCGGGCGGCGGCGAGACGGGCGTCCATATGGCTGCCAGCGTACGACTCCCCGAGAGCCCCTCCTTAGACTTCGGGCGTTCACCTGTGCGGCGGCGGAAAGAGGCGGTATGAAAGCGGCGGGTCCCCTCAAGCGGAAGGCGTACGAAAGTGAACTGCTGCGCCTCCAGACCGAGTTGGTGAAGCTCCAGGAGTGGGTGCGGGCGGAGGGCGCGCGGCTCGTCGTCGTGTTCGAGGGGCGGGACGCGGCCGGCAAGGGCGGCACGATCAAGCGGGTCACCGAGCACCTCAACCCGCGTGTCGCCCGGGTCGTCGCGCTGCCGAAGCCGACCGAGCGGGAGCGGACGCAGTGGTACTTCCAGCGGTACGTGGAGCACCTCCCGGCGGCCGGGGAGATCGTCCTGCTCGACCGGTCCTGGTACAACCGCGCCGGGGTCGAGCACGTGATGGGGTTCTGCACGAAGGAGGAGTACCAGCGGTTCCTGCGGCAGTGCCCGATCTTCGAGCGGATGCTCGTCGAGGACGGGATCATGCTGCGGAAGTACTGGTTCTCGGTGAGCGACGGCGAACAGCAGGACCGCTTCCGCAAGCGGCTCGACGACCCGGTGCGGCGCTGGAAACTCTCGCCGATGGACCTGGAGTCGATCACCCGCTGGGAGGCGTACTCACGGGCCAAGGACGAGATGCTGGTGCACACCGACATCCCGGAGGCACCCTGGATGGTCGTGGAGAGCGACGACAAGAAGCGCGCCCGCCTCAACATGATCGCCCACCTGCTCGGCTCGGTGCCCTACCACGAAGTCCCGCTGCCTGTCCTGGAGTTGCCGGAGCGCCCGCCGTCGACCGGGTACGTCCGACCGCCGCGCGACCTCCAGAACTACGTCCCCGACCATGCCGCAAGCCTGTGACCTGCACACACCTTTGACACCAAGATCCTTGCGACCGCGAGGTCCGCTCAACTAGCGTCCGTTGCCGGACGGTTCGTGTGGACCGTCCGCGTTGATCCTGAGATGAGGGAGGCCGTATGCCGTGCCAGTGGACGGCGGACGGATCATGACCGCGTACAACCTCGCCGGGTTCCTGGAGGACTCGGCCGCCCACCACCCGGAGCGCACCGCGATCGTGTTCGGCGAGCTGCGGCTGTCGTACGCGCAGGTCGACGCGGCCGCCGCGCAGGTCGCGAACCTGCTGGTGGAGTCGGGGATCCGGCCCGGCGACAAGGTCGCCCTGTCGATGCCGAACCTGCCCTACTTCACCTTCGCCTACTACGGCATCCTCAAGGCGGGCGCGACCGTCGTCCCGCTGAACGTGCTGCTCAAGCCGCGCGAGGTGGCCTACCACCTGAAGGACTCCGACGCGAAGGCGTTCATCGCGTTCGCGGGGACGCCCGAACTGCCCATCGGGGAGTACGCGCGCGAGGCCGTCGGCGAGGTCGACGGGGTCGAGCTGTTCGTCGTCGACCCGACGGGCGAACTGCCGTGGGCGGGGCGCCCGCCGGTCTTCGCGACGGTGGAGACCGACGAGGACGACACGGCCGTCATCCTCTACACCTCCGGGACGACCGGCCGCCCCAAGGGCGCCGAGCTGCGCCACCGCAACATGCGCGACAACGTCCTCATCGACGAGGAGCTGTTCGGGGCGTCCGTCGAGCGGCCGGACACGTTCCTGTGCGTGCTGCCGCTGTTCCACTCCTTCGGGCAGACCGTCATCCAGAACGGCGCGCTCGCGTACGGCGGGACGATCGTCATGCTGCCCCGCTTCGAGCCCGGGGCCGCGCTGAAGCTGATGCTGTCCGAGAACGTCACGTTCTTCGGGGGCGTCCCCACCATGTACTGGGCGCTGCTCGGCGCGCTCGACGACTCCGTGGACGTCGAGACCCTCGCCCGTAATCTCCGGGTCGCCGTCTCCGGCGGGTCCGCGCTGCCGCACGAGGTGCACCGGGAGTTCGGGGAGCGGTTCGGGGTGACCATCCTGGAGGGGTACGGGCTGTCCGAGACGTCCCCGGCCGCCTCGTTCTCCCGGCTCGGGCAGGAGCCCCGCGTCGGGTCGATCGGCGTGCCCGTGCCCGGGGTGGAGATGCGGCTCCTCGACGGTGACGGGTCTCCCCTGGAGGGCGGGCCCGACGCGATCGGGGAGATCGCCATCAAGGGGCACAACGTCATGAAGGGCTACTACAAGCGGCCCGACGCGACCGCCGAGGTCCTCACCGACGGCTGGTTCAGGACCGGTGACCTCGGGCGGCGGGACTCCGACGGCTTCTACTACATCGTCGACCGCGCCAAGGACATGATCATCCGGGGCGGGTTCAACGTGTACCCCCGGGAGATCGAGGAACTCCTCATGGAGCATCCCGCGGTGTCCCTGGTCGCCGTCATCGGCGTGCCGCACGCCTCGCTCGGCGAGGAGATCAAGGCCGTCGTCGTCCGCAAGGCCGGGGCCGAGGCGACCGGGGCCGAGCTGGTGGAGTGGGCCAAGGAGCGGCTCGCGGCGTACAAGTACCCGCGGGTGGTGGAGTTCGTGGACGCGCTGCCGATGACGTCGACGGGCAAGATCCTCAAGCGCGAGATCGGCTGAGACGCGGGGCGGCGGGGGCGGGGAGGCCGGGTGGGGTGACGTGTACGGGGTGCCCCCCCCGGCAGGGTGACCTGAGCGGGGTCGCCGGCTCGGGTGACCTGGGCGGGGTTGCCCGGTCGGGTGGCGTGAGCGGGGTTGCCGGGCGGGGTGATCTGGGCGGGGTGACCGCGCGGGGTGGCCTGAGCGGGACTGTCGGGTCGGGTGATCTGGGCGGGGTCGCCGGGCCGGATGGCCTGAGCGAGGTCGCCGGGCCGGATGGTCTGTGCGTGGGGAGCCTCGCTCAGGTCATCCCACTCGCAGGTTCCATCGGCCGCTCCTGCCGTTGGCCTCCATCCGTGCCAGCGGCTCGACGTCGACCCGTCAGGGAGCCTTGCCCAGGTCACCCCACCCGTAGGTTCCACCGGCCGCTCCTCCCGCTGACCTCCACCCGCGCCAGCGGCTCGACGTCCACCCGCCAGAACGCCCCCTCCGGCGCCCCCAGCACTCGTACGACGACGGCCCGCACCACCTCCGGCTCGACCACCGCGACGGTCCGCCCGGACATCTCCGCGGCCCCCTCCAGCCACCCCCCGACCCGCGCGCAGAACTCCCGCACGGACTCCCCGCCGTGCGGAGCCGCCCCCGGATCGGACAGCCATGCGGCGAGCGCCTCCGGCTCGCGGGCCCCCACCTCCGCCACCGACTCCCCGCGCCACCGCCCGGCGTCCAGCCCGGCCCACTCGGCCACCTCCACCCCGCCGTGCCCGCCGTGCCCGTCCAGCCCGAGCGCGGCGAGCGTCTCCCGGCACCGCGCGCTCGGCGAACACCAGACCCGCTCGGCGACCGGCACCCCACCGGCCGCGGCCCGCGCCGCCCGCACCCCCGCCGGATCGAGCGACCCCCCGTCGTCGAACCGCGCCGCACGCAGGGCGGGGGAGAGAGCGGGGGCGATCAGGTGCAGGCGGTGCGTCATGCCCCCATGGTGCCGCCCCCCACTGACAACGCGATCCGCCATTCCTTATTTCTGCAACACGTTCTACCGTGTGCGCCCTCAGGACACCGCCCACCCAGGAGGCGCCGTGCACCTCGACCAGACCCCCGAAGAACAGCGGCTGCGCGCGGAGTTGCGGGAGTACTTCGCGGAGTTGGTGCCCGACAACGCCTACTCCCGGCACGCCGACCCGGTCGGCGCGAAACGCTTCTACCGGGAGACGATCCGCCGCCTCGGCACGGACGGCTGGCTCGGCGTCGGCTGGCCGAAGGAGTACGGAGGCCGGGGCCTGACCCCTGTCGAGCAGTTCGTCTTCTTCGACGAAGCCGCCCAGGCGGGCGTACCCCTCCCGCTGATGGCCCTCAACACCGTCGGCCCGACGATCATGCGCTACGGCACCGACGAGCAGAAGGCGTACTTCCTGCCCCGCGTCCTCTCCGGCGAGATCGACTTCGCCATCGGTTACAGCGAACCAGGCGCGGGCACCGACCTCGCGGCGCTGAAGACGCGGGCCGTACGCGACGGCGACGAGTACGTCGTCAACGGCCAGAAGATCTGGACGACGAACGGCGACACCGCCGACTGGATCTGGCTCGCCACCCGCACCGACCCCGACGCCCCGCCCCACAAGGGCATCACGATGCTGTTGGTCCCCACCACCGACCCCGGCTACTCCTGCACGGTCATCCGCACCCTCGCCTCCCACGACACCACGGCGAGCTACTACGAGAACGTCCGTGTCCCCGTCACCCACCGCGTCGGCGCCGAGAACGAGGGCTGGTGCCTGATCACCAACCAGCTCAACCACGAGCGCGTCACCCTCGCCGCCCACGGCACGATGGCGATCCGCGCCCTCGCGGACGTCCAGCGCTGGGCCGGCGAGACCAAACTCGCCGACGGCCGCCGCGTCATCGACCTCCCCTGGGTACGCCGCCGCCTGGCCCAGACGCACGTCAGACTGGACGCCCTGAAACTCCTCAACTGGCAGATGGTGCAAGCCGTCCAGAACAACACCCTCACCCCCCAGGACGCCTCCGCCGTCAAGGTCTACGGCTCCGAGGCCCGCCGCGACGCCTACGCCTGGCTCCTGGAGATCGTCGCCGCCCCCGGTGCCCTCCAGGAGGGCTCGGCCGGCGCCGTCCTGCACGGCGAACTCGAACGCGGCTACCGCTCCGCCGTCATCTTCACCTTCGGCGGCGGCAACAACGAGATCCAGCGCGAGATCATCACGTGGATCGGGCTGGGGATGCCGAGGGTACGGCGGTAGCCCGATGTAGCCACAGCCGTCAGTTGTCGCTCACCGGGGACGCCGGTGATTGGGAGGGCCGGGGAGTCGAGATCGGGAACCCCGTCCCGCCGCTGAACAGGCATGGGCCGGCCGTGCTAGCTCCGCGCCGTCCAGGCGCACGGCTCGGTCTTCGGCAGATGGCTGTCGGACCATTCCTTGAGTTCCCGCAGTGCCGGTCTCAGCGCCGCCCCCGCTTCGGTCAGCCGGTAGGTGACGCGCAGCGGCGGCCCTTCGTCGACCTCGCGCACCACCAGTCCGGCCGCGCCGAGTTCGGTGAGCCGGTCGGAGAGCATGCGCTCGCTGATGCCGGGAATCGCCCTGCGCAGCTCGACGAAGTGCGCGGGATGCGGCATCAGGACAGCCACGATCACGCCGTTCCACCGCTTGCCGAGCAGGGCGAACACGCGGCTGATGCCTTCGTCGACCTGCTGGCACTTCTGCGCGACGTCGTTGCCCTGCTGCTCCGCCATGAGCACCAGGGTACCGGGCCGGGATAGGGGGTGAGAAAAAGTAAGTGACTGTGATATCTGTAGTCGAGTACGAAAACGAAGCGACCCTCTGGAGCTTGCCATGGCTACGCTGCTGCACCTGGACTCGTCCGCGTTCCCCGCCGGTGCCTCGTCATCGCGCGCGGTGACGGAGACCTTCCGCAAGGCATGGGAGGACCAGCACCCGGACGGCACGGTCGTCTACCGCGACCTGCACGCCGATCCCGTACCGCACATCGGCGCCGCCGCCTACACCGCCGGCTTCGCCGACCCGGCCACGCACACCCCCGAGCAGGCCGCGGCCTTCGCCGAGCGGGAGAAACTCATCGTGGAGCTGGAGCGGGCCGACGCGATCCTGATCGGCGCCCCCATGTACAACTTCTCGATCCCCTCCACCCTCAAGGCGTGGCTGGACAACGTCATCCTCATGGGCCGCACCGCCTTGACCGAGGACTCGAAGACCAAGGGCACCCCGGTCGTCGTCGTCGCCAGCCGCGGCGGTTCCTACGCCCCGGGCACGCCCCGCGAGCACATGGAGTACGTGCAGAACTATCTGACGGCGCTCCTGTCCACCATGCTCGGACTGGAGGTCGACTTCATCGTCCCGGAACTGACACTGGCCCCCACCAACCCCTCGATGAGCGAGCTGATCCCCCTCGCGGAGGCATCCCGGGCCAAGGCGTTCGACGACGCGGTCGCCAAGGCCAAGACGCTGGCCGCGCACCTCGCCGCGTAGCCCGCCGGAAAGCGGAACGCCGACGACGGCTGCACCCGGCCTCGGAAAAGGGAGTTCGGCAGCGGCTCCTCCTCGGCGCCGACGCTCCGTGGTCAGCGGTAGCCGTAGGCGTCCAGGACGGCGCCGTACCGTTCCTCGAAGAGTTTCTCGTGTTCTGGCGTGAAGTGCTCCCGCCAGGCGCCGATCCGTCCCCGGTGGAACGAGTACGCCTGGTCGTTGAAGAGATTGCCGACGAGCGCGGCGTGATCATGCTCGGAGCTGTTGCCCGTACCCAGGAAACCGGCGATGCGCAGGACTGCCGCCGACTGGCGTTCTCGCGAGCCGCCGCCGTGCGGGCCGACGAGTTCCTCGAAGGAGACCTTGCAGACAGCAGGGTGACGTAGGAGCCACAGCCCTCGTTCGAAGGCGTCGGCGCCGGGGAAGCAGGGGTCGGTGAGGGCGATGGTCAAGCGCTCCTCGAAGCTGCTCGCGGCCTTGAGGACATCGCTGTAGATCCGGTGGTCGGTGAAGCGGCCGACTCCCCGACCGGTCTCGCCGCACAGGAAGTTGACCATGGAGAGAAGCACATCGCGCGGATCGCGGTAGTTGAAGACGATCCGAGGGCTTCCCGTGTCCAGCCACTCGTTGAGGAATGCCTCGTCGGCCCGGTGCGGGTCCAGCTGGTGCAGAAACCAGCAGACCCCCGGGGGAGTGTCCGCGAAGCGGAGGGCGGAGGTCCGCGCCAGCACCCTGGACACGAGTTCCTGTGGCGGAGCCTCCTCCGCCGGGCCCCGCCAGGGAATGCCGAGCCTGTGACGCCAGGCGGCGTAGAAGGCGGTGACTCCCTCGGTGACGGCCGCGTCCACCGCGGCCCGGTCCGTGCTCGTGGTGAGTCCACGCAGTTCGTCTTCGTCGTACACCGCCGTCAGGACCCGCCACAGCGTCTCGCCCTTGAGGCTGGGCCAGGTGTCGACGGCGGCCGAGATCTCCCCGTGCAGGGAATAGCCGAACCCGGTCATCACCTCCTTCAAGAGGTGTGTCCCCGCTTTTCGCAGGGACACCACGAGGGCGTGCGTCATGGCCATGACGAGCAGTCACCGTCTCTTCCGTCACATGCGGTTGGGCAACGCACCGGGCCGACCTGTTCGGCCGGCCCGGTGGTTTATCGATCGCTTTGGTCAGTGGCAGCGCCCCGGGGTGTTGGCACCCGGCTCGCAGTAATCCTGAGTGCCGACAACGGTGCCCTCGGCCAGGGCTTCCCTGAAGGCGTCGCTGGCGACGACACGGGAAGCAGACCGCTCGGTTGCCTCTTGCGGAGAGGCGGCGAACGCGGTGGAGGGTACGAGCAGCGCGATGGTCGCGGCACCCGCAGCGGCGGCGATCGCTGACACAGAGGTCCTCATGAGAGACCTTTCGGTGGGGGGTGAGCATGGCGTCGATGAGGGCTGATAGGGCACGGATACCGGAACTCGCAGGCTATGAAAGCCTGTTACCGACCCAACGGCTCATGACTGGGCATCATCAAAGCATAATTATTTGAGAGTTCAAGTGGCTTGAAGCAAAGGAAATCCCGACGGGAGGCGGACCGGGCCGGACTCCGACCGCTGCGGCTGCTCCGATGACGAGCATGGGGCAAGAGGACTCACCGGCAACCCGCTCGTGGAGCAGCAGGGGGGACGCGCTATGCGCATAGCCATGCTCGTGGTCGTGGCTGCGACCGCCGCCCTCCTGTTCGGAACCGGGCCGACCGCTGCCACCGCCTCGCCCGGCTCCGGCACCACGCGCGGCTCGGCCCCAGGCGCCGGACAGCCCTTCGCGGACCAGGCCGCGAAAGCGCACTTGACGAAGGCTCGGATCACATGGGTCCAGGCGAAGGTCGACTACGACCTGCACCCCCCTACCGCCGACCCGGAACGGACCGGGAAGTTTCTCGTTCGGTCGGCGGGCAGGCGCCATCCGGCTCGGGCCGCGTGGAGGACAGTTCCTTCGGCAGTCGGACCGTCTCGAACGGCAGACCGCGCGGGGCGTCCCTGGGCGGGAAGCGACACGGCCTCCTCAAGGTCTCCAGGGTGAGTGCGTCCTCGCGCCTGACGGGCTGATGGTGGCGCGGGGTATCAAGGACTTGATGCACGTTCTGTGTTGTATTGTCGTTGCGTGGAGAGGGATGGCGAAGGGCCGGTGTCCGCTGACGCACTGGACCGAGTGCTGTGGGTGCTGAGGCGGACGGAGTTGGCCGTGCAGGCCCTCAAGGAGCAGCGGCTGCGCCCGCTCGGCATGGCGCCGGCGCATTATTCGCTCCTGATCGCCCTCCAGAGCGTTCCGGGCATCACCGGCGCGGAACTGTCCCGCCGCCTGAGCGTCACCCCACAGGCGGTGGCCTCACTGTTGACCCGCCTGGAGGCGCGGGGGCAACTGGAACGACGAGTTCACCCACGCCACCGGCATGTGCAGGAACTGCACCTCACCGAGGCCGGCCGGGACGCCCTGCGCCAGGCCGATCCCGTGATCGCGGAGATCGACCAGCAGGTCAACGGGAAGCTGGGCCCCGAAGGCGTCGCGCAGTTGAAGACGCTGCTTGAGCAAGTGGCCGACGCCGTACGGGAGACGTGACCGGCGGTACCGCGTCGTCACCGCGCGAACACCGCCGTCGAGAACCATCGGGAACCTGGCTGGCCCTCTGTTCGATGGGGGTGGTCACGGTGTACGTCGCCCGCAACGCCTCGCCGTCCTGCGTTGCACCCAGACCCCCCTCGGCGCAGCGGCGGTACCGCCACCTCTCCTTTCCCCTTCGCGGTGCCCCTTCACGCGGCAAGAGCGAGATGCTTGATGAGTATCAACCACTTGACACTCATCAAGTGATGATCGAGCCTGGACGCATGCCTCGCCCCGCATCACTCGTCACCGGCGCCTCCTCCGGAATCGGCGCCGCCTACGCCCGCCTCCTCGCGGCCGATCACGACCTCGTCCTGGTGGCCCGGCGCGCGGACCGGCTCAACCGACTGGCCGACGAACTCCGCGCGATCGGTGCCACGGTGGAGGTCCTGGTCGCCGATCTCTCCTCGCCCGACGGACTCGACGCAGTGACCTGCCGCCTCGCCGCAGGCGACATCCGGCTGCTGATCAGCAACGCCGGAGCCGGCGGCTACGCCCCGCTCACCGATGTCGCCCCGGCCGAAGTGGACCGGCTGCTCACCCTCAACGCGGTCGCCCCGATCCGGCTGGCACGCGCCGCCCTGCCGGGCATGCTCGCCGCGAACGAGGGCGCGGTCGTCACCGTGGCCTCCCTGCTGGCGTTCAGCGCCGACGGGAACGACCCGCTCCTGCCGCGCCGCACCCTGTACGCGGCTGCCAAAGCGAGCACGGTTACTTTCACCCGCACACTGGCGGACGAGCTCGCGGGCACAGCTGTGCGCGCGCTGGTGGTGTGCCCCGGCATGGTCGCCACGGAATGGAACGGCGGCTCCGGTCGGCGCATCCCCTCGGCGATGTCTCCGGAGGACGTGGCCTCGGCCAGCCTGGCGAGTCTGCGCTTGGGCGAGACCGTCTGCGTCCCCGGCCTGGAGGATCAGGGTGCCGCGCTGAAGGCCCTGCGAGAAGCGGAAAGCACCCTGATGAACCGCGGCGCCCGCCCGTTCCCCGCAACGCGATACCAGTAGTCAGCACACTCTCGCGGAGGCGGCCCCGCGGCGCCCGTCATCGACTTCCCTTCCTGCATCTCCGACCTCACCGCCAAGATGCTCGACCCTGACACCTGCATCGCCGACATGGACACACGACGGCTTCCCTCTCGGTGAATGGCTCTATCGACAGCGCGAACTTGCGACAAAGACCAGCAAGGAGCAGACCGGCAGGACTCCGGCCCCGTGGAAACCGGCGCACCCGCAGCGTCATGCGAAGGCCCCCCGCGCCCCCATCTCTCCCCCCACCTTCACTCCGCAATCTGGAGCTCCGATGGTTGAATCGTTGTCGGCGACCGACCCCGCGGTCACGCCCGACGTACTGGGTGTCCCCTGGGAGCTGGCTGCCTACATGCCGGAACGAGCCGGCCATGTCCCCCCGGAACTGACGGACCGGGTGCGGGGGAGTGCGCGGTTCGACGACTGGAAGCGCATGGTGCCCTTTCGGGGTACGCCACCGGACGTCGAGGCGGCACTGTCGCCGTTCGGGACGGGCGCAGACGAACTGACCGCCCTGCTCGGTGAGACACCGGAGTCGTTGCGGGAGCGGCTGGGGAAGCCACCGCAGTGGACCGACGACTTCGCCGGCGCCTGGGAGAAGTTCCCGCCGGGCAGCGACAGTTGGGGTTCGCTGCCTGAGGGTCCGGGGTTTCTGGAAGTCGCCCGGCCGCTGTTGGCCCAGGCCCGGGAGGGCCTGCTGACCGACCTCGCACCGCTGGCCGACCGGATCGCGGCCGTCCCGGAACTGGCCCGGCTGCCCGAACTCCTGGCGGACTCACTGCCGTTGCACGCCTTGCGGCTCACCGTCCGGCGCATGTGCGTGCTCGAACTCAACGTGGCCCGGGTGGCGGGCCGGCTGGCGGGCGACAGCACCGAGGACCGTTTCCGGGAATTCTGCGGGTTGTTGCGCGACCCGGAGTACGCGCTGGCTCTGTGGCGGGAGTACCCCGTGCTCGCCCGGCACCAGGTGGAGTTGCTGAACGGCTGGCGCAAGGCCCGGCTGGAGTTCGCCACGCACCTGCTGGCCGACTTCCCCGCGCTGGCGGACACGGTGTGGGGCGGCGATCGGCCGGGCGACATCGAGGCGGTCGACTTCGGCGCTGGGGACACCCACCGGGGCGGCCGTTCGGTCGCGGTCACGCGGTTCGAGAACGCCCGGGTCGTGTACAAGCCGCGTGCCCTCGACGGCGACCTGGCCTTCAACCGGTACATCGAGTGGTTCAACGGCTGCCGACCGCGCCATCGACTGCGCGTGCCGAGGGTACTCAGCCGATCGGACCATGGCTGGAGCGAGTTCGCCGAACACACGGCGTGTGCCGACGCAGGCGAGGTATCCGCTTTCTACTGGCGTACCGGCGCGTTGCTGGCGCTGCTGTACAGCCTCAACGCCAGGGACTTCCACCTGGAGAACGTGATCGCCGCGGGCGACTGTCCGGTGGCGATCGACTTGGAGGCGCTGTTCCATGTGGGGCAGGGCGGGGCCCACGGTCGGCCGGGGCCCGCGGACCCGGCCGCCGAGGCGCTGGAGTCGTCGGTGATCGGTGTCGGGCTGTTGCCGAAGCCGCTGGTGGTGCGGGACGAGGAGACCGACCGGTTCCACCTGGTCGACACCAGCGGGATCGCAGCGGCCGAGTGGGTGTCGAGCGCGGCCCCGGTCGCCGTCGCGGAGGCCGCGGGCACCGACGAGATGCGCATCGTACGCAGGCACATCACGCACCCGGGCGCGGCCAATCGCCCCCGACTGGCCAACGGCACCCGCCCGGACCCCGCCGCCCACCGTGAGCAGGTGATCGAAGGCTTCACCTTTGCCTATGAGCGCATACGAGCGGACCGCGCGGAACTGTTGCGCCCGGGTGGGCTGATCGACGGCTTCCTCGGGGCGCGGATGCGCCTCATCCTCCGTCCGACACGGACCTACGCCCGGCTCCTGGAGGAGAGCACACACCCCGACTTCCTGCGGGACGCACTCGACCGGGACCGTTCCCTGGCCCGCCTGTGCCAGGGTCTCGCCGACCGCCGGGACCGCCTCCCGCTGATGGCCGCCGAGATACGGGCGCTGCGCGGTGGGGACATCCCCCTCTTCACGACCCGACCGGACTCCCGCGACGTCTGGCTGGACGACGGCGACCGCGTCCCTGCCGTACTCCCTGTCCCGCCGATCGATGCCGTACGCGACCACGTCCGACGGATGGGCGACACGGACCTGGCCTTCCAACTACGCATGATGGAGACCTCCTACGACATCGCCGGGGCGGCCCAGCGACCTGGGCCGGCCGTCCCGGCCGCCCGGCCGGTCCCGCCCGACGGAGTGTCGAGCGACGAACTCGTCGGACACGCCGAGGAGATCGGCCGACGGCTGATGGACGTGGCCCTGCGGGACGGTGACCGTATCGGCTGGCTGGGTCTGTCCTGGGCCGACGAGAACCACTGGCGGATCGCACCGGCGGGCCCCGATCTCTATCAGGGCCTGCCCGGCATCGGCATGCTGCTGACCTACCTGGCCGTCGAGACCGGGCGTCCGCTGTGGGCGGAGCAGGCGAGGCTGGTCGCGGGCACGGTGGCAGCGCGGTTGCGGACGTTCGTCGACACCTTCGAGACTCCCCGCCCCGGAACCGACCCGAGTAACAGGACGGGCTACTTCGGAGAAGCCGCAGGGGCGGTCAACTTCCTCCTCCACGCGGGACAGGCGCTCGGCGACAGCGAACTCCCGCTGGTCGGTCACGCCCTGCCGGTACTGGCACAGCTCCTGCGGTACGACAGGGACCACGACGTGGTGGCGGGCAACGCCGGCCTGCTGCTGACCATGCTGGCGGTGCACGAGGTACTGCCGTCGGCCGGAGCGCTGCCGATCGCGCAGGCATGCGCGGACGAGCTGATCGAGCGTCGGGTGCGGACGGAGCACGGCTGCGGTTGGCCGGGCCCGGCCGCACCCGGGATCCCGCTGGCGGGAATGGCCCACGGCACCGCCGGTATCGCGCTGGCCTTGGCCCGGCTGCACCGGATCGCCCCGGACCAGCGCCTCGTGGACACCATCGAGGCCGCGCTCCACCACGAGAACTCCCTCTACGACCCCGGCCTCGGCAACTGGCGTGACCTGCGCAGCCTGCCGGATCACATGAGAGCCGGCTCGACCCACGCCTGGTGCCACGGCGCTCCGGGCATCGGGCTCGCCCGCCACGAGATGCTCACCTGCGACCCCGACAGACTCCTGCCCGAACAACTGCGCAGAACTCTGGAGGCGGACCTCGCCACCGCGCTGGACGCGACCTGGCGCGCTATGGCCGGACCCGCCGGTTACGTCGGCGTGGGCAACCACAACATCTGCCACGGCGACCTGGGCAACGCCGAACTCCTCGTGGTCGCAGGGCGGACGGCACGACATCCGATCCGGCCCGAGCGACTTGTCGCTGCTGTCCTGGCCGATGTCCGCCGACGCGGCTGGCGATGCGGGCTGCGTACCGACAGCAGCGCGGTCGGCCTGATGCCGGGAATCGCCGGTATCGGCTACCAACTTCTGCACTTCGCCCGCCCCGACAGAGTCCCGTCGATTCTGCGCATGCAGCCGCCGAGGACCGGGACAGCTGTTTCCGCGCCCACTCAGGAGATATCCGCCGTATCGAATGGGAATTCCTAGGAATTTCCCCACAGATTCCACTGGAGCCGTACGAGAATGGCTGCGGTGGTACCCCATGGAAAATCCAGAAAGAGGTACTGATATGAATGAGACGTACATCCGTATCGCATTGACCGGTGACGCGAACCCGGCCGGCACCGTATCCCTTGAGGACGACACCCTGGAAGACCTCGCGGGCCTCACCATCACCGACAACCCCACCTGTCACCCCATCTGCGGCTGACTCGAATCCGTCGGCAGCGCCGCCCGGCACCGGGCGGCGCTGTCACCTTGAGGTGGTCCAGGCTGAAGACGGTGCGCTGGAAGAAGTCGCCGCCCTACGGACCGTCGGAGTACTGGTCGAGGGAGACGATGAACTCGACCTCGGTGGCCCGTTCCGAGGCCGGTAGAGGGAGCGGTCGTACATCAGGGAGGGGTCGTCGTGTGCGGTGCCGGCGCGGTCGTGGCTTTCTGGTGCGGGGCCGGTGACCGCACCCAGGTTCGGCTGGGCCACCGCGCCCGGGGCGCTGCCGATCTGGCGGAAGGTGTTGTTGCCGGCCGCCGTCCTGCCCGCGAGCTGGTACGTCACGGAGGTCACGGCGGTGGCCGCCATCGGCGTCGAGGGTGGTCAAGGACAGCAGGGACGCGGCGACGACGATCGTCGAACTCAGGCGGCCGACGAGATTCTGAAGGCCGCGGCGAGTCTCTTCGCGTCAATGTCAGGCTGTTGGCGATCGGTGGGCGTGCACGGGCCGAACTCGCCTGTGGTGTCGAGCCGATCTGCCGTGTGCTGACCTGGCACGGCTGCATCGGCATCGCCGGCGCGGTGCACCGCAAGAAGGTGATCACCACTCTCCCCGACCCGGCCGTCGGCTGGTCGATGTCGGCGAGGGCAGCAGTTCCCCTCCGCCGCCCACCTCGCCGCCTACGCCGGTCTCGCCCCCGGCAACTCGAACGGGCCTTCTTCCTGTCCGCCTTCGCGGCCCTGGCCGACCCGGCGTCCCGCACCTACTACGACAAGAAGATCGCCCGGGGAAAGCACCACACCCACGCCCCCCTCTGCCTCGCGAGCCGACGTGCTCTTCTCAGCCGTCACCGACACCGGTGGGCGGTGGACCGGTCGGATGACCTCGCTAGTCTGTATACACAGGTGTGCGGCATGATCGACGAGGAGTTCCGTGGCTCGGGCAACCGGTAAGAGCGAGGCGGTCTACGAGCGGCTGAAGGGAGACATCGAGTCGTTGCGGCTGCGGCCGGGGGCCAGGCTGAGCGAGGTGCAGCTGGGTGAGGAGCTCGGTGCCTCGCGGACGCCGGTCCGGGAGGCGATCCGACGGCTGGCCCGTGAGGGGCTGGTCGATTTCGCCCCGGGGGAGGTGGCCCGGGTGGCCGCGATCTCGCTGGGCGGGGTGCGGGCCCTGTTCGAGTTCCGGATGCTGTTGGAGCCCCGTGCGGCCGCGTCGGTCGCGACGGCAGGGGTGGCCGACGAGCGCGTGCTGGTGCCGTTCCGCGCACTGCTGGAGCGGCTTGAGGAGTTCGACGAGTCCTTCCGCGCACGGGATGCCGTCGCGCAGACGCGGTCCTTCCAGGAGTTCTACGAGGTGACCGAGGGTTTCGACCAGGCCGTCATCGCCGCCTGCCGCAACACCTACCTCGCCCGGACGATCCGTGACCTGCGCAGCGAGACCGTACGGCTGCGGCATCTGTCGCACAGCGGTCCGCGCCGCATGCTCACGTCGCTGGAGGAGCACCGCGCGATGCTGAAGGCGATCGTGCGGGGGGACGCGCAGGCGGCGGAGGCGGCCGGCCGGCACCATCTGCTCCAGACCCTCCAGGCGCTCATCGAGAGTCTGACCGGCCAGGATTTCGCGATCGGCGCCGACGTCCACGTGGACGTCGCCCGCCCGTAGCCCGTCCCTGTCCACACCTCTCGGTACGGCTGTCGGCCGCGCCCGTGACTTCCGCACGAGCCATCCTGTATACAGGAGTGGATACATCATCTCTCGATACGAGGGGCCGTTTCATGCCGCATACCGTCGGCGCCGCCGACCTGCTCGGGTTCGCCGCCGCCACCACCGAAGCACACGGCGTTCCGCCCGCGGACGCCCGTCTGCTCGCGGACACCCTGGTGACCGCCGAGCTGTGGGGTCATCCGTCCCACGGGATGCTGCGCCTGCCCTGGTACCTCGGGCGTCTCGCGAGCGGGGCGACCGCGGCGGTCGCGGCCCCCGAGGTCGTGAGCGACAGCGGCGCCGTCCTGGTCGTGGACGGGTGTGACGGTCTCGGCCAGGTGCTCACCGACCACGCGGTGACGTGGGGTGTGGAGCGTGCCCGCCGGCACGGCATCAGCGCGGTCGGGGTCCGCAACTCCGGTCACTTCGGTACGGCCGCGTACTTCACCCGCAAGGCCGCCGAACAGGGCTGTGTGGCGCTGCTGGCCACCAACGCCAGTCCCGCGATGGCCCCTTGGGGCGGGCGGGAGAAGCGTGTCGGCACCAACCCGTGGTCGATCGCCGCTCCGGGCGGCCGCTACGGCACGGTCGTGATGGACATCGCCAACACCGCCGTCGCGCGCGGCAAGATCTACCACGCCGAGGAGCGTGGCGAGCCCATCCCCGCAGGCTGGGCGGCCGACGCGGACGGCGTGCCCACCACCGACCCGCGCCGCGCCATCGAGGGACTGATCCTGCCCATGGCCGGCCACAAGGGCTACGCCATCTCCTTCATGTTCGACGTGCTGGCGGGCGTGCTCACCGGCAGTGCCTTCGGCTCGGCGGTCGTCGGCCCCTACCACGCCACCGGCCGCAGCGGCGTCGGCCACCTGCTGATCTGCGTCGACATCGCGGCCATGGCCGATCCGGCCGAGTTCGAACAGCGGATGGAGACCCTGGTCGAGGAGACCAAGCACACTCCCGCCGCCCCGGGCACGGCGGAGGTCTTCGTCCCCGGCGAGCCGGAGGCCCGCACCGCCGAGCGCCTGCGCGGCGAGGGCATCACCCTCGCCGACGGCACCTGGTCCTCCCTCGGCCGTATCGCCGACGCCACCGCCGTACCTCTGCCCGCCCCCGTCACCCCGCAGGAGTTGTCCGCATGATCGCGCTGACCGTGTCCCTCCAGGTTCGTCCCGGCTGCCGGGACGACTTCCTCCAGGCCATCGAGGAGAACGCCGAGCGTTCCTTCACCGACGAACCCGGCTGCCGCTACTTCGACGTCGTCTGCGACCTGGCCGACGACCACCACTTCGTCTTCCACGAGATCTACGACGACGAGGCGGCCGTCGAGGCCCACCGCTCCGCGCCTCACTTCAAGGTCTGGCGCGAGGCCGCGGGGAAGTACGTCGTCCCCGGCAGCCAGGTCAACACCCTCTCCCGCCGCCTCCTCCACCACTCCTGACCTCGATCGGAGCCGCCGCATGCGCACCGAACCCGCCGCACCGAACCTGATCGTCCACCCCGACCGGGTCGAACGCTTCGACCGCGGGGGAGGGGTGGCCACCGTCCCGTACGTCGGCAAGTGGAATTCGGCACTGGCCGTCATCACCACCGGCCAGACCGTTTTCCAGCCCGGCACCGGCCTGCCCCTGCACAGCCACAATGTCGAGGAGTCCGTCCTGATCCTCGAAGGCGAGGCGACCGCCGAGATCGACGGAGCGTTCTTCGACCTGGAGGCCGGCCAGGCGACCTGGGTGCCGGCCGGGGTGCCGCACCGGTTCTTCAACCGCGGCGAGGGCGTCATGCGGATCTACTGGGTCTACGGCGGCCGGGACGTCACCCGCACCATCACCGCCACCGGCGAGACCTTCGAGCACCTGTCCGCGAACGACAAGGGAGGGGCACCCACCGCATGAGCGCCATCGTCCGCACGACCAACCCCGCCACGGGGCAGCCGCTCGCCGAGTACGAGGCGTGGGACACCGTACGGATCGAGGCGGCTGTGGAGCGTGCTCATGCCGCCGCCCGCGCCTGGGCCCTGGTTCCCGTTGCCGAACGGGCCGCCCGTGTAGGTCACTTGGCCACCGTCCTGCGTGAACACCGGCAACCCCTGGCCCAGCTGGCCGTCACCGAGATGGGCAAGCCGGTCGTCGAGGCGGAGGGCGAGGTGAGCAAGTCCGCACTGACCGCCGCGTACTACGCCGAGCACGGCCCGGACATCCTCGCCGACGAACGCGTGGCCGTCGACGGAGCCGAAGCCTGGGTCGCCCACGAGCCGGCCGGTCTGGTCCTGGCGGTCATGCCGTGGAACTTCCCGGTCTGGCAGGTCATGCGCTTCGCGGTCCCGTCCCTGGTGGCGGGCAACGGGATTCTGCTCAAGCACGCCCCCGACGTCACCGGCAGCGCGCTCGCCCTGGAGAAGCTCTTCGTCGAGGCCGGCTTTCCCGAGCACCTGGTGACCACGCTGGTGATCGCCGAGGCGGACGTGCCGGGGGCCGTCGCCCGGCTCATCGAGGACGACCGCGTCGCCGCCGTCACCCTGACCGGAAGCAACCGGGCGGGCGCGGCCGTGGGATCGGCTGCCGGGCGCGCGGCGAAGAAGTCCGTACTGGAACTGGGCGGTTCGGACGCCTTCCTGGTCCTGGACGACGCCGATGCCGCATCAGCCGCAGCGGCGGCGGTGAAGGCACGTTTCACCAATTCCGGCCAGAGTTGCGTGTGCGCGAAGCGGTTCATCGTCGCCGCCCCGGTGGCGGACGCCTTCACCGCCGCGTTCGTGGCGGCCGTCGAAGCCCTGCGGGTCGGCGATCCGCAGGGCCGGGAGACTCAGGTCGGCCCGCTCGCCCGCGATGACCTGCGGGCCGCGATCCAGCGACAGACCGAGGAGTCCGTCGCCGCCGGTGCCCGCCTGCTGACCGGAGGCGAACCACTCCCCGGAGAGGGGTACTTCTACCGGCCGACCGTGCTGGCGGACACCGGCCCGGGGATGCCCGTGTTCGACGAGGAGACCTTCGGGCCACTCGCCGCCATCACCGTCGCCCGGGACGACGAGGATGCCGTACGTCTCGCGAACGCCACCCCCTACGGACTCGGCCTGAGCGTCTGGACCTCCGAGCCGAGCCGCGGTGTGGCGCTGGCCCGCCGGATCACCAGCGGCGCGGCCTTCGTCAACGCGATCGTCGCCTCCGACCCGCGCCTGCCCTTCGGCGGCACCAAGCGCAGCGGCTACGGCCGCGAACTGGCGGCCGCCGGCATCCGCGAGTTCACCAACACGCGCACCTACTGGGTCACCGCCTGACCGGATCGGGCCCCGGACCGACCCCTCCCAGGACCTGTCTGCCGTCTCCGGGCAGACAGGTCCTCGGGCTGCCCGGAGACCGGTGAATCCCGCCTCTGACCTGCTGTTTTTCCGGCCATCTGAGGTCGACACGAGTCTATACAGCGCTGGATTCATAGCTGTATACAGACCATGTCACGGCTTCATGGAAGGGAGATGATGATGCTGGTCCTCCTGGGATTCGCGATGATCGCGACGTTCCTCTACCTGGTCATGAGCAAGCGCGTGGTGCCTGTCGCCGCCCTCGTCCTGGTGCCCCTCGTCTTCGGTCTGGCGGCGGGAGGGGGGCTCGGGCTCGCGGACGACATCACGCAGTCGATCGAGGACGTCGCGCCCACCGCCGCCCTGCTGTTCTTCGCCATCACGTTCTTCGGCATCATGATCGACGTCGGTCTCTTCGACCCGCTGATCAGGACGATCCTGCGCGTGGTGGGACATGATCCGGCGAAGATCGTCGTCGGCACGGCGCTGCTCGCCTCGATCGTCTCCCTCGACGGCGACGGTTCCACGACGTTCATCATCGTCACCTCGGCCTTTCTGCCGATCTACCTCCGTCTCGGCATGAGCCCCGTCGTCCTGACCTGCGTGACGGCCACCGCCAACGGTGTGCTCAACACCGTGCCGTGGGGCGGCTCCACCGCCCGTGCGGCAGCGGCCCTGAAGGTCTCACCGATCGACATCTTCGTGCCGATGATCCCCGCGATCACCGCCGGCCTCATGGCCGCCCTTGTCTTCGCCTACCTCCTCGGCCGCGGCGAACGCATCCGCCTGGGCGCCGTGGTGGAACTCCGCGACGGCGTCCTGGGCAAGGGGAGCGGCTCCGGCCGGGCCGCCCCGGCCCCGGGCACCACCTCGATCACCTTGGCGACCGGCCCCTCGAAAGACGATGCCCTCTCGGCCGGGACCGGCCGACGGCCCGGGACGGACACCGCGGTGATCTCCTCCGACGGCACCATCAACCGGCCCGACGCGCGCCCGAAGCTGCTGTGGCTCAACCTCGGACTCACCCTCGCCGTGATGGCGCTCCTGGTGGAGGGCACCGTCGAACCCGCCGTCCTCTTCCTCGCCGCCGTGGCGATCGCGCTCGTCGTCAACTTCCCCCGCGTCGCGGAGCAGCGGGAGCACCTCCAGGCGCACGCCTCCAGCGTCGTCGGTGTCGTCGGTATGGTCTTCGCCGCCACCGTCCTCACCGGTGTCCTCAGCGGCAGCGGCATGGTGGAGGCGATGGCGGACTGGCTGGTGGGCATCATCCCCGACTCGCTCGGCGCGCACTTCCCCGTCATCACCGGCCTGCTGTCCATCCCGATGACCTTCTTCACCAGCAACGACGCCTTCTACTTCGGCATGCTGCCGGTCCTCGACGAGACCGCCTCCCACTACGGTGTCTCCTCGCTGGAGATGGCCCGCGCCTCCCTCGTCGGCCAGCCCCTGCACCAGTCCAGCCCGATCGTCGCGTCCTTCCTGCTGCTCGTCGGGCTGGCCAAGGTCGACCTGGGGGATCACCACCGCAAGACGATCTGGCGGGCCGTGATCGTCGGACTGATCATGCTCGCCGTCGGGGGCCTGACCCTCGCCTTCCCTCTCTGACCCGGCCCTTCCCGTCCGGGAGCCCCTCAGACCGCCTCATCCCCGATCCGCAGGAGCCGCACCCGTGACGGTCCCCGACACCTCCCGCAGAGCCGTCCTCACCCTCGCCGCCGGTGCCGCCCTCGCCCCAGCACCCGCCGCCTTCCCGGCACCGCAGCCCACCCGTCCCGCCACGTCGCCGCGTTTCGCTTACGTCGGCTGTTACACCACCACCCCACGAGACGGACACGGCAAGGGGATAGCCGTGTTCCGTGTGGACGGGCCCGGCCGCTGGCGGCAGGTCGACGTCACCGACGTCCTCCCCAACCCGTCCTTCCTCACCCTCGATCACACCCAGTCGTTCCTCTACGCCGTCCACGGCGATCTCGACCAGGTCAGCGCCTACGCCGTCCACCGCCGCACCGGACGTCTCACCCCACTCGGCACCCGGCCGAGCGAGGGCACGAACCCCGTCCACCTCGCCCTCACCCCCGACAACCGGCGCCTTCTCGTGGCCAACTACGCCACCGGTACCCTCGCCGTCCTGCCCCGCGCCGCGGACGGCCGCCTCGGGCCGGCCGACCAGGTCGTCGCACTGACCGGCACCCCCGGCCCCCACCGCACTCAGCAGACCGGCCCGCACCCCCACCACATCCCCGTCGCCCCCGACGGACGTCACGTCCTGGTCCCCGACAAAGGCACCGACCGCATCCACCACTTCACCTACGACACGGCCGCCGGACGCCTGACCCCGGCCACCCCCGCGACCACCGCGGTCCGCTCCGGCGCGGGCCCCCGCCACCTGGCCTACCACCCCCACCTGCCGCTGGCCTACGTCGCCGACGAACTGAACTCCCAGGTCACCACGTACTCCTACGACCCCGCGACCGGCGCCCTCACCCCGCGCTCCTGGCTGCCGAGCCTGCCGCCCACCTACACCGGCGACAACACCGCGGCCGGGATCCAACTCACCCCCGACGCACGCTTTCTGTTCGTCTCCAACCGAGGCCACGACAGCATCGCCACCTACGCCGTCCGCGACGACGGCACCCTGCACACCCCGCGCTGGACGCCGTCCGGCGGCGGGCAGCCCCGGTTCTTCACCACCGATCCCTCCGGCGCCACCCTCTACGCGGCGAACCAGGCGACCGACACCATCACGGCCTTCCACCTCACCCGGGAGGGCACCCTGCGGCCCACCGGCAGAACCGTGCCCACCGGATCGCCGGTCTGCATCGTCTTCTCGACCGAGGACGGGCACCGCGGCGGCTGACCGGGCGGCGGAGAGCTCGGGGACGGGCTGATGCCGATGGGCAACCCGTGCATGCCGACAGGGCAGGAAGTGGAAGGCGTGCTTGCGGCGGCGGAAGCAGTCCCATGCGATCGGCCCGAGTTCGGCCAGAGCCGCCTTGAGTTCCCCGTGCCGCCGGACACCTCGAAATGGAACTCAGCCTCGCGACACCACCGGTTCAGCCGCGAGCCCGCGACCAGCCGGCCCATCCCGGTTGGCGAAAGCGCAGGTCAGCTCGGTGTGTTCAGTCGTGGGGCCCCATGCCGCGGAGGAACGTGTCGACGACGAGCGTGGCCAGCGCGTCCGCGTTCTGTCGTACCTGGTCCGGGTCGAGATCCGCGCCGCCTCCGTGCTGGGCCTCGTCGACGAGGGCGTAGTAGACCCGCTGCGCCCACACGAGGTCCGTGTCCGGGGCGAGGAGCCCCTCGCGCTGGGCCCGGGCGAAGAACTGGAGGGTGCCGGCGTTGATCTCGGACCAGATCTCCGCCGTGAGGGGGGCGTCCGCGAGGGGGTGGCCGAGGGTGAACCGCCAGACGCTCTTGGTCCGCAGGACGTTCGCCGTGACGCGGTGCAGCGCCACGAGCGGTGGGGCGGTGTCCATGTGGGCGTCTTCCACGCACTCCATGAGCTGTCGCTTCGCCGAGGCGCCGAGCGCTTCGATGAGGGCCTGACGGTTGGCGAAACGCCGGTGGACGGTCGTTCTGGCCACTCCCGCCTGCTCGGCGATCTGCTCCATGGAGGCCCCGGGATCTTCGGCGAGCACCTGCTCGGCCGCTTCCAGAATCACGCGCACGCTGCGCGCGGCATCTGCCCGTAGGGGTCGGCCCATGACCTCTCCACTCCCGTAGTTGATTCGTGACGCACCGAAGACCATACGCCTGACCTGCGGATTTGTGCATATTTGCGACAGGTTCGTTGTGCGTGAATATAAAAATGAGACGATGGTGATGCCGTTAGCTCCATTAACTGCTACATTAATGTGTCAGATAGGGATTGAAAGGAGCGAGGTGTCATGAACAAGATCGACTACCGCACCCAGACCACACTGATCACCGGAGCGAGTGCGGGGCTCGGCGCGGAGTTCGCCCGTCAGCTCGCCGAGCGTGGTTCGGACCTCGTGCTGGTCGCCCGCCGCGCGGACCGGCTGGAGGCCCTGGCCGACGAACTGTCCGCGAAGTACCGGGTCACCGTCACGGCGGTGCCGTTCGACCTCACCGCACCGGACGCGGGCGAAGCACTGGCCGAGGAGGTGGCCCGGCGCGGGATCACCGTCACCAGCCTCGTGAACAACGCCGGCTTCGGCACCCACGCCCCCTTCCGCCAGGAGGACGCGAAGCAGGTCCGGCAGGAGATCGGCCTGAACGTGACCAGCCTGGTCGACGTCACCAGGGCGTTCGTCGGTCAGCTGACCGGGGTCCTGGTCAACGTCGCCAGCTCCCTCGGGTATCAGCCGTGGCCGAACGCCGCTGTCTACGGGGCGACGAAGGCGTTCGTGCTGAGTTTCACCGAGGCGTTGTGGGAGGAGTCGCGGGGGACCGGGCTGCGTGTGCTCGCTCTCTCCCCGGGCCCGACCCGCACCGAGTTCTTCGACGCGCTCGGCTCGGACGACATGGCCCGCGGGGTCCGGATGCAGACCCCGAGCCAGGTCGTCGCCACCGCCCTGCGCACGCTGGACCGGCGCAACCCGCCGCCCAGTGTCGTCTCCGGCACCTTCAACTGGATGACCACCCTGACCTCGCGTTTCACCACCCGCCGAGCCAACGTTCTGGCCTTCGGCGCGCTGACCCGCTGGCAGACGCGCTCGACCGGGCCGGGCCACTGACATTCCTCGGGCCACCGCCGGACGGACCGCCGCGCCGGCTACCGCGGCACCTCGTCGCCCTCCCCGACAGCCAAGGAACACCGCCATGACCACCACCGACATCACCGCACAGTCCACCGACGCGGAGCGCTTCCAGCACCTCCTCCAAGCTCAGCGCGCCGCCTGCCTCCGCGACGGGGCGCCCTCACTTGAGGCGCGGCGCACCGATCTGTCCAGATTCAAGGCGGCGCTGATCGCCCGGCGCGGCGCCATCGAGGAGGCGATCGACGCCGACTTCGGACATCGCTCGCGACACGAGACCGCGATCATGGAACTCGTGGGCGTCGTGCAGGGCATCGACTACCTGCACCGCAACCTCCGCCGGTTCATGCGTCCGACCCACCGCCACATCGAGATGCTGCTGCGCTTCGGCGGCAACCGCATCGAGTACCAGCCGCTCGGCGTGGTCGGCGTCATCTCGCCGTGGAACTATCCGGTCAACCTGTCGCTCATGCCCGTCGTCACCGCGATCGCCGCCGGCAACCGCGTCATGCTCAAACCGTCCAAGCTGACCCCGGCGACGAACGCGGTGCTCGCCTCGATGCTCGGCGAGCTCTTCCCGCCGGAGCAGGTCACGATGGTCAGCGGCGACGGATCCGCGTTCTCCTCCCTGCCGTTCGACCATCTCGTCTTCACCGGCAGTACCGTGGTCGGGCGAGCCGTGATGAAGGCGGCGAGCGACAACCTCGTCCCCGTCACGCTGGAACTCGGCGGCAAGTCCCCGACCATCGTGGCCAAGGGACACGTCCGGGACCAGGCCGTGTCCGACATCGTCTTCGGCAAGCTCCTCAGCGGCGGGCAGACCTGCATCGCCCCCGACTACGCCCTGGTGCACGAAATCGAAGGATTCCGCACACTCAGCCACCCCAAGGGCATCTACGTACAAGGACGTTGGAACGCCACCCGTCTGCTGTACGCCCCCTTCGGCAAGCGCGCCGACACTCTCCTGGACTTCTTCGTCCGGTGAACTGGTGAGAGGGGTGGCCCGCCCGAGCAGACCACCCCCCCCCGGCATCCCCTGGGTCAGGGGATGTTCTGGTACAGCGCGGTGATCTGGTTCGCCGTCAGGGCGTACGCGTACGCCTGGACGCCGCTCACCGAGCCGCCGAACCAGGCGTTCTGGGTGCCGGCGGACAGGCCCCGGCCGAGGGCGAGGTCGCCGGTCGCCGCCCAGGGGGTCACCCCGGTCGTCGTGGCGGCGAGGGTGCCGTTGACGTACAACTGGGCTGTCTTCGTCGCGGCGTTGTAGACGCCGGTCAGGTGGGTCCAGGTGCCCGCCGTGGCGTTCGCCGCGTACGTGTAGGTGGTCGTCGGGCTCGCGGTGTCGGCGCTGGTGAACGCCAGGGCCCAGCCGGGGTTTCCGGTGTGGGTGTGGTTGTACTGGAGGGCGAAGGGCGAGGTCTGGGTGCCCTCTTCGGACAGGACGGTCTGGTCGGACGTACCGGCGGTGGTGAGTTTCACCCACGCGGAGAGGGTGAAACTGCCGGTGGTGCCGACGACTTGGGGGTTGGCGCTGACCGCGTACCCGGTGCTGCCGTCGAGCGACAGGACGGTGCCCCGCGTCGCGTCCGTGGCCCAGCTCGCGCCGCCCGTCAGGGTGAGCGGGTTGTTGCCGAGGTTCGGGTTCGCGCCCGCCGCGTTGAGGGTGTTGAGCGTGTCGGTCGCGGCGGTGTCGGTGGCGACCGGCATTCCGTCGCCGTCGTCGAGGTTCCAGGTGTCGACGGGGGAGAGGAGGGCCGTGGTGAGCGCCCCGAACGCCGGGTTGGACAGGTTGACGTGGTCGCCGCTGTCGGCCGCCGCCGAGAGTTTCTCCTCACCGGTCGTCGCGTCCGGCACGGCCACGGCCGCGTCGAAGTCCGCGAAGTACACGGCGGGCGTGGCCCAGGGGTTGCCCAGGTTCATGCCGCCGAGGAAGGCGTTGACGTCGGTGCGGTTGTCATCGGTGGTGCTCGTGCACGGGTCGTTGGGGGTGGCGCCGTCGCCGGCGAAGCCCTCGCAGGGGGTCAGCGAGGTCAGGACGACGTTGACGCCCCAGCCCTGGAGCTGCTGCACCAGCTCCGTGTAGCCGTCGGCGTCCAGGTCGTCGCTGGTGGACCCGGAGAGCAGGTCTTCGAGCCCGGCGTCCACGACGACCGTGGACAGGCCCGGCTGGTCGAGGATGTCCCGGTCGAGCCGGGAGAGCACCGAGGGCCCGCCGACCGGATTGCCGCTGTACGTCTCGGGGTTGTCGGTCATGAGCTGGTTGGCCTCGATGCCCTCGGCGAGCACGCCGTAGGGGCTGGCCGTGGTGGGTTCGGCGGCGGTCAGGCCGTCGGCCACCCGGTAGCCGTTGGAGTTGGGCAGCGTCGTGTTCGGCTGGAACGGGTCCACCAGGTGGTCCCCGAGGACCGCCTCGGTGGGTACGTTCGCCGACTGCACGTCCAGACCGGTCACCAGGTCCGTGAAGTTGCCGTACGCGGCGGCGGTGGTCGTGAACGGTGTGGCGCTGGTGCCGGTGGTGAGGTCGCCGCTGCCGTTCGCGGTGATGTACTCGTAGGAACCGCCCGCGTACGTGTGCTGCACCAAGTACGGGACGGCGTTGGAGAGTTGGTAGGAGACCAGCAGGTACTGGTTCGCGGTGACGGTGAACGGCAGCGGGTCGCTGTAGACCATGCCGCCGACGGGGACGGTCACCGCCTGGGCGCCGCCGAACTTCAGGGTCGTCGGCGTCCCCGAGGGGACCGCGCCGATCGCGTTCGGGGTGGAGCTGACGGCGATCGTCGCGTGGCCGATGGACAGCTTGTTCGTGCCGAGCGCGTTGTCGAGCTTGACGCGGACCGTGGACCCGGACACCGAGGGCTTCAGGGCCACCCGGATCGTCTGGTTCGAGTAGGTTCCGCCGCCCGGCAGGCCGAAGCTGCCCTCGGTGGCCCCGGACCAGGCGCCCGTCCAGGACTGGCCCGACGGGGCGGCGGCGTAGGTGCCGTTCGCCTCGGCGGTCCCGGCGGTCGTGTTGCGGGTGCCCAGCGCGAAGACGTGCAGCGTCGGCTCGCTCGCCCCGGCCGCGCCGGTCAGGTCGGGCAGGGTCACCGAGGCGATGGTGCGCGTCGGGTCGACCGGCACCGAGAAGGCGTACACCTGGCGGTTCGCCGTGCTCTGCGTGGAGCCGTTGGCGTGCGGGAAGACCGCCGCCGCGATGGAGCTGTCGGTGTTCGACCAGTCCGGCACGGTCAGCGTGTACCCGGCGCTGGTGCCGTCGGTGTACGTGATCTGCCCGGTCGCCGGGCAGAATCCGTCGGCGTCGTCACCGGTGAAGCAGTACGCGCCGCTGACCCGGGTACCGGCGGGCACGTACGGGGACGTGGTGTCACCCGCGATCGCCCCCGGCGAGGCCAGGTTGGTGTACGTGGAGGCGGTCAGGAAGACCAGCGCGCTGCCCTGGCCGGAGTAGCCGACGGTCTGGTTGGCCGCGACCAGGTTGTCCTTCTGCCCGGAACCGAAGGCGGGCAGCGTCATCGTGGCGCCGTCGACGGTCACCCTGCCGCCGCTCGCCCAGCCCGCGTTCGCCCAGTCGGTCGCCGAGAAGCTGTGCCCGTTGCCGTCGAAGTTGCCGGCGGTCATGTTGCTGTCGGCGCTGACACCCACGTTGTCGAAGCAGGCGGCGAGGCTCGCACAGCTCGTGTTCGGGTGCCCGGCGGCCAGGAACGGGTAGGCGGAGGTGCCCGACACGTCACCGGCGCCGTCCACGGCGTACACGTACAGGGTGTGCGGACCCGGCGAGGGCGGGGCGACGGTGACGGTCGCCTTGTTGCCGCTCGCGGTGACCGTCTCGCTCGCGGGCGCGCTGCTCGTCGGCGGCGGCACGTCGAGGTGGTACACGAACTTCGTCGCGGTCGTGCCGGAGCCGGTGATGTCGAACTTGCCCGAGGTGCCCGCAGCCGCGCCGACCGCCGCGTCGGTGACGTCCGTGTTCGGGTACAGGTTGCTCTCCGAGGCGAGCGCCGGCTCGTCGGGGGCGTTCGGCTCGGCGGTGAAGTGGCAGGTGGGGGACTGGCTGTAGGTCGTGGACGCCATGCCGTCGGTGACGATGACGTCCCAGTCGACCGTCTTCCCGGCCGTCAGCGACGAGACGAACGAGGCCGGGAGCGAGGCCGTGGCGTACGTGTTGTTCGACAGGTTGTCGCCGCTCTTGACCGTCGCCTTCGTGGTCGTGCCGTCCACCCAGTACTGGAACGTCGCCTGGAGCTTGTCCCCGTTCGGGTCCTTCACCTTGGCGCGCAGCACCGGCGGCGTGGAGGCGATCGTCTTGCCCATGTAGGGGTACGGCGAGGCGGTGTCGCAGGCCGCGTCGGCGGCGCCGGACACGGCGGCCATGGTCGCGGCGGTCGGGGCGCTCGGCGGGTTGTCGAAGAAGATCTGGAGCGTCGGGTTGTGCGAGAACCGCTTGAACCCCAGGTCGTTGCGGCTGGACTCCATCGAGTCCTCGCTCAGGGTGGCGGTGAAGCTCGTCGAGTGCCCGCTCGCCGCCTTCTTGATCGGCGTCAGCACGTCGAAGCCGTTGGTGGAGCTGCCGTTGTTCGGGCACAGCGACGGGTTGTACGCCGGTCCGAAGCTCTTCGACGTCGAATAGCTGTTGTACTTCGGCCTGTTGCTCCAGTCCGTGCCCGAGCCGATGCCCCTGGACCAGTGCAGGTTGACCGTCGCCGTCGTCGAGCAGGACGCCGAGTAGATGTCGGTCGCGTCGACCTCGGCGCTGTTGATCGTCGCGCCGAAGATCGTCTTGGACAGCGTCCACTGGTAGATGGCGTGTTCGTCACCCGTGTTGCAGGAGCCCTCGGGCCAGCCGTTGTAGCCGACGCCGAGATAGCCGTTGTCGGCGAGCGACCCCGTCTTGTTGTAGAACGACGTGCCCGGGCAGCCCTGCTTCACCTCGTCGAACGCCGGGTTCGCGTAGTCGACGGGGTGCCAGTTCACCGAGGGGTCGATGTAGACCGGGAAGACCGTCGAGGCGCGCGTCAGCATCGCGCGGTCCGGTACGAGGGACAGGGCGCCGGAGCCGACATGGGTACCGACCTCGGCGACGCGGGCGGCCATGCCCGGGTGCGCGGCGTCGGAGGCGTCGGCGGCGACCTTCGCCTTCGTGTGCAGGGCGCGGTTGGAGTCCCACTGGAGCGGGGTGGGGGAGTCCGCGACGGCCGTGCCTTCGGGGTCCGTGACGGTGAGTCCGCCGTCGGTGGCGGTGGCCAGGTGTCCTCCGTGCACCTGAGCGCCCAGGCGCAGGGAGGCCAGCGCCGGGTTGCGTGCCGCCGAGGCGTCGTGCACGACGAGGGTCTCGCTGGGGCCGCCGGACGCGGTGGCGGAGACCTGGAGGTCGACGCCGGGGAGCACGGCGGGGTAGGTCGCGGTATCGCCTTTGACGCGCGGCGTCGGAAGGGGAGTCGGCCAGGTCAGGGTGAGCGTGGTGGCGCCGGAGCGGGTGACCGCGAGGGGGGCCGTGCCGCCGCCGGAGAAGGTCACCGTGCCGTACGCGGTGGCCTTCGGGGTCCAGGTGCCGTCGGCGTGGTGCGTGAGCGTGAGGTCCACCGGGACCCAGTGGCCGGACTGCCGGGTTCGCACCGGCAACGGGTTGGAGACCGTGCGGAATCCGCCGCCCGGCTGCGCCTCCACCTGGACCGTGGGGGTGGTGAGGGAGGGGACGGTGACCGGTTTCCCGGTGGCGTGCGCCTGCTTCGCCGCCGCCTGCATGGCGGTGGAATCGGCCGAGGTGGGGCCGAAACCGTCCGGGAGTACCGGCGAACTCGTCGACGGCGCCGGGGACTTGGAGACGGGGGCGCTCTTGCCGGAGACCTGGAGGCCGGCGGCCGGGCGCGGGGTCGCGGCGGCGGGGGTGGCGGCGAGGCCGGCCGCGCCGACCGCCAGGATCGCGGCGGCCGCGAGCGCCGCGCTCGGTCTGTGGATTCGCGCACGTGCACGAGGTGGGTGCATCGGATTCCCGTCTCTGGAAGGGCTCTTGGGGCGGACGTTCGGAACCCCGTAAAGATCAGGCGGGCAGGTGAGAGACGTATGTGGTCCGGTCAAGAATCGGGGAAGAGGTTCCGGTTGCCCGATGCGCGGCAAATCCACAGGCACGTACGGTCCGTCACATCGTGAAGATCGACCGCCTCGCCGTGCGAAGGAGCAAGTCCTTGCCCAGGACGACAGGTTCACACGGCCGGACGGCCGCCGGACGCCTCAGACCCGACGCCCGCCTCGGACGCGGACTCACCGCGCTGACGGCCGTGATCTCCGTGATCGTCGGCGCGAGCGGCGCGGCCCGACCGGTCCACGGCCATCCGCAGCCCGGGTTCACGCAGGTGAAGGCTGTGCCGGTGACGGCCGTGCGCTCCCACTACGGGCCCGCCCGGCATCTGGCCAACACGCCGTCGCCGAAGGTGACGTGGCCCAGCGGGGCGGCGTCCTTCAGCGGGGCCGGTGCGGCGGGTCGTACGGCTGCGGCACCGGGCGCCCGGCTCCGGGCGGGCAGCCTTCCGATCTGGCTCACGACCCCCGCGAGCAACACCCCTTCTTCCGGGGCGAGTTCCTCCGCCGACTCCGGTCGAGCCGCCGCCCACAGTGCCGCTCCCGCCACCGCACGCGTCCTCCCCCAGCGCACAGGCCAGGCCGCCGGAGTCCACGGCGTCCTCCTCCAGTTGACCGGCCTCCCGAGGGCCAAGGCTCAACTCGCCCTGGACTACCGGGACTTCACCGCCGCCTACGGCGCCGACTGGGCCTCCCGTCTCCGCCTCGTCCAGCTCCCCGCCTGCGCCCTGACGACACCGGCCCGCCCCGCCTGCCGTACCCAGACCCCCGTCGCCTCCACCAACGACGCCAAGGCGCAGACCCTCTCCGCCCCGCTCGCCCTCGCGCAGAGCGACGTCGTCATGGCCGCCACCGCCGCGCCCACCGGAGGCGGCGGCGACTTCAGCGCCACCTCCCTGAAGGCGTCCGGCTCCTGGCAGGCCGGCGGCAGCACGGACGCGTTCACCTGGTCGTACCCGATCAGCGGCCCCGCCGTACCCGGTGGACTCGCCCCCAACCTCGCCCTGGGCTACGACTCGCAGAGCGTGGACGGCCTCACCTCGTCCACGAACAACCAGGCGTCGGCCGTCGGCGACGGCTTCTCCCTGCCGAGCAACTACATCGAGCGCTCGTACGGCTCCTGCCACGACAACCCGGCGGGCTCCACGAGGACTTGGGACAACTGCTGGTCGTCCGACAACCAGCTCACCCTCTCCCTCAACGGCACCACCACGACCCTCGTCAAGGACGACACGACCGGCGCCTACCGCGCCCAGGGCGACTCCGACGAGCGCGTCGAGCGGCTGACCGGCGCCACCAACGGCGCGCAGAGCGGCGAGTACTTCCGGGTGACCACCTCCAACGGCACCCAGTACACCTTCGGCCTCAACCAGCTCCCCGGCTGGGCCTCGGGCAACACCGCCACGAACTCCGTCCTGACGGAACCCGTCTACGCGACCGCCTCCGGCCAGCCCTGCTACAACGCGACCTGGGCCAACTCCTGGTGCCAACAGGGCTACCGCTGGATGCTGGACTACGTCAAGGACACCCACGGCGACGTGATGTCCTACTTCTACACCCCCACGACCGGGCACTACGCCCGCAACCTCGGCAAGACCGCCGACACCCCGTACGTCCGCGACGCGGCCCTCGCGAAGATCCAGTACGGCCAGCGCGACGGCTCGGTGTACTCCACCAGCCCCGCCGCCCAGGTCACCTTCACCTACAACGGCCGCTGCAACACCTCCGCGACGGGCTGCGCCACCTCCACGCTGACCAGCTCCACCGCGTCCAAGTGGCCCGACGTGCCGTTCGACCTCGACTGCGCGAGCGGCGCGACCTGCTCCTCCAACTCGCCGACGTTCTGGAGCGAGAACGAGCTGACGGGCATCCAGACCCAGGCGCTCGTCGGCACCACCGAGACCAACGTCGACGCGTGGGCGTTCACGTACTCGTTCCCCGCCACCGGGGACGCGACCACCCCCTCCCTGTGGCTCAACTCCGTGACCCGCACCGGCCAGGACACCTCCGGCGGGGGCTCCACGGCGGCGCTCGCCATGCCCAAGGTGACCTTCTCCGGCACCCCGCTGTCGAACCGCGTGGACCTGACCGACGGCTACCCGCCCATCACCCGCTACCGCCTCAACACGATCACCACCGAGTCCGGCGGCATCATCAGCGTCGGCTACACGGCCCCGGCCTGCGGCGGCGGCACCCCCAGTGACGCGAGCCAGAACACCAAGCTGTGCTACCCCGGTTACTGGACGCCCACCGGGCAGACCAGCCCGATGCTGGACTGGTTCAACAAGTACGTCGTCACCACCGTCACCCAGCAGGACCCGACCGGCGGCGGCGTCAACGACACGATCGTCACCCGCTACACCCCCGTCGGCACCCCCGCCTGGCACCACGACGACAACCCGCTCACCGCCGCCGCCCAGCGCACCTGGGACCAGTGGCGCGGCTACGGCGGCATGAAGGTCACCACCGGCACCGCGCCCGACCCGGCGACCGAGACCGACTACACCTACTTCCGCGGCATGGACGGCGACACCCTCTCCAGCGGCACCCGCGCGGCGTCCGTCACCGACTCCCGGGGCGACCCGGCGGTCACCGACTCACCCCAGTACGCGGGCCTGACGTACGAGGCGATCCTCTACAACGGTCTGAACAGCGGAAAGGTCGTCAACGACACGATCACCACGCCCTGGAGCAGCGCCGCCACCGCGACCCACGCCCTGTCCGGCGGGCTCCCCGCGCAGAAGGCGTACCTCACCGGCCAGAAGTCGGTCCAGGTCTTCACACCGCTGGCCTCCGGCTCCACCCGCGAGACCGAGACCGACTACACCCACGACACCCACGGCCGCGTCACCCAGACCGACGACAAGGGCGACGTCTCCACCACGGGCGACGACCTGTGCACCACCGCGACCTACGCCGACAGCGCCTCCGCGTGGATCTACGACCTGGTCGACGAGACGAGGACGGTCTCCGTCAAGTGCGCGACCACCCCGACGCTCCCGGCCGACGCCGTCAGCGACAAGCGGGTCCTGTACGACGGCTCCACCACCTTCGGCGCCACCCCGACCACCGGTGACCCGACCTCGACCCAGCAGGCCACGTCGTACACCGGCTCCACCCCGGTCTACTCGACCATGTCGGCCCTCACGACGGACGTCTACGGCCGCACCCTCACCAGCACCGACGCCGACCAGCGCACCACCACGACCGCCTACACCCCGACGACCGGCGCCGCCCCCACCGCCATCGTCTCCACCGACCCGCTGGGCCAGACCCTCAGCCAGACCTACGACGCCTCCCGCGGCCTGATGCTGACGCAGACCACGGCCGCCGGGTACGTCACCAAGGCGCAGTACGACGCCCTCGGCCGCACCACGGCCGTCTTCCGCCCCGGCATCACCGCCGCGACGGCCAAGTACACGTACGCGCTCGCCGCCGACAAGCCGAGCACCGTCACCACCCAGACCCTCAACGACGACGGCACCTACCGCAGCAGCGAACTCCTCATGGACGCCCTGCTGCGCCCCCGCGAGACGCAGATCGCGACCGTCGACGGCGGCCGGGACGTCACCGACACCGTCTACGACACCAACGGCTGGGTCGCCAAGACCACCGCCCCCTACTACACGACCGGCGCCCCCGGCGCGACGCTCGTGCAGGCCCAGGACGGTGACATCCCCTCGGAGACCGGCTTCACCTACGACGGCGCCGGCCGCAAGACCGTCGCCACCGCCTACGCCCTGGGCACCGCCACCTGGAACACCACCACCGTCTTCGGCGGGAACTTCACCACCACCATCCCGCCGAAGGGCGGCGTCGCCGAGTCCACGCTCACCGACGCCCGGGGCCGCAGGACCGACCTGTACCAGTACCACACGGGCGCCGCCGCCGACCCCGTCCACGACAGCGCCTCCGACTACTCCGACACCCACTACACGTACTTCCCCGACGGCCACCAGTCCGGCCAGACCGACCCCGCCGGCAACACCTGGTCCTGGACCTACAACCTCCTCGGCGACCAGGTCACCTCCACCGACCCCGACGCCGGCGGCTCCTCGGCGAGCTACGACAACGCCGGCCAGCTCCTGACGACCACCGACGCGCGCGGCGACCAGGCGACCTACACGTACGACAAGGACGGCCGCCGCACCGCCGTCTACGACACCACCGGCAACGCCACCGCGTCCGCCGCGAACCAGACCGCCGCCTGGACGTACGACACGCTGAAGAAGGGGTACCCCACCTCCTCCACCTCGTACCAACTGGGTACGGGGAGCGCCTCGGTCACCAACGCCGTCCTCGCCTACACCAGCCTCGGCAAGGTCGCCGCCACCAAGACCACCCTGGCCAACCTGCCGAGCAACCTCGCGGCCCTCGCACCCAGCGCCGGGTACACCGAGTCGTACACCTACAAGACCACCGGCACACCGGCCAGCAGCCAGTCCCCGGCGGGCGGCGGGCTCCCCGCCGAGACCGTGGACTACGGGTACGACCAGTTCGGGCAGCCCACCAGCGTCGCCAGCAGCGCATGGACGTACGTCGCCGCCGTCGGGTACGACGAGTACGGGGAGCCCCTCCAGTACTCCATGGGCCCCACCACCAGTTGGGTCGACCTCACCCTCAAGTACGACGCCCAGACCGGGCAGCCCACCGACGCCAAGACCACCGACTCCAGCAGTTCCACGGTCGTCGACGACACCACGTACACGTGGGGCAACGCCGACGTCTCCAAGGGCGCCGGGCTCCTCACCTCCACCACCGGCAGCCAGTCCGGCACCCAGTGCTACGGCTACGACTGGGCCGCCCGCCTCACCGCGGCCTGGACCGCGACCGACAACTGCGCCGCCGCCGCGAGCAGTTCGACCGTCGGCGGGCCCGACCCCTACTGGCAGACCTGGACCTACACCGCCGACGGCCAGCGCGACACCCAGACCGACCACGGCGCCACCGACACGACCACGGCCTACCACTACCCGGCGCCCGGCTCCGCGACCGACCAGCCCCACACCCTCACCAGCACCACCGGCCCCGCCGCGGACACCGCGTCCTACACCTACGACGCCTCCGGCAACACCACCACCGTCAAGGGCGGCGCCCTCGGCGACCAGACCCTCGTCTGGAACCACCAGAACCGCCTGGACACCGACACGACGTCCGGCGGCACGACGAGCTACCTCTACGGCCTCGACGGCGGCCTCGTCCTGCGCACCGACCCGACGCAGGCCACGCTCTACCTCGGCGACGAGGAACTCGTCGAGAACCTCTCCACCAAGACGGTCACCGGCACCCGCTACTACTCCGTCGCCGGCACCACCGTCGCCGCGCGTTCCAGCAGCGGGAACATCCAGTACCTCATCCCCAACCGCCAGGGCACCGACTACCTCTCCGTCGACTACCAGACCCAGGCCGTCACCCGCCGCGAGTACCTCCCCTTCGGCGGCACCCGCGGCACGACGCCCACCACCTGGCCCGGCGACAAGGGCTACGTCGGCGGCACCACCGACACCGGGACCGGGCTCGTCAACCTCGGGCTGCGCGAGTACGACGCCCGGACGGGCCGTTTCATCAGCCGCGACCCCCAGCTGGAGGCCACGGACCCCTCGCAGCTCACCGGCTACGACTACGCCGCCAACAACCCCGTCACCGGCAGCGACCCCACCGGCCAGAGCTGGTTCAGCTCCCTCTCCAACGCCGTCTCCGGCTTCGCCGACACCGCCCAGCAGGTCATCGACCGCACGAACGGGCCCATGGCCGCGCTCGGGGTGGGCGAGCTGCTGATCGGGGCCGCGCCGGACGGGCTGGGCGGGGCGCTCATGGCCACCGGCATCGGCGCACTGGGCCCGGGCGAGGCGCTGATCGCCGCGGGGACCGCGCTGGCCGTGTCCGGAAGCGCGACGGTGGCGTCGGCGGTCGCCGCGCCGAACATCGCGTATGCCGTGCAGAACGGGGACGGCGGGGGCGGCGGTGAGGACGGGGGCGGGTCCGACGGCTCGTCCTCGGAGGACCCGAGCCGGGACGCGGACGCGCAGAAGCTGGTCCGCGAGCACCTGAAGAGTGGTAGGACCGACCAGCTCACCCTGGACAACGCCTACCGCGCGCTGGACGGGGCGCCGGAGGGTACTCGGGTTCAAGGTCTGTCCGAAGAGAACGAGTACAAGAACATGAAGGGCTATAAAAATCCTGACCTTGAGTATCTCGACCAGCAAGGAAACGTGGTCGGCTACGGAGAGGTCAAGACTGTTGGGAAGATCGACCAGAAGACCTTCAACGATCAGCTTTCCAGTGCCGTGCAACAGTTGCGTGTTCGTGATGACGTGGAGGGGTCCCAGGACATCGATGAAATCTTCATTCAAGTCCCTGACCTGACCGATGCCCGGGAGATCAAGGGATGGGTCCGTTCCTATCAGCGGGCCCGGGAGAGGCGAGGCAGCCCTCTCGACAAAGTCAGCGGATACCACGTACGGGTCTACAGTAAAAGCGGCAGCAAACTGGCAGACTTCGACCTCGGCGTCAACGCCGACGAAGGCCATGTCGTGGGACACACCTACTATTCGTCGAACGGTTACTCCTACTGAATCTCCGTCCACTGTCCTGCCCTTGCCCGAAAGGCACATTCCTTGTCCTCGACGCTTTACCGAGTGCTCGAACCCTTTTCCGACGCGTCGAGCGCGCTGACCCGGGCACGGGCGATCATGCGGGACCTGACCGACTGGACCGCCCTCCCCTGGCCCACCCTGGAGGAGATCACCACAGCCGAGCAGTACGCATACGCCCTGCGGACCTTCGACACCGCCCGCATGGCCGGCGACTGGGAGCCCGGCGTCATGCCTTTCCTGGGCGAACTGAGACGCCGCGGGGTCATCACCTTCGACGAGGGTCCGTCGAAAACCTGGTTCACGGCGGACCTGAGGATCAGCCCTGACCTGGCCGATCTCTGGCCGCTGCCCGAGGGGGTGGACCTCGGCCTGGACCTGACCCCGCCCTTCGGCAGTCCTGGTGGCAGGGAGCCCGAGGACACCTGCACCGAGGAGGAGTTGGACCAGATGGTCGCCGCCCTCGGGCCACTGACGCTGAATGCCAGATGGGATTGCGCCTGGCGCGGCCTGCCCGAGTCGAAGGACTGTGCCGTGCAACTCTGCTTGAACAGTGTCTGGGTCTCGCAGCACACCGAGCCGTCCCCCGGAGAGTTCGGCGTCTGGATCTCCCTCGGCCCCCGCGTGGCCTGGACCCCCGCCGGAGAGACATGGCTGCATGACCTGGGAATTCCGCTGGGCGAACCCCAGACGGGCTGGTGAACTTCGAAAGGAACCCTTTTTGTCCTCTACGCTCTGGCCCGTACTCGAACCCTTTCCCGACGCCGTGAGCGCGTTGGCGAGGGCACGCGAGATCGCGCGCGAGCTGGCTGACTGGGCCTCGGGCCCCACGGCTCGAATGAAGCTGGTCACCACGGTTGAGCAGTACGCGTACGCCCTCTCGGCCTTCGACACCGCCCGCATCCACGGGAACCAGGCAGAACCCGGTGTCGGACCCTGCTTGGACGAACTGCGGCGCCGCACTGTCGTCACGTTCGACAACGAAGAGCCGGGGTCCTGGTTCGCTGGCTATGCGACCCTCCCCCCGATCTGATGGACCTCTGGTCGCTGCCCGAGAGGCTGACTCTCACTCTGGACTCGACAGCGCCCTTCGGCGATCCCTACAGCGAGTTCGACCCCGACTGCAGCGAGGAGGAGCTGGATGACATGGTTTCCGTTCTCGGACCGCTGTCTCTGGACGTGGACTGGGACTGCGGTTGGCGCGGCCTGTCCGAGTTCAAGGACTGCGGTGTGCAACTCTGCCTGAACAGTGTCTGGACGCAGCAGATCGCCGTGCCGTCGCCCGGCGAGTTCGGCGTCTGGCTCCCTCGGCAACCGCATCGCCTGGACGACCGAAGGCGAGAACTGGCGCCGTGACTGCGGACTTTCGCTGGGCGAACCGCAGTCGGGTTGGTGATCCGGCCGACTCCCCGATAGGCATGTTCCTTGTCCTCGGCTCTCCACCGTGTGCGCGAACCCTTCCCCGACGCGCCGAGCGCGCTGGCGCGGGCGCGGGCGATCATGCGTGACTTTGCCGACCGGAGCGGTCTTCCCTGGGCCCAGCTCGGAGAGGTCACCACACGCGAGCAGTACGAGCACGCGGTACGGACGTTCAGCACCGGGAGGGTGGGAGGGGAACGGGATCTTCCCGGACTGGACGCGTACCTCGGTGAACTGGCATTCCGGGGGGTCGCGCTCGACCGTATGGAGCCGCACCCCGTCTTCGTCGCGGACATCGAGCTTCGGCCCGACCTCGCCGACCTCTGGCCGCTGCCGGAGGGACTCTCCTTCTTCCTGAACTCGACGCCGCCTTTCGGTACAGCCGACAGTGAGCCGGAGGACGACAGCGCTGAGGAGGACGTCAGCCGGATGGCCTCCCTGATCGGACCCCTGGTCCTGGACGTCAGGTGGGACTGTGCCTGGCGTGGTCTGTCCGAGTCCAAGGACTGCGGGGTGCTGTTGTGCATGAACAGTGTCTGGGTGCCCCAGCATGTCGAGCCGTTCCCGGGTGAGTTCGGGGTCTGGATCTCTCTCGGACCTCGCGTCGCCGGGTCACCGGAAGCCGAGGGGTGGCTCCGGGACTGCGGACTCGTGCTGGACGAACCCCAGGACGGCTGGTGACCAGGTCTGTTGAAAGGAACGCTTCTTGGCCTCGACACTCTGGCCCGTGCTCGAACCCTTTCCCGACGCCGTGAGCGCGTTGGCGAGGGCGCGGGAGATCATGCGGGAACTCGCCGACGGGTTCGGCCTTTCGTGGCCCGAACTGGAACCGATCGGTACGGCGGAGCAGTACGCGTACGCTCTCCGTACCTTCGACTCCGCTCGCATGGTCGCGGACCGCGACCCCGTGGCCGTCTTTCCTTTCCTGGACGAACTGGTGCGGCGCGATGCGATCACGTTCGCGGCGGAGCAGCCGAGGTCATGTCTCCTGGCGGAGCTGCGCCTCGACCCGGGCCTCGGCGACCTCTGGCCGCTGCCCGAGGGCGTGATGGTCTCGCTGGACACGACCTTGCCCTTCGGTACGCCGGAGACCGAGTCCCATCACGACTGCTCGGATGAGGAACTGGACCGGATGGTCGCGGTGCTCGGGCCGTTGAGCCTGGACGCGGAATGGGGCTGTGACTGGCGTGGGCTCTCCAGTACCAAGAACTGTGGCCTGCGGCTCTGTCTGAACAGCGCCTTGCTGGATCAGCACAGCGAGCCGTCCCCCGGAGAGATCGGCGTCTGGGTCGAACTCGGCAACAGGGTCGCCTGGGAGCCGGAGGGGCAAGCCTGGCTCCGGGAGTCGGGGCTGGTGCTGGGGGAACCGCGCATGGGGTGATGCGTCGGCCGGCCGTGCTGAAGGTGGTGCGGGGGAGCGCGAGGACGTGCCGTCCGCGCCGTACCGGGTAGGGCGGGAAATCGTCATACTGGAACTCGCCGGAAGGGCAACGACGGGGGCGGCGGGGCGAGATGGCGGAGTCGAGGCTGATCCAGGGGCGGTACCGGCTGCTGGAGCTCATCGGGCGTGGCGGCATGGGCGAGGTGTGGCGGGCGATGGACGAGTCGCTCGGCCGGCAGGTCGCCGTGAAGTGTCTGAAACCGCCCGGCCCGCAGTACGACCCGGGGTTCACCAGGGTCCTGAGGGAACGGTTCCGCCGTGAGGCGCGCGTGGCGGCGGGGCTCCAGCACCGGGGCGTGACCGTCGTGCACGACTTCGGGGAGGCCGACGGTGTCCTCTACCTCGTGATGGAGTTCCTGGACGGCCGCAACCTGTGCGAGATCCTGACGGCGACCGGGCATCGCCCGCTGCCCGTCCCGGACGTCGTCGACATCGCCGACCAGATCGCCTCGGCCCTCGCGTACACGCACCGGCAGGGCATCGTCCACCGCGACCTGAAACCGGCGAACGTGGTCCGCCTCGCCGAGGGCACCGTCAAGATCTGCGACTTCGGCATCGCCCGCCTCGGCCACGACATCGCCGTCACCTCCCGGCTCACCGGGACGGGCGTCGCGATGGGCACGCCGCACTACATGTCGCCCGAGCAGATCGGGGGCAGCGAGGTCGATCTCCGCAGCGACCTCTACTCGCTCGGCTGCGTCCTGTACGAACTCGCCACGGGCGCACCGCCGTTCGCCATGGACGACGCGTGGGCCGTCCTCATCGGCCACCGCGACACCCCGCCCCGCCGGCCCAGCGCACACCGCCCCGAACTCCCCGACTACCTCGACCGCATCATCCTCGACCTCCTCGCGAAGGAACCGGCGGGCCGCCCGGGAGACGCGGGCGAGATCGTCCGCCGGATAGCTTTCGGCCGGGCGGCACAGGGGTACGTCCCGACGGTGGTGACGGAGCGACCCAGCTGGGCCGAAGTGGACGCGGGGGAAGCGGGGACGGGTCGAGCGGAACTCGGGGCTGGGGCGGCCGAGTTGCGTCGAGGTGAACTGGGCGGTGAGGCGGCGGAGTCGGGGCGGGTCGGACTCGGATCCGGGCCGGCGGGGTCGGGCTGGGCTGAACTCGGGGTTGGGGAAGTCGAGGTGGGGCGAGGTGGGGTAGTGGAGTCGGGGAGGGTCGGACTCGGATCCGGGCCGGCGGGGTCGGGCTGGGCTGAACTCGGGGTTGGGGAAGCCGAGGTGGGGCGAAGCGAGGCAGTGGAGTCGGGGAGGGTCGGACTCGAAGCCGTGTCATTGGAGTTGGGCTGGACTGAAGTCGGCGCTGGGGCAGTCGAGTTGCGGCGGGGTGAAGTCGATGCCGGGGCGGCCGAGTCGAGCCCGGTGGAACCCGACGCCGGGGTGCCGGAGCCCGGGCGGGCTGAACTCGGCGCCGGTGTCGCGCAGTCGGGCCGGTCCCGGCGTCCCGTAGAGGTCACCCCCTCGCCCCGCCCCGCGTCCCGTACCGAGCCCCCCGACCCCCGCCTCCCCCTCTGGACCCGGGGTATGACCCTCGGCCCCAAAGCCACCGGCCCCCACACCCCGCCGCCCCCGGACTCGGCCCTCGCCGGTGACTGGACCCCCCGGCCCGTCCGGGGGGCCGTCGCGGCGCCTCGCCCCGAACAGCGGCCGGCCGTCGACAAGGTGACGGCCCTGGCCCGCAGGCACAACGCGGCGCTGGGGCTGGGCAGGTCGGGGCGGTGGGCGGAGGCGGGGGAGGTGCACCGGGCGGTCGCGGGGGAGCGGGCGCGGGTGCTCGGCGCGGAGCACCCCGACACGCTCGCGAGCCGGTACGAGGCCGCGTTCGCGCTGAGCCGGACGGGCCGGGCGCAGGAGGCGCTGAGGGAGTACCAGTACGTGGCGGCGGCCCGTGCGAGGGCGCTCGGCGACGACCATCCCGACACGCTCGCCGCGCGCCAGGAAACGGCGTACGCGCTGGGCCAGTTGGGCCGGCACCTGGAGGCGCACCAGACGTACACGACCGTCCTCGCGGCCCGCACGCGCGTGGCCGGCGCCGACCACCCCGACACCCTGCGCTGCCGCCACAACCTCGCCTTCAACCTGAACCGGCTGGGCCGGCTGACGGAGTCGTACCGGATGGCCCGCGAGGTCGCGGCGGCGAGGTCCCGGGTGCTGGGCCCCGAGCACCCCGACACCTTGGTCACCCGGTACGAAGTGGCGTACACGCTGGGCCAGTTGGCGCGCTGGGGCGAGGCGCTCGTGGTGTACGGGGAGGTCGCGGCGGCCAGGGCGCGGGTGCTGGGTCCCGACCACCCGGACACGCTCGCCGCCCGCCACGAGACCGGCATCAGCCTCGGCCGGCTCGGGCGCGGCGCGGAAGCCCTGGCTCTGTACCGGGAGTTGACGGCCGACCGGACCCGGCTCCAGGGCCCCGCGCACCCGGAGACGCTGCGCGCCCGCCACGGCCTCGGCGTCAACCTGGGCCGCCTCGGCCGCTGGGAGGAGGCCCTGACCGAGGCGCGGGACGTTCACGCGATCCGCTCCCGGGTCCTGGGCGACGACCACGAGGACACCCTCGTCAGCCGCCGCGAGGTGGCGATCGCGCTGGGCTGGCTGGGCCGCTGGCCCGACGCCCTCACCCACTACCGGGTGATCGCCGCGACCCGTGAACACCTCCTGGGCCCGGACCACCCCGACACCCGCACGGCCCGCGAGGACGAGGCGAACTGCCTGCGCCGGGTGGCCGGAAGGGCGACGGAACCGGGCGTGCCGCACCGGCGCGGGGCGTAGCGCCAGACGCGCCGAGCCCCCCGGCAAGCTGCTCCGGGGGGCTCGGCGGGCCGGTCGGCTACCAGGTGAAGGCGCTCGACTGGGCGCTCGTGGCGACGCAGTACGAGGAGAACGTGCCGCCCGCGTTGGTGACGGTGAACCTGAGCGACCAGTTGGAGGCGCTCGGAGTGCCGGACAGGACCGTCGAGTTGGTGACGTCGCCCGCGGCGAGGGTGCCCGAGGAGAGCGGGAGGGGCCCGAAGGAGATCGGGTCGCCCGTGCTCGCCGCCGGGTGCACGGCGCCGGAGAACTGCACCTCGCCGCCGGACGCCTTGTTCAGCTTCAGCGTCGTCGTCACGGAGTTCGCCGCGTACGGGAACTGCGCGAGGATGTCCGCCGAGTCGAGCTTCACGGACTTGACGCCGCCGGAGTCGGCCGTGGTGAGGGTGACGGTGCCGCTGCCCGCCGCGTCACAGTCGTACGAGGCGGTCGCGGACGCCGGGGCGACGGCGACCGCCGAGCCGGCCAGCGCCAGGGACGCCGCGAGGGCGGTGGCGGCGGCCGCGGTCAGGGTGAATCGGCGCGTCGACAAGCGGTTCATGTGGGGTGCTCCTTCTTGGCAGGTGCCGTATTCCTGAGAACTGAGCTGTCTGCGCGAGCCGGGCCCGGCGTCACGGAACCGAGTACACCCCATGATTCTTTTCCCGCGGTTGGCGATCACTTGGGGCCGGACCGCTGGTGACGGAGCGTGAGGAGAGCGGAACGGGCCTGTCAAGATGCGGATCCGCCTTGTCAAGATCAAGCCATCTCCACAGAATGGCCATGCTGTGTCTTCGCGGGGGGCGGGACATTCACAGTCCTGGAAGGAGGCGGCATGACGGTCTGTCTGTCGTTTCAGGTGCTGGGCCCGCTCAAGGTGAGGGCGGACGGCCGGCCACTGCTGCTGCGCAGCGCACGGCAGCGCACGGTGCTCGCGGTCCTGCTGCTCACCCCCGGCCGCGCGGTCTCCGTGGACGCGCTCGCCGACGCCGTCTGGCACGGCCGGCCCCCCGTCACCGCCCGCAACCAGATCGCCATCTGCGTCTCCGCGCTGCGCAAGACGTTCCGCGACGAGGCGGGCGTCGACGGCCTCATCGAGACCCAGCTCCCCGGCTACGTCCTGCACCGCGAGGGCCACTACGTCGACGTCGCCGACCTGTACGAGTCGGCCGCCGCCGCCCGCGCCGCCGCCGAGGCCGGGGACACCGACGAGGCCGCCGCCCGCTTCGAGGACGCCCTCGCCCTGTGGTCGGGACCGGTCCTCGACGGCATGGACGACAGCGTGCTCAGCGGCGTCGTCGACCGGATCACCGAGCTGCGCAACAACCTCGTCGAGGAGCACGCCGCCGTCCAACTGCGGCGCGGCGCCTACCGGTCGGTCGTGGAGTCCCTCGGCCCGCTCGTCGCCGAACACCCGCTGCGGGAGGACGCCCGCGCCGTCCTCATGCGCGCCTACCACCTGTCGGGCCGCCGCTCCGAGGCCCTGGAGTGCTACCGGGAGGGCCGCCGCATCCTCGTCGCGGAACTCGGCGTCGAACCCGGCGCGAAACTCCGGGAGTTGCACCGTACGGTCCTGGAGGGCGACGTCCGCACGGACCCGGCACCCCCCGAGAGCGTCCGCTCCCACGAGTACCCCCCGGCCGCCTCCGAACCCGCCCGTTCACACGAGGAACCCGCCCGCCCGCACACCGAGTTCACCGCACTCGCCCGCCATCTCCCCCTGCCCCCCGAACCGTTCGTCGGCCGAGCGGCCGAACTGGACCTCCTGCAACGGCTCGTGCCGGGCCGCGACGACGCCACGGCCGCCCGGGTCGCGGTGGTCTGGGGCGCGGCCGGCACCGGCAAGAGCGCCCTCGCCCTGCACTGGGCCGACCGGGCCGCGCACCACTTCCCCGACGGCCGTATCCACCTGGACCTCCGAAGCCCCCAGGACGCCCTGGAACAGGCGCTGCACGCACTGGGCGTGCCCCACGCCGCGATCCCCGGGCACCCGGCGGACCGGGCCGCCCTCTACCGGGCCACCCTCGACGGCCGCCGCCTCCTCGTCCTGATCGACGACGCCCGCTCCGCCGACCGCGTCCACCCCCTGCTGCCCGGCCCCGGCCCCGCCCGCGCCCTCGTCACCGGCCGCGACCCGCTGCCCGGACTCGACCGGACGGCCACCGTGACCCGCGTCGAACTCGGCCCCCTGCACCCCGCCGAGGGCCTCGACCTCCTCACCGCCACCATCGGCGCCCACCGCGTCACCGCCGAACCGGAGGCCGCCCGGCGCCTCGTCGACCTGTGCGACCAACTGCCCCTGCCCCTGCGCGACATCGCCACCCAGCTCCTCTCCGACCACCACCGCTCCCTGCGCCGCACGGTCGCCCACCTGGAGAGCCGGCGGACCCCCACGCACGCCCCCGGACCCGACGCGAGCTACCGGGCGCTGTCGGCCCAAACCGCCCGCCTCTACCGCCAGTTGAGCGCACTGGACGTGCCCGATGTCCCCGAGTGGATCGGCTGCCCCGTCCTCGGCGTCACCCCCGGCACCTCCGCGGACCTCCTGCGCCGCCTCGCCGACACCGGCCTCCTCCAGGCCCGCCCCGCCCGCGGCGGCACCACCCGCTACCACCTCCCCGACCCGGCACGCGCCCTCGCCCGGGAACGCCGCCTCGCCGAGGACGGCGCACAGGACCACGAACACACCCTGGACCGCGTCCTCGCCGCCGCCCTCACCCTGGTGTACGCGGCACAGGAACAGCTCTACGGCAAGGGCGCCGTCCCCTGCGGCGACCGCCTCCCCGCCGAACCGGCGCTGCGCGAGACGGCCGGCGAACTCGTCGCCGACCCCATCGAATGGTTCGAGAGCGAACGCGAGACCCTCGGCGCCCTCGTCGCCCAGGCCGTCCGCGAAGGGCGGACCGAGCGCGCCTGGCTCCTCGTCGCGGGAGCGGTCCCCTTCTACGAGACCCGCAACTACCTGGAGGACTGGCGGACCGCCGCCGAATGCGCCCTCGACGGCGCCCGCCGCACCGGCGACACCCGAGGCGCGGGCACCATGCTCCGCTCCCTGGGCACCCTCGCCATCTACCAGCGCCGCCACCGCGAGGCCCGCGACCTCCTGCGCACCGCCCTCGACCACCTCGAACACACCGACGACACCCAGGGCCGGGCCATCGTGCGCCGCAACCTCGCCGTGTGCGCGCGCTTCCTCGGCGACCTCGCCGAAGCCGCCCGCTACTGCGAGGAGTCCCTCGTCCTGTTCCGGCGTGCCGAGGACAACTCCGGCCTCTCCCACGCGCTCGGACTCCTCGCCCAGATCGAGATCGAACAGGGCAACCCCGAGCGCGGAGTGAGCCTCAGCAGCCAGGCCATCGAGGTCAGCTACGAGGCCGGGTCGCTGCGCAGCCGCACCCAGAACCTCTACCGGCTCGCCGAAGGGCTCCTCGGCGCGGGCCGCTGCGCCCAGGCCGAACGCATCTGCCACGACGTCGTCGGCCTCGCCCGCGGCCAGGGCGACCGGCTCGGCGAGGCCCACGGCCTGTGCGCCCTCGGCGAGGCGCAGTGGCGGCAGAACGAACCCTGCAAGGCCCGCGCCGGTCTGCTGCGCGCCCTGCGCCTCGCCGAGGAGGTCGGCGACCGGTTCCTCCAGGCCCGCATCGTCGTCCACCTCGCCTGCGCCGAGGCCGTACGCGGCGGCTCCGGCGCGGGCGAGCCCCTGGACTGGGCCCAGAAGGAGTTCCGTACCCTCGACGCGCCGATGTGGGAACGGCGGGCGGGCCGGTTGCGCGAGGTCCTCACCGCACATGACGCGGCCCGTCCTGTCGAGGGATCGGTCCTGGCCGGACTGCTCACCGACCACTGACCGGGATGACCGTCAGGTCCAGGGCAGATCGCCCGTCGTGTCCGCCGCCCTGCCCAGCGCGAGCAGCAGGGGAAGAAGGAGTGCGGCGGCGCCGCTGAGGGCACCCGCGAGTGTTCGGTGCTTGCGCATATCTGAATCTCCCCGTTTGGTAATTCTCTTCGGCACTCGGTGTGGTCTTTTTCTTCGGTGCTTGTGAAGCATCCTATAGACGCGCGCTTTTGCCGCGATTTCGACACCGTATCGCCCCTCGAAATCCACTCGATAACGTGCGGAAAACGCCGGTGCATACAGTGGTGAACGATCAGCAAGTCGTTTCGCGGGGGAGGCTGAACTTTGCTGAACTCCGCCGGCGCGCTCACCTTCCGGCTGCTCGGCCCGGTCACCGTGACCAGGGAAGGAGCTGACGTCCCACTGTCCGGGACGAAGATCCACACCGTTCTCGCCGTCCTGCTCATGGCCCGCGGCACCCACGTCGCCGACAGCCGGCTCACCGCCGCGCTCTGGGGAGACACACCGCCGCCCACCTCGAATTCACAGATCTATACGTACGTGTCACGGCTCAGGAAAACCCTGGGGAACTGTGCGCGGATCTTCCGGAAAGGGCCCGGATACGTGCTCGAAGTCCGGGAGGCCGACGTCGACCTGTTCTCCTTCGAACGGCTCGACCGGCTCGGCCGCGAAGCCCTCGAACAGAACCGGCCCGAGGAAGCCGGCCGGCTCCTCGGCGGCGCGCTCGACCTCTGGAGCGGCCAGGCCCTGGAGAACGTGACCGAACACCTCCTGCGCCACGAACGACCCCGCCTGGAATACCGGCGCACCCAGGCACTGGAACGCCGCATCGAGGCGGACCTCTCCCTCGGCCGGCACCGCGCCCTCGTCCCCGAACTGCTCGCCCTCGTCGCCCGCTTCCCCCTGGACGAGACCCTGCGCGCCCACCTCGTCACCGCCCTGCACCGCTCCGACCGCCAGGCCGAGGCCGTCCAGGTGTACGACGAGGGCCGCCGGGTCCTCGCGGACCAACTCGGCGTCGTCCCCGGCCGCAGGCTCAGCGAGGCATACCTGCACATGCTGCGCGGCGACATCACGCACCCCCTGCCCGTACGCCTGCCCCCTCGGCCCGCCACCTTCACCGGCCGCACCGCGGAGGCCGGCCGCCTCAGGTCCCTCCTCCTCAGCCGCCCCCGCCTGCGAGCGGCCCTGATCACGGGGGCCCCGGGCAGCGGCAAGACGGCCCTCGCGGTCGAGGTGGCCCACGGCTGCGTGGAGGCGTTCCCGGACGGGGTCGTCCTGCTGGGGCTGCGGGATGAGGACGGGGCGGGGCGGACAACTGCCGCTGTCCTGCGGGAGATCCTGGCTGCGCTGGGGGAGGGGAAGGGGACGGGGGCGGGGGAAGGGGAGAGGGCCGGGCCGGGTGGGCCGGCGCAGGCTGGTGGATCCGGGCTGGGCGGACCACTGCACGCAGGTGGGCCAGGGCTGGGGCTGGGCGGACCGGTGCAGGGTAGTGGGTCTGGGCCGGATGGACCGGTGCATGCGGGCGGACTCGGGCTGGGCGGGCTGGTGGACGCCGGTGGGCTTGGGCTGGGTGGGCCGGTGGCTGCTGGTGGGCCTGGGGTGGGTGGGCTGGTGTGCGGTGGTGGGTTTGGGTCGGGTGGGCCGGTGCAGGCGGGTGGGCTTGGGCTGGGTGGGCTGGTGTGCGGTGGTGGGTCCGGGGCGGGTGGGCCGGTGCAGGCGGGTGGGTTCGGGCTGGGTGGGTCGGCGGCTGCTGGTGGGCCTGGGGTGGGTGGGCTGGTGTGCGGTGGTGGGTCCGGGGCGGGTGAGCCGGCGGATGCCGGTGGGCTCGGGTCCGGGTGGTCGGCGTATGCCGGTGGGGCTGGGGTGGGCCGAGTGGTGTGCCCCGGCCGGCCCGAGCTGCGCGACCTGGTTCGCCGTTACCGTGCGCGTCTCGCCCGGGCCCGGATCCTCCTCGTACTCGACGACGTCGTGAGCGACTCCCAGCTTGCCGCGCTGCTGCCGGTCGGGCTGGACAGTGCGCTGCTGGTCACGAGCCGGGGCCGACTGGTGGCCGTACCTGCGGCGCACACGCTGACGCTCGGCCCGCTGGACGACGAGGACGCCGTCCGGCTGCTCGCCGACATCGCCGGAGCCGATCGCGTTCGCGCGGAACCCGGTGCCGTCCGTGAACTCGTCCGGCACTGCGCCGGGTTGCCGTCGGCGCTGAGCGCGGCGGGCGCCCGGTTGGCGGAGCGGCCGCGGCTCGGGGTGGCCCGGCTCGCCGCGCGGTTCACCGAGCCGCGTACCCGGCTGGCCGCGCTGAAGCGGGACGGCCGGGCGACGCCGGCTCGGCTCGGCCCCATCGCCCGCGCCCTGGTGCTGAAGCTCGCGGCGGACGGCCCCGGCCTGCTGCCCGCCCTGCTCGCGGCAGCGCCGCCCGGCGCCACCGAGTCCGACGCGCGGCACGCCCTGACGGAACTCGTCGACGCGGGCCTGGTCATCACACAAACCGGCACGCGACCCGGCACACAGGCTGACGCACACCCCGGCACGCGGCCCGACACACAACCCCGCCCGCCGCTCGACGCACGTCCCGCCCCACAGCCCGGCGAGCCCCACCCCCGCCTCCACCCCCTGCTTCTCCTGTCCGCCGACACCCCCCTGCCCCGACGGCAGCCCCGCCCACGACAGACAACCCAAGGAAGGTGACCGCCATGAACGAAGCGGTGCACGCCCTCCACTCGGCCATCGAGGAAGCGGCCGGGCTCCTGGAGGTGAAGTACCAGCGCGAGGACGTGCTGGGCATCCTCAACCTGTACGGAGGTGATCTCGCCGAGGCCGTGGTCGCGTTCCGGGTCTCGACCGGCGAGGGCCGTGCCGACGAACTCGACTGCCGGTTCACGATCCCCGACGGCCTCGACCCGTACCAACTAGCTGTAGACAACGGCCTGTTGGAGAAGGACGACCACCCGGTCTCCCGGCTCCTCACCGACCTCGCCGAACGGTGCCCCGTGGACGGCTACGGCATCGACTTCGGCGTCGTGGGCGGCTTCAAGAAGATCTGGGCCGTCCTGCCCCGCACGCGGCTCCAGGACGTGAAGACGCTCGCCGCGCTGCCCTCGATGCCCCGCAGTCTCGACGCGAGCCTCGGCTTCATCGACCGGCACGGCCTCGGCGACACCGTCGGCCTGCTCGGCGTCGACTACCGCCACCGCACCGTCAACATCTACTTCGGCGAACCGCCCGCCGGGGGCATCGCCCCCGACTCCGTACGGGCCATGCTCCGCGAGGTCGACCAGGCCGAACCCAGCGACGAGATGCTCCGCCTCGGCCGCCAGGCGTTCGGCGTGTACGTGACCCTCGACTGGGACTCCCCGGCGATCACCCGCGTCTGCTTCGCCGTCGCGACGACCGACCCGGAGTCCCTGCCGGTCGAACTCGACGACAGGATCAGGCGGTTCGTGGCCCATGTGCGGGCCGCCGACCCGGAGACCCGGTTCGTGTACGCCGTCGCCTCCCAGCCGGACGGCGAGTACTACAAGCTCCAGTCCTACTACCGGTGGGGCGCCGGCGTGCCGGACATCATGCAGCTCCCCGAAGGCGCCCTCGCGGACCCGGTCTGACCTCCCCCTTTTTTTCTCACCAATTCCCTTGAGAAGGACGAACCATGAACACCGTAGACGTACCTGTCCTGATCGTCGGAGGCGGCGGCTCCGGCCTCGCCGCCTCCGTCTTCCTCTCCGCCCACGGCATCGACCACCTCCTGGTGGAGCGCCGCGCGGACACCTCGCGCCTGCCGAAGGCGCACTACCTCAACCAGCGCACGATGGAGATCTTCCGCCAGTACGGCCTGGCGGACGACGTGACCGAACTCGCCGCGGGCCCCGAGCAGTTCGGCAAGGTCCGCTGGCAGACCACGCTCACCGGACAAGGCCCGCTGGACGGCCGCGTCATCCACGAGATGGACGCCTTCGGCGGCGGCGCCCTGCGCGCGTCGTACGAGGAGGCGGGCCCCGTCCTGCCCGCGAAGCTCCCGCAGCTCCGGCTGGAGCCGATCCTGCGCCGCCACGCCGAGCAACAGGGCCCGGGGCGGGTCAAGTTCGGGCACGAACTGGTCGCACTGACCGAGAACGCCGACAACGTCACCGCCGAGATCCGCGACACGGAGACCGGCGAGACCACGACGGTCGTGGCGCAGTACGTGATCGCGGCCGACGCGGGCCGCACCGTCGGACCCGCCCTCGGCATCCGCATGGAGGGCCTGCCCGCCCTGTTCGACGCGACCACCGCGTACTTCTCCGCCGACCTGTCCGAGTGGTGGACCGAGGGCTCGGTCATCACCTGGTTCCTCAACCCCTACCGCCCCGACCTGTCCAGCGCGCTCATCGAGATGGGCCCGACCTGGGGCAAGCGGTGCGAGGAGTGGGGCCTGCACCTGCCGCTCATCGGCATCGACCGCACCGACGAGGCGGCCGTCGTCGCCCGGATCCGCGAGGTGCTGGGCCTGCCCGAACTGGAGCTGACCCTGCACGACGTGACGAGCTGGAGCGTGGAGGCGGTCATCGCCGACCGCTACCGGCAGGGCAGGGCCTTCGTCGTCGGCGACGCCGCCCACCGCCAGCCCCCGGCCGTGGGGCTCGGTCTCAACAGCGGCATCCAGGACGCGCACAACCTCGCCTGGAAGCTCGCCGCCGTGCTGACGGGCCGCGCGGGAGACGGCCTGCTCGACACGTACGAGGCCGAGCGCCGCCCGGTCGGCCAGTTCAACCTGGGCTGGGCGATGTCCGCCGCCGGACACCACCAGGTCGTCATCGACGCCGCCGTGGGCCTCGGCCCGCACGTGCCGCCGGAGCGCCGTACCCCGGTGTTCTTCTCCTACTTCTCACCGACCCCGGTCGGCGCCGCGCAGCGTGCCCGCGCGGCGGAGATCTTCGCGACCCACCGGGCCGAGTGCCAGGCCCTGGACGTCGAGACCGGCTTCGCCTACGAGCGCGGCGCGGTCGTCCCCGAAGGCAGCGCCCCGCCCGCCCGTTCGCCGCTCGGCGACGTGTACCGGCCCACGACCCGCCCCGGACACCTCCTGCCGCACACCTGGACCGAGCGGGACGGCGAGCGCCTGTCCACCCACGACCTGGTCGGCACCGGCTTCACCCTGCTCACCGGCCCCGCCGGCACCGCGTGGGCCGAGGCCGCAGAGCAGGTCGCCCAGAAGCTCTCGGTGCCGCTGACCGTGGCCGTCCTCGGCGAGGACGCCTGGCGGTCCCTGCCCGGCACCGACCCGGCGGGCGCGGGCGCGGTCTTGGTACGCCCCGACCAGCACGTGGCCTGGCGGGCGGCCGGCGCCGAGGCCGACCCGGCCGGTGCCCTGGCCGAGGCGTTCGCTCTCGTCCTCGGCCACCGCGCCCCGTGACCCGCCGCCCGACCGCCCGCACGCACTGCCTCACGAACACGGAAGAAACACCATGATCGACAGAAGGTCCTTCCTCGCCGTCGGCGGCGCCGCCGCCGTCACGACCGCGCTGACCGGCGCCGCGCGCCCCAGGTCCGCGACCGTGAGCAGCCGTTGGAGCACGCTCGCCGACCGCCTCCAGGGGCGCCTGGTGCTCCCCGCCGACGCCGACTACCAGCGGGCCAAACAGCTCTACCAGGTCCAGTTCGACAGCGCGGCCCCCCAGGCCGTCGCCTACTGCGCCTCCGCCGCCGACGTCTCCGCCTGCGTCCGCTTCGCCGCAGCCCACGGCATCCCCGTCGCCGCCCGCAGCGGCGGCCACAGCGCGGCCGGCTACTCCACCACGCAGGGCCTGATCATCGACGTGTCGCAGCTCAACTCCATCACCCGGGGCGAGAGTTCGGTCCGGATGGGGCCCGGCGCGCAGCTCGTCGACATCGCCGACACCCTCGCCCCGGCCGGCCTCGGCATCTCCGGCGGCTACTGCCCGACCGTCGCCGCCGGGGGCTTCCTCCAGGGCGGCGGCATGGGCCTGTTCACCCGCAGCATCGGCATCGCCTCCGACAAGGTGACCGCCGCGCAGGTCGTCCTCGCCGACGGGCGGACCGTCACCGCGTCCCCGCACTGCAACAGCGACCTGTACTGGGCGCTGCGCGGCGGTGGCGGCGGCAACTTCGGGATCGTCACCTCGTACGACATCACCCCCTCGCCGCTGACGAACGTCGCCGCCATCAACCTCGTGTGGACCTTCGACCAGGCCCTCGACATGCTGGACGGCTGGACGCAGTGGCTGCCCGACGCGCCCTGGACGATCGGCAGCGGCGTCAACGTCACCCTCACCGACGCGGGTCCGAACGGTGTGCCGACCGCGTCCGTGTTCCTCGGCTCCGTCGACACCGGCGCCGGGTTCGACGCCGAGATCGCCCGCCTGATCTCCCTGGTCGGCCGGCCGCCGGTCTACCAGCAGAAGTTCACCGCCCCCTACCGGGCGATCCTCATGCAGCTCTACCAGTGCTCCGAACTGTCCGTGCAGCAGTGCCACCGCGCCGACACCTCCCCCGACGGCAAGATCCAGCGCCCCGCGTTCGGGGCCTGGCGCAGCCGCCTCTTCAAGGAGCGGGGCATGCCGCGCGACGGCTGGGCCAAGGCGCTGGAGACGTTCAACGGGAACCGCTTCGCGGGCGGGCAGATGCGCCAGCTCCAGATCTCCGCCCTCGGCGGCCGGGCCAACACCGTGGCCCGCGACGCCACCGCCTACGTCCACCGCGACAGCCTCTTCTCCGTCAGCTACCTCACCTCCAACGCCGCCTCCGTGAGCGAGGAGGCCAAGGCCGCCGCCTGGGAGTACGTCGACGCCGGGTTCGCCGCGATCGACCCCTACTCGCAGGGCGAGACGTACCAGAACTTCATCGACCCCCGGCTGCCCGACTGGCGGCGCTCCTACTACGCCGAGAACTACGCGCGACTGGCCCGGATCAAGCGGAAGTACGACCCGTACGGGTTCTTCCGGTTCGCCCAGAGCGTCGGCTGATCCGCACCGCCCGGCCCCCCTGCGGGGCCGGGCCCGTCCTCCGCCATCCAGTCCAGGCCGTACCAGACAGGAGCACGACATGAAGATCGCCGACCTCGCGCGCCCGGCCCCGCTGTGCCTGCCCCAGGGGGTCACCCCGGCCGAACTGCGCCGCGCCACCGCCCGCCTGGCCGCCCACATCAGCGCCAGGACCGACGACGACGGCGCGATACGCGAGCAGTGCGAGAGCCGGGTCCTGGAATCCGCCCTCGCCCTCGCCCTGATGACCCGCACCGGCACCGCCTCCCCGGCCCGCGAACGCCTCCTCGGCTACCTGCGCGGCCACCTCGACTCCCCGGACCCCCTCGACCGGGTCCTCGCCACGCACGCCGTCGAAGGCGCCGCCGGGCGCACGGCGGGCGGCAACAGCGTCCTCGCCGGGACCCTCGCCGCAGGCGTCCTCGGCGCCGCGCCCGGCTTCATCTCCAGCCGCCGTCGCCTCATGGTGTACGCCGTGCTGTCGGTCCTCGGCTGCCCGCTGCCCGCCGACGCGGAACTCCCCGGCGGCGGACACGTCCCCACCGACCCGCTGCACTCCTGGGCCGCCGTCCAGCAGGCCGCGATCACCCTGATCCTGGCCACCGCCCTCGGCGTCGACAACGCGGCCACCGAAGCCGCCCTCGACACCCTGCTGGCCACCGACCCCGGCACCACCGTCTGGGAGGGCTACGCCCTCATGCACCTCCTGGTGCTGCACGCCCTCGCCGGCACCGGCCGCCACGACGACACCGTCCGCGGCGGCGTCACCACCCTCCTGCGCCACCAACGCCCCGACGGCGGCTTCCCGTTCGTCCTGGAGATGCACAACTGGTGCACCTCCACCGGCGGCCTCGCCCTGCACGCGGCCGGCGCCGACCTCGCCCTCCTGCGCCGCATGGCGTCCACGCTCGCCGCCGAACGAGGCGGCGCCCCCCTGCCCTCCCTCTCCCGGGGCACCCCCCTCACCGGCGGCTGGTCCATGTCCCCGGCCGTCGCCCAGAACGACGTCGACGACACCTCCTGCGCCCTGGAGTTCCTGCACGCCGTCGACCCCGTCGCGCACGCCGGGACCGTCCGCGCCGGCGTCGCCGCCCTCCTCGCGGTCCAGGGCGCCGACGGCGGCTTCCCCACGTACGTCGCGGGCGCCTCGTCCGAACCCTGCATGACGGCCGCCGCCGTCGGAGCCCTCGGCCAGCACCCCGCCACCGCGCCCCAGCGCGCGAAAGCGCTCGCGTTCCTCGCCGAACACCAGGACGCGGACGGCGGATTCGAACCGGGCTGGAGCCGCTCGCGCCTGCACAGCCTCTTCCGGGTCCGGCTCGCCGCCTGCACCGCCCACCCCGACGACCTGCGCTCCGGCGCCATGGCCGCCCGCATCGAACGCACCGTCCTCGACACCCAGAACGACGACGGCGGCTGGGGCATGCGCCCCGGCGAACCCAGCGACGACATCAGCACCGCCTACGGCATCGTCACCCTCTGCCACGCCGACGAACCGCGCGCCTTCGGCGCCGCCCTCACCTGGCTGCTGGCACGGCAGAACGCCGACGGCGGCTACGACGGCCCGCCCGACATGGTCGGACCCCGTCCGTTCGCCTACCACTTCCCGCTGCTCACTGATATCCCGGTGCTGCTGGCCCTCGGACACGTCCGGGCCCGCCTCCTGGACACGTGAGACCCGAAGGAACACCCGTCCCCCACGAACACTGGAGACACACGCATGCTGCGAAAACTGGCCGCCCTGCCGAGCGGAAGGGTGGGCAAGTGGGTCGTCATCGCGATCTGGGCCGTGATCCTCGTCCCGGCGCTCATGCTCGCCGGGAAGCTCGGTGACGCGGAGGAGAACGACAACTCGGCCTGGCTGCCCGGCAACGCGGAGTCCACGGCCGTCGTCGAGCGCGCCCAGAAGCTGATGCCCGCCGACACCGTTCCCGCGATCGTCGTCTACGACCGGGCCGCCGGAACCACCCCCGCCGACCTCGCGAAGGCCCGCGCGGACGCCACCGCGTTCAAGTCCATCACCAACGTCGTCGGCGAACCCCAGGGCCCGGTCGTCTCCGAGGACGGCAAGGCCCTCCAGACCGTCGTCCAGGTCCGCAAGGACAAGACCGGCTGGGAAGGGCTCGGCAAGGTCGTCGACGCGATGACCGAGGTCGGCAAGAAGGACGCGCAAGGGCTCGGCTTCCACGTCGCCGGGCCCGCCGGGTACGGCGCCGACTCCATCAAGGCGTTCGGCGGAGGCGGCGCGCTCACCACCATCACCGCCCTGGTCGTCGTGGCGATCCTGCTGCTCACCTACCGCAGCCCGCTGCTGCCCCTGCTGCCGCTGCTCACCGTCGGCGTGGCCCTGATGGCGGCGGAGGCGTTCATCTACCTCCTCGCCGACAACGCCGGACTGGTCGTCAACAAACAGACCAGCTTCATCCTCGTCGTCCTGCTCTTCGGGGCCGCCACGGACTACGCGCTGCTGCTGATCTCCCGCTACCGCGAGGAACTCGCCCGCCACGAGGACCGGCACGAGGCGATGGCCGAGGCCCTCTACCGCTCCGGGCCCGCGATCGTCGCCAGCGCCGCGACCGTCGCCGTCAGCCTCATGCTCCTGACCCTCGCCGTCCTCAACTCCACCAAGGGCATGGGCCCGGCCTGTGCGATCGGCATCCTCGTCGGCCTGCTCGCCATGACGACCCTGATGCCGGCCCTCCTGGTCGCCTGCGGCCGGTGGATCTTCTGGCCGAAGAAGCCCGTGTACGGCGCCGAGGCGCAGGCCAAGGAGAGCGTCTGGGACCGGGTCGGGAACGCCATCTCCGGCCGGCCCCGCCTGGTGTGGGCCGGGACGGTCGTCGTACTCGGCGCGATGGCGCTCGGCGCGCTCGGGCTGAACGCCTCCGGGCTGTCCAACAAGGACCAGTTCACGAACAAGCCGCAGATGGCCGTCGGCGAGGAGATCCGCGCCGAGCACTTCCCGGCGGGCTCGGGCGACCCCGTCTACGTCGTCGCCAAGGCGGACGCCGCCGCACAGGTCCGGACGGCACTGGCCGCCGTACCCGGCATCACCGGCGTCGGCGACCCCGTCGTCAAGGACGGTGAAGCGGTCCTGCTCGCCCAGCTCAAGGACGAGCCCAGCAGCGAGGGGGCGATGAGCACCGTCGACCGGGCCCGCACCGCCGTCCACAAGATCGAGGGGGCGGACGCGCAGGTCGGCGGGTCCACCGCGATCATGGTCGACACGGAGAACGCGGCGGCCCGCGACTCGAAGGTGATCATCCCGATCGTCCTCCTTGTTGTCCTGCTGATCCTCGGCCTGCTGCTGCGCTCGGTGGTCGCGCCGCTGCTGCTGATGGCGACCGTCCTGCTGTCGTTCGGCGCCGCCCTCGGCGTGAGCAGCCTCGTCTTCGAGCACGTCTTCGGCCTCGCCGGGGCCGACGCCTCGTTCCCGCTGCTCGCGTTCGTGTTCCTCGTCGCCCTCGGCATCGACTACAACATCTTCCTGGTCACCCGCGTCCGCGAGGACGCCGCCCTGCACGGCACCCGCAGGGCCGCGCTCACCGGCCTCTCCTCCACCGGCGGCGTCATCACCTCGGCGGGCGTCGTCCTCGCGGGCACCTTCGCCGCGATGGCCTCCCTGCCGCTGGTCTTCGCCGTCGAACTCGGGTTCGCCGTCGCCTTCGGCGTCCTCCTCGACACACTCGTGGTGCGCTCGGTGCTCGTCACCGCGCTCACCCTCGACGTGGGCCGCTGGATGTGGTGGCCCAGCAAGCTGTTCCACCGCCACGACGACGCCGGCACCTCGGCGGGCGAGAGCGGGCAGATACCCGCCTACAGCGGCAGGTGAACCGTCTCTGCCACGGCGACCCCGTGGCAGAGACGACCGCACGCACGGATTCACAGCAACGGGGGCAAGAGATCTATGCACACGGAGACGAGGGACAGGGACGCCCGCCGCGACACCACGACGGAAGGCACCGGTGCGCGGCGCATCGCCGAACTCGAACACGAGGTCCGCGAACTCAGGCGAGCCAACGAGACACTCAAGCAGTACGTCAGCAAGGCACTCGACCTCGACACCGGCGCTCGGCGTCCGGAGCGGGCGGGGGTGAGGCGCGGGGGTTGGGACGGCGCCCCGGAGCGGGCGGACGCGCGGCACCCGGGTCTGGACCCGGACCCGGGCCAGGACCGGTCGGACGATCGGCCCTCGGGCTCGTGCGGGGACCAGCCGGGGCAGCCCCCGGGCCGGTACGGGGATCGGGCGGGCGTCCAGCCCCCGGACCCGGACCCGGAGCGGTACCGGGACCGGCCGGGCATGAGGTTTGCAGGACCCGGCCAGGAACGGCCGCCCCGCGCGCCCGTCACCGGCGTCGAGTTCCGCGTCCTCGGCCCCGTCGAGGCCGCTGTCGACGGCCGCCGGGTCGACCTCGGGGCGCCCAAACAGCGTGCCGCACTCGTCCTGCTGGTCAGCCAGGTCGGCCAGCCCGTCTCCGTCGACACACTCGTCGACGCCCTGTGGGAGGGCCGGCCCCCGCAGTCCGCGATCACCTCCCTGCACGCCTACATCGCCAACCTGCGGCGCGCGCTGGAACCCCACCGCGCCCCGCGCACCCCGGCCACCGTGCTGTGCACGCGCGGACGCGGCTACCTCCTCGACAGCCGGGCCGTCGAGGTCGACGCGCACCGCTTCTGGGAGCACGCCACCGCCGGGTGGCAGGCCCTGGACCGGGGCGACCCGCAGCGGGCCCTGTACGCCTTCGAGGCGGGCCTCGCCCTGTGGCGCGGGGAGGCGTACGCCGAGGTCGCGGGCGCCCCGCACGTCGCGCCCGAGGCCGTGCGCCTGGAGGAGCTGCGGCTGTCGGTGACCGAGGGACGCTGCGCCACCCTCATCGCCGTCGGCAGCCACGAGATGGCGGTCCCCGAACTGGTCGCCTTCACCCAGGCCCACCCGCTGCGCGAGTACGGCTGCGAACTCCTCACCCTCGCCCTGTACCGGTCGGGCCGGCAGGCGGACGCGCTGTCGGTGCTGCGGGCCCACCAGAAGAAGATGGTCGAGGGCCTCGGCATCTCGCCCAGCCCCGCCCTGCAACACCTGGAGCTGGAGATCCTGCGCCAGGCACCGGAGCTGGAACGCTCCTGAGAACCCGGCGCGGTGGCCCGTCCCAGGGGGCCACCGCGCCGCCCCTCACCGGGCCAGGACGAGGGTCGTCGGGGACGGTGTCTCCACGAACCGCACCTCCTCGAACCCGGCCGCCGTCAGCCACGCGTGATAGTCGCCGCGCCGCCACGTGGACCCGTGCCGGCTCTTCAGGAGCATTTCCCCGGCGAACGTCAGCGCGAACGGCGGCCCGCTGCGGTCGTCGTCGGTGACGTAGTCGGAGACGACGAGCGTGCCGCCCGGCCTCAGAGCCCGCCGGATCCGCGCGAACACCGCCCGGTTGTCCTCCGGCCCTTCCTGGTGGGCGATGTTGGAGTACATGACGACGTCGTGCTCGCCCTCGCCGAAGTCGACGGTGTGGAAGTCGCCGTCCACGTGCTCGACCCGCTCGCCCACCCCCTGCTCGGCCAGCAGCCGCCGGGCGATCGCGTTGATCGGCGCCCAGTCGATCTGCGTGGCACGGGCGTCCGGGTTGAGCCCGAGCCAGACCGCCGAACACACCCCGGAGCCGCCGCCGACGTCGAGGACGGAGATCTTCCCGGCGTCGGCCAGCCCGAGTTCCCGCGCGGCGATGTGCGCGACGGGCACGGACTGCGCGGCGATGGCCTGTACGAGGTTCTCCCAGTGCGGGTTGTCGGCGACCTCCACGACCGCGTCCGACACCGGACCGCCCGCCTTGACGACGTCCGGCAGCGCGGCCAGCGACCCCATGTGCCCCATCTTCAGCCGCGCGAACGCCGCCAGCGACGCGGGCCTGCCGGAGACCAGGAACGCCGACGCCTCAAGGGAGTTGCGGTAGCGGCCCCCGGCCACCTCGACCAGTTCCAGCGCGACCAGCCCGTCCAGCAGCGCCCGCGCCCCGCGCACCGCGATCCCGGCCCGCCCGGCCAGCTCCTCGGGGGTGCCGGCGCCGTCCTCCAGGTGCGTGAACACGTCGTACGTCGCCGCCGTGCCCAGCACACCGGTCGCCCAGTAGCCGTTGATCAGCCGCATCACGCGGTCCGAAGTGGGCGTGGTGTCGTGGTCGTTCATGCGGTCCTCCCCGCGTGGTGGTGGTCGTCGACCCAGGTGCCGAGGGCCATCTCGGCGGTGATGCCCGGCCCGAACCCGGCGATCAGGCCGGTCGCCCCGGTGGGCAGCGGGCCTTCCTCGAACCGGCGGCGCAGGGCGTCGAGGACCACCGCGCTGGCGATGTTCCCGTACTCGGTGAGCGTCCCCCAGCTGTGCCGGAAGACCGCGCCGTCGACCCCGAGGTACTTCGCGAGGTCGTCCAGGATGCGGGGGCCGCCCGCGTGGATGATGTAGAAGTCCAGGTCCCCGGCGTCCCAGCCGTGCCCGGTCGCGAGGTCCTTGAGGACCGGCGCGAGCGGCTCCATGGTGCCCGGCACCCGGCGGTCGAGCTGGAAGTGGAACCCGGTGTCCCGCACGGCGTACGAGATCCAGTCCTCGGTGTTCGGGATCAAGTACGAGGCGTTGCGCGCCAGTTGGACACCGGTGACGCCCGGCCCGCCCCGGCCGCGTACGACGGCCGCCGCGACCGCGTCGCCGAAGAGGCCGTCCGACAGCAGCGAGCCGATGTCGTCGGCGTCCGGCTGGTAGCACAGGGAGCACAGCTCGCAGGACACGATCAGCACGTTGCTGTCCGGGTGCGCCGCGCAGAAGTCGTGGGCCCGGTTGATCGCCGCGCCGCCCGCCGCGCAGCCCAGTTGGGCGATGGGCAACTGCCGGGTGTCGTAGCGCAGGCCCATCGTGTTGATCAGCCAGGCCGTCATCGAGGGCATCATGAAGCCGGTGCACGACACGTAGATGATCGCGTCGATGTCCTCGGCCCGCAGCAGCGCGTTCGCGAGCGCCTCCTCGATGGCGTCCGGGCAGCGCTTCTTCGACTCCGTCTCGTAGATACGGTTGCGTTCCTCGAAACCCGGGTGGGACAAGGTCTTCTCGATGGGCTGCACCAGGTGTCGTTTCTTCACCCCCGTGTTCTCTATCAGCCGCAGCGCGAGCGGCAATTGCGGTTTTCCCGCATGTGCTTCGCGGGCGAAATCCAGCGTCTGTTCCATCGTGATGACGTATTCCGGTACGCGCACCGCGGGCTTGCAGAGAATGGGCATGTCCGGCATTCGCCTCTCAGAAGTACGGGAATTCTCGGAAAGTGATCGTTCGGAGGGGTCAATGCCGGCGGACCTCGTCGTCGACCAGCAGGGCGGCGGCGCCCGTGTAGCCCCCGGGGTCCAGGAGGTCGGAGAGCCGGGCGGCCGTCAGACGCGCGGTGACCTCGGGCAGTTCGCCCAGGACGTCACCGAGGCCGCGTCCGTCGCGGTCGGCCCGCGCCGAGGCGTCGGTCAGCAGCGCGCGGGCGCGCGCCTTGCCGAGGAAGGGGGCCAGCGCGGCAGAGATCCGCTCCGAGACGATCCGGCCGCCGGTCAGCTCCAGGTTCGCGCGCATCCGCTCGGGCCGGACCACCAGCCCCTCGGCCAGCTCCACCGCCGTGTGCGCGGCGCCCCCGGCCAGCCGCAGGCACTCCCGCAGCAACTGCCACTCGGCGTGCCACACCCCGCCCGACCGCTCGTCCTCGCAGACCAGACACTGCGTCACACCGGCCGCGAGCACCGGCACCTGGAGCGCCGCGCTGCGCAACAGGGTCGCCAGCACGGGGTTCTGCTTGTGCGGCATCGCCGACGACGCGCCCCGCCCGGCGGGGGACGGCTCGGCGACCTCACCGACCTCGGTCCGGGCGAGCGACTGCACGTCCACGGCGATCTTCCCCAGCGCGCCGGCGGTCAGCGCCAGCACGGCCGCGAGATCCGCGACCGGCGTACGCAGCGCGTGCCACGGCAACGGCGGCCGGACGAGCCCCGTCTCGACGGCGTACGCATCGAGCAGCGGTTCGACCGGGCCGGACTCCAGGTACCCCGCGAGCGTCCCGGCCGCCCCGCCCAGCGAGAACGGCAGCCCGCCGTCCAGCAGAGCCGCCACCCGGTCCCGGGCGTCCAGCACGAGCCGCCGCCAGCCGGCCGCCTTCAGCCCGAACGTCGTCGGCACGGCGTGCAGGGCGAGGGTCCGCCCGGCCATCACCGTGTCCCGGTGCCGCACGGCGAGCACGCCCAGCGCGGCGGCGGTGCGTTCCAGGTCGGCGCGGATCAGCCGGAGCACCCGGTCGGCGACCAGCATCGCGCCGGTGTCGAAGACGTCCTGGCTGGTCGAGCCGTGGTGGACGTACCCGGCGGCCTCGGGCGAGGTCTCGGCGACGACCCGGCTGAGGGCACTGACCAGCCCGACCACGGGGTTCGCGGTCTCCCGCGCGACCAGGGCGAGCGCCCGGACATCGAACCGCTCGACGCGAGCCGCTTCGCCGATGGCCTTCGCGGCGTCGGCGGGAACCACTCCGACGGCGGCCTGGGCGCGGGCGAGAGCGGCTTCGGCGTCCAGCATGGCCTGGAGCCAGGCTGTGTCGGAGGTGGCCGCCTCGGCGGGGGTGCCGGCGCGGACGGGGGAGAGGAGGCCGAGGTCGTGGTCGGTCATGCGGACGCTCGCAGGGTCGGGGCCGGCGGGGTGGACGTGGGCGGAGGGCCGGCATGAGGGGTGAGCATGGGGTGGGAGAGGTCGGCCGGGGTGCCGGCGGAGAGTGGCGCGGGATCCGAGGAGGCGGCGGGAGGTTCTGGTGCGGAGCGCGGGAGGACGGTCGGTGAGATGGCCGGGGCATCGGCGGGCGGTGTCCGCACCGGTTCCGAGGGCGCGGCGGCGAGTTCCGGCGCGAGTGAGGCCGGAACACCCCCGGGCGGTGTCAGCGCGGCGGGATGTTCTGGTACCGGGGCGGTGAGGGCTCCCGGGGCATCGGTGGGCGATGTCCGCGCGGGGCCCGAGGGAACGGCGGCACGTTCTGGCGCCGCGCCCGATGACACCCCGGGAACCCCCGACGCGGCCTCCCCGGTCATCCTCGGCCCCAGCGCCAGCACCGCCCGCGCCACCGCGTCCGCGTCGCCGAGGATCATCGAGTCCACGCCGGGGCGGATCCCGGCGGCGGTCACCCAGTGGACGCCCTCCGTGGGGACGCCGAGGGCGAAGCGCCGGGGATGAGGGCGCCCCGCCGCGTCGACCAGGCGGTACGGGCGCTCCGTGACGGCCAGGCCCCGCGTCGGGACCTCCGTCCCGCAACTCCCGGCGATCGAGAAGCACTTCGCCCGCCCGGAGTCCAGCAGCCCCCGCAGCAACGGGTCCGCCGTACGGTCGAGGTCCGGCTCCGGGAGCCGCGCCTCGATCAGTGCCGTCGCCCGTACCGGCGGCCCCGGTACGACACCGGAGACGACGCCGAAGCCGTCCTCCCCGGCCGACACCCGGACCTCCGGCCCGAGGATCTCCACCACCCCCGCCTCGACCAGCGCGACCAGTTCGGCCACCCGCGAGACCGGCGGCCCGATCGACAGGAACGCGTTCAGCGGGGTGTACCAGCCCTGGAGGTCGTCCCGGTACGAACCGCCCTCCAGGCGCCCGTGGTCGACGGCGGCCCGGATCTCGTTGCGCAGATCCCGCAGCACGTCCAGGGCGGCCTTGAGGGGACCGCGTACGTTGCCCGCGCGGGCCTCGCGCACGTCGTCCGTAAGGTGCTCCAGGAGCCACGCACGGTACGCGTCCTGGTCAGGAAGGCCGTGTCCGAGCCAGGGCCGGGCCACCCGCTCCCAGTCCCACCGCTCGTCCGGCGCGACCCCGGCGGCGTCCAGCAGGCGGGCTTCGGCGGCACGGTCGGGCGCGGCCAGGAACTCCCGTACGAAGCGCTCCCCGCCCAGCAGCGTGCCGTAGTAGACGCTCTCGACCTCCTTGGCGATCAGCGGCCACAGGTCGGCGCCGAACGACAGGCGTTCGCCGTCCTCGGCCCGCCGGTGCAGCCGGGCGACAGCCGCCAGGGTCAGCAGCCGGGGCTCGTGCCGGCCGTGCGCGCCCTTCTGGTTCTCGCCGCGCGCGTGGTACGGCACCCCGCGCCGGGACCCGGCGACGATGCGCGGCTCCCGGCCCGAGGGGCGGTAGCGCAGCCGCCCGGCGTCCTCGGCGAACGTGCCGCCCCGGTCCTCGGTGAGCAGGGCCAGCACGTCGAAGAAGTTCAGCCCGAGACCGCGTACGAAGACCGTCTCGCCCGGCGCGATCCCGGACAGGTCGAGGTCGGCCGGGTTCGCGGGGGCGAAGTAGCCGGGGGTCCGCGCGAGGTGTTGTTCGGCGGGCGTGGGGAGGGCGGGGAGGTGCCCCTGTGCGAGGACCACCGCGTCCAGGCCGGTCAGCCGGGTGCCGTCCGCCAGGCGCAGGGACTGCGTGCCGTCCGCCGAGTCGTCGAGCGCGAGGGCGGACGTGCGGTGTTCCAGGACGGTGAGGTGAGCCGGCGCCGAGTCCCGCACCGTGCGGAAGACGTCCTCCAGGTACGCGCCGTAGAAAGCGCGCGTCGGATAGTCGTCGGGCCCGAGCCGCCCCGCCGCCCACTCGTACAGGCTGGGCCCCTCCTCCACGGGGCCGTCCATCGTCACCGTGTGGTCGGTGAACATCGTGACCTGCGAGGCCACCGTGTTCATCAGCAGCAGCCGCGACTGGTCCGTACGCCACACCTTTCCCGCGCCCGGCGCGTACGGGTCCACCACATGCACGGTCACCGCCTCGTGCGCGGGCGACTTCCGCTCGTTCGCGCACAGCCGCTCCAGGACGGACAGCCCTCGCGGCCCCGCTCCGACAAGACAGACGACAAGCACGGGCTCTCCTGTCAGGACGCGCGGACGTTGTTCTTCAGCTCGGCCCGCAGGACGTCGACGACGCGTTCCACCTGGCCGTCGCTCAGCTCGGCGTGCATGGGGATCGCGAGGTTGCGGTGGAAGAGGTCCGCGGAGACCGGGCAGCTCTGTACGGCGTCGTAGACCGGCTGGAGGTGGCTAGCCCAGGTGCCGTGGCCGCAGCCGACGCCCTGGGCGCGCAGCGAGGCGGCGAGGGCGGAGCGGTCGACGCGGGGGGAGAGGGTCACGAGGTAGGACTGCCAGGCGTGGGTGCGGTCGTCCGGCACGTGCGGCAGGGCCAACAGCTCCTCGTCGGCGAGGAGTTCGCCGTACGCCGCCGCCACCTCGGCGCGGCGGGCCAGGAGTTCGTCGACGCGCTCGATCTGGACCTGGAGGATCGCGGCGGCGATGTCGGAGAGCTTGTAGTTGTAGCCGATGTCGGTGAAGACGGGGATCGGCAGCCCGACCACCTGGGCCTGGTCGTAGATGCTCCCGATGCCGAACGACGACCGCAGCCGCGCGTCCGCGCCGATCACCGGGTCGGCGGCGAGCAGCGCCCCGCCCTCGCCGCTGCTGGCGCCCTTGCGGCCGTGGAAGGAGAGACACGCCACCGGCGCCAGCGCGCCCGCCGGCCGCCCCCGGTAGGTCGCGCCGACCGCGCAGGCCGCGTCCTCGACGACGAACAGGCCGTGCCGGTCGGCGAGCGCCATCAACTCGTCGTAGTCGGCGGGCAGTCCGACCGTGTCGACGGCGATCACACCCACCGTGCGCGGCCCGATCAGCGCGGCCACCGCCTGCGGGTCGACCGTGCCGGTGTCGGGCCGGACGTCCGCGAAGACGGGCGTCGCACCGAGGTAGCGCACCGCGTGCGCCGGGGCCGGGAAGGTGTAGTCGGCGACGATCACCTCGTCGCCCGGCTCGACGCCCAGCGCCAGCATCGCCAGGTGCAGCGCGGCGCCGCAGTTGCTCAGCGCGACCGCGTCCCCGACGCCGTACCGCTCCTTGAGCTGGGCCTCGAACGCCTTGCCCCGCGGACCCTGGCCGGCCGGCCAGCCGGAGGCGAACACCTCGGCGACGGCGGCGAGTTCGCGGGCGCCGAGGCTCGCGTGGACGAGCGGGACGCTGTCGTTGGTGGTCACGGGGCGACCGTCCTTTCCGCGGGAGGGGTGTAGCGCAGCGGGGTGATCTGCTGGACGTCGTAGCGGCGGCGCATCCGCTCGACCGCCTCGGGGTCCACCGAGTCACCGGCGGCGAAGATCTCGACGATCTCCTCGAAGTAGTGCTCGTGGTCCGGCGAGGGGGAGCTCTGGAAGAGCATGCGGGCCGGGGTGTCCGAGGCGTTGCGGAAGGCGTGCGGGGTGCCCGGCGGCACGAACATGCAACTGCCGGTGACCGCCCGGACCGGACGCTCGCCCTTGAGGGACTCCCAGCCGTGCCAGGTGTCCTCGGTCCGCTCGGCGGGCTCGAACGCGAACAGCTCCAGCTCGCCCTCCAGGACGTAGAAGAACTCCTGGGACTCGCTGTGCGCGTGCGCCCCCACGTCGAAGCCCGGCGGCACGACCACCTCGAACACGGACGAGGAGGAGCCGTCCGCGGCCGTGACCTTGAAGGTCACGTCCTGTGCTTTCGTCACGAGTTTCCTGCCGTGACCGGGCGGAACGATCAGACCGCTCATAGAGGTTGTTCTCCGTGTTATCGATGTCATTCGTGTCAGTTCGTGTCAGTCCGTGTCAGGGGAAATGCGGAATTCCGGGCCGGTCCCGCGGCCGATTTCCCCAGTGACGATGCCAGCGCCGACTTGGTGGCCACTGGGCCCGCGATTGGCGCCCGCTTGCCGCCAAGCCGGGGCCAACTCGCCGCGTATTCCCCGGCAAGGGACGGCACCGAGGATGCGGTGCGCACGGATTCCGGAATCCGGTACCGACCACCCCGAGGGGGAAACCATGCAGTCCGCAACCGCACCGCCGCGTGTGCTGCTCGCCGCGCCGCGGGGGGCCTGTGCCGGAGTGCACCGGGCCATCGAGACCGTGGAACGCGCCCTGGAGATCCACGGCGCCCCCGTGTACGTCCGCAAGCAGATCGTCCACAACGAGCACGTCGTGCGGGAACTGGAGGGCAAGGGCGCCCGGTTCGTCGACTCCGAGGAGGAGGTACCGGCCGGCGCCGTCTGCGTGTTCTCCGCGCACGGGGTCTCGCCGAGCGTGCGGGAGAACGCGCGGGGGCGTGAGCTGACGGTCGTCGACGCGACGTGCCCGCTGGTCACCAAGGTGCATCAGGAGGCGGTGCGCTTCGCCCGCACCAAGGACACGCTGATCCTCATCGGGCACGCCGACCACGAGGAGATCGAGGGCACGTACGGGGAGGCGCCGGAGCGGACGGTCGTCGTCGCCGACGTGGCCGAGGCGCGGAAGCTCGAACTGGCGCCGGGGGCGAGGGTCGCGTACCTGACGCAGACCACGTTGTCCGTGGACGACACCGCCGAGATCGTCGCCGTGCTCACGGAACGCTTTCCAGGGATCACCGGGCCGGGCGCCGCCGACATCTGCTACGCCAGCCAGAACCGGCAGAACGCCGTCAAGGCCATCGCCGGGCGCAGCGACCTCGTCCTCGTCGTGGGCTCGGCGAACTCCAGCAACTCCCTGCGGCTCGTGGAGGTCGCGCGGGCCGCCGGCACGCCCGCACGGCTCCTGACGGACCCGGCGCTGCTGGACGCCGGGTGGCTGAAGGACGTGCGCACGGTCGGGCTGACCGCCGGGGCGAGCGTGCCCGAAGTGCTGGTCGACCAGGCGCTGGGGCGGCTCGCGGAGCTGGGGTTCGAGGACGTCCGGACGGAGGAGACGGTGGTGGAGAACGTGACCTTCAAACTGCCGGTGGAGCTGGGGGAGTTGGAGAGCCCGGTGGAGCGCGCCGCGTCAGATGCCGCGCGGCATGCCGAGGAGACCTGCGCCAAGCTCCTCGACCGAGTCGACCAGCGCATCGCCGTCCTCCTCAACTCCGAGGCCGAGCACTGGAGTTCCGTGGACCCCCGGGCCGCCGTACCGGTCGCCGTCGTCGCGGAACTCGTCGCGGCGGGCGGCAAACGGCTGCGCCCCCTGTTCTGCGTCACCGGCTTTCTCGCGGCCGGCGCGGACGGCGACGAGGACACCGTCGTCGACGCGGCCGCCGCCCTGGAGCTGCTGCACGCGTTCGCGCTGCTCCACGACGACATCATCGACAACTCGCCCACCCGGCGCGGCAGTCCGACCGCCCACGTCGCCCACACCGACCTGCACGCGCGCAGCGGCTGGGCGGGGGAGTCCCGCCGGTACGGCGAGGGCGTCGCCCTCCTCGCCGGGGACCTGGCACTCAGCTACGCGAACCGGCTCGCGGGCACCCTGACCGGCCCGGCGGCGCAGGTCTGGCACGAGCTGGTCACCGAGATGATCGTCGGCCAGCAGCTCGACGTCGCCCTCGCCGCCGAGGCCGTCCCCGACGAGACGCTGGCCCGCTGGGTCGCCGTCTGCAAGTCCGGCCGCTACACCATCCACCGCCCCCTCGCCCTCGGCGCGGCCCTCGCCGGACACCCCGCGCTGTACGGCGCGTTCGAGGCGTACGGGGTCGCGGCGGGCGAGGCGTTCCAGCTCAGGGACGACCTCCTCGACGCGTTCGGCGACGCCGAGGTCACCGGGAAGCCGGCCGGCCTCGACCTCGACGAGCACAAGATGACCCTGCTCATCGCGCTGGGCGCCGCGAAGGACCCAGAGGTGGCCCGGCTCGTCGAGGAGAGCCGGCACGCCGACTGGAACCCGGCCGCCCTGCACGCCGCGCTGCTCGCCTCCGGCGTCCGCGCGGACGTGGAGGCGCGCATCGACGCCCTCGTCACCGACGCCCGCACGGCCCTCGCCGGTGCCGCGCTGCCCGACCTGTGGCGGCTGCGGCTCGAAGGACTCGCCGACATGGTCGCCTACCGCGACCGCTGACCCCACCCGAAGGACCGAAGCCATGAGCACACTCCTGTACCGACTGAGCCCGAAGCCGGACCGTGCCGCCCTGCACCGCAAGGGCCTCTACCTCGGTGTCGTCCCCCAGGCGGCGGCCCGGGTGCGGGGCGCGATGCCGGTGACCCTCGACCACGACCTCGACGTCCTGCCCGACGCCGGACGCGACCTGACGGTGAGTCAACTCGCGGGCCACGTCGCGGACATCGCGAACCGCCTCGCCGTCGCCGGAGTACGCCGGGGCGGACACGCGGTGATCTGCAAGGCCCCCAACTTCGACCTCTGGCTCCTCGCGACGGCCGTCGAACGCCTCGGCGCGGTCCCCGTGATGCTCTCCCACCACCTCGACTCCGAGGCCCTGTCAGCGCTCCTCGCCCGCCTCGACCGCCCCCACCTGATCACCGACGGCCCCAAGCTCCGCTCCCTCACCGGGGACGGCGTCGACCTCGACGGGCTGACCCGGGGCGTGCTCGGCGTCGGCGACGCGGGGCCCGGCGCGGTCGCGCTCGCCGGTCTGGACGGCTCGGTCGCGGTCCGCCCGGTGCTGCGCGGCCTCGACGAACCCGCGATGATCACCCACACCTCCGGCACCACCGGCCTGCCGAAACTCGTCGTGCACACCCCGCGCACGATGCGCTCCCGGCTGCGCCCCCAGATCTTCCTGCTCGGCCTGATGCGCAAGAAGGGCACCGTCGCGATCCACACCCCGTTCGGCCACTCCCGGACCTTCGCCGCGATGTCCCTGTGCCTCCTCCAGGGCATGCCGCCGCTGCTCGTCAACGACGGCACCCCGGACGCCGTCGCGACCTTCTTCGCCGAGCAACGCCCGTGGCTGATCGAGGCGTTGCCCAACACCTTCCTCGCCTGGGAGCGGTTGGCCGACGACCCGCGCCGCCCCTTCGCGTCCGTCAAGTACTTCAGCAGCACCTTCGACGCGATCCACCCGCGCACCGTACGCCGCCTGCTGCACGCCTCGGGCCAGCGCGCGCAGTTCTTCCAGATCTACGGACAGAGCGAGGTCGGCCCCGCCGCCGGACGCCCCTACTTCCGCCGGTTCGCCCACCGCATGGACGGCCGCTGCGTCGGCTACCCCCTGCCGGGCAGCGCCCGGGTCCGCCTCGTCAGCCGGGACGGCGGCCGGCCCTCGCAGGACAACCCCGGTTCCATCGAGGTCCGTTGGGACGGCATCGCGAAGACGTACCACGGCGAGCAGGAGCGCTACGACGCCAACCTGAACGACGGCTGGTGGCGCACCGGTGACGTCGGCTACCGCTCACGGTTCGGCTGCCTGCACCTGCTGGACCGGGAGTTCGACGAGATCCCCGGCGTCGGCAGCAACCTGGAGATCGAGGACCTCCTCCTCGACGAACTCGCGGAACTCGCCGAGGTGGTCGTCGTGCAGGGGCCCGACGCCGAGGCCGTGCCCGTCGTCTGCACGCACGGCGACGAACCGCTCGACGCCGGCCGCTGGCGCGCGGCCACCGCCCGCTACCCGCAGCTCGCCGCGCCCGTCCAGATCCCGCTGGCCGAACTCCCGCGCACCGCCACCCTCAAGACCCGCCGCGTGGAACTCTCCCGGCGCCTGGCGGCCGGGCTACCAGGGGCCGTGGTCGAGTAGTCCGAGGACGAGGATCGCCACCGCCGTGGCGAGGAACACGATCCCGCCCACGATGTTGCGGGACCCCACCCGCACGTGGGCGATGATCGCCCCCACGAAGTACAGGATCAGGCCGATCGCGGCGAGCGTGCCCAGCACGGGGACCGCGAGCCCGGCCAGCAGTCCGACGGTGCCCGCCGCCAGCAGCGACCCGAGGACCGGGACGTACTTGCGGGGGATGCCCTTCATGTCCGCCTGGGTCTTGGGGTACTCATGGCCGATCAGGTAGGTCACGGCGGCGGCACCGTTGAAGACCGCGCCGACGATGGTCATGGTGACGAAAGCGGTGGACAAGTTCTCTCCGCATCTTTGAGGACGACCTTGCTGAGCACCGTACCGAGATGCCCCCCGAGTTTCGATGATCGTACAGGCGACACCGCGCCAAGTCTCGGTGACCGCGCGTGACTTGAGGGCTCAGACGGCGTCCCAGCCGTGCTGTCGGTGCGCGGGTTCCGCCTCGCTCACCGGCAGCCACCGAGCCTCGTACACGGTGTCGCGCAGCCGGAAGCGGCCTGCCGACCAGTCGGCGAGTTCGCTGTCGACGTCCTCGCCCCGGACCACGTCGTCCTCGGGGGCCAGCGTGCCGGAGGAACCCACCGGCCACACCATCCACTCCGGCAGCTCCTGCTCACTGGTCACGCGCCTGCGCCACAGCCACCCCGTGTACTCCCGCCAGACGTCCACCCGGGTGACCAGCAGCCCGACCTCCTGCCCGTCGGCGAACAACCGAGCCGCACCTCGCCGATACGGATCGAGCCGCACGTCGCGCATGATCACGCCCTCCCACCCCCACGCGTGTTACCAAGAACCATGCCTGCACACGAAGGATCCCACGCGTACGACGCCGTCATCGTCGGCGGTGGTCACAACGGCCTGGTCGCCGCCGCCTACTTGGCCCGCGCCGGACGGACGGTGCTCGTGCTGGAGCGGCTGGACCGCACCGGCGGCGCGGCCGTCTCCACGCGGCCGTTCGCCGGGGTGGACGCGCGTCTGTCGCGGTACTCGTACCTGGTGAGCCTGCTGCCCGACAAGATCGTCAAGGATCTCGGCCTGAGCTTCCGGGTCAGGTCCCGTGACATCTCCTCGTACACGCCCGTCGAGCGGCACGGGAAGCCCACGGGCCTGCTCGTCGGTGGCGGAGATCACCGCACTCGGGAAGCCTTCGCGCGACTCACCGGCTCGGACCGGGAGTTCGAGGCGTGGCAGCGGTTCTACGGACTCACCGGGCACGTCGCCCGCCGCGTCTTCCCGACGCTCACCGAACCCCTGCCGGGCCGCGAGGAGTTGAGGCGGAGGGTGGACGACGAGGAGGCGTGGCGCGTCCTGTTCGAGGAGCCGGTCGGGACGGCGATCGAGGAGCGGTTCGCGGACGACACCGTGCGCGGAGTCGTCCTGACGGACGCCCTGATCGGTACGTTCGCGGACGCGCACGACCCGTCGCTGGCCCAGAACCGCTGCTTCCTCTACCACGTCATCGGCGGCGGCACCGGCGCCTGGGACGTCCCCGTCGGCGGCATGGGCGCCCTCACCGACGCCCTCGCCCAGGCGGCCCGCGAGGCCGGCGCCGTCCTCGCCACCGGCCACGAGGTCACCCGCATCGACACCGACGGCCGTACGGCGGAGGTCAGTTACCGCACCGCCGACGGCGAGGGCGTCGCCGCCGCCCGCCACGTCCTCGTGAACGCCTCCCCGCAGGCCCTCGCCCACCTGACCGGTGCCACACCGCCGGAGCCCGCCGAGGGTGCCCAGCTCAAGGTGAACATGCTCCTGAAGCGGCTCCCACGCCTCAAGGACACGGCCGTCGACCCGCGCGAGGCGTTCGCCGGAACCTTCCACATCGCGGAGGGGTACGGCCAACTCGCCGCCGCCTACGCCGAGTCGGCCGCCGGACACCTCCCCAGCGCCCCGCCCTCGGAGATCTACTGCCACTCCCTCACCGACCCGACCATCCTGGGGCCGGAGTTGACGGGTCATCACACGCTCACCCTCTTCGGGCTGCACACTCCTGCCCGTCTTTTCCGCGAGGACAACGACGCCGTCCGTGAGGAACTCCTCACCCGCACCCTGGCCCAACTCGACGCCCACCTCGCCGAACCGCTGGCCGACTGCCTCGCCACCGACGCCGACGGCCGCCCCTGCATCGAGGCGAAGACGCCGCTCGACCTGGAACGCGACCTGCGCCTGCCCGGCGGCAACATCTTCCACCGCGCCCTGTCCTGGCCCTACTCCCAGGAGGGCGACGGCCGTTGGGGCGTGGAGACGCCGCACGCGAACGTCCTTCTGTGCGGCGCGGGCGCGATCCGCGGGGGCGGAGTGAGCGGCGTGCCGGGGCACAACGCGGCCATGGCCGTACTGGAGCGCCCCCGTTGACGACAGGGACCGGTTTCTGACGATCCATCAGAAAACCTCTTCCCTCGGACGACCGTCTGCGGCATCCTGCGCGACATGCAGACGGAGCTGAGCAACCAACTGGGAGTCGAGCACGCCCTCTTCGGCTTCACGCCGTTCCCCGCCGTCGCCGCGGCGATCAGCCGGGCCGGCGGGTTCGGCGTGCTCGGCGCGGTCCGCTACACCGCCCCCGACGACCTCAAGCGCGACCTGGACTGGCTGGACGCGCACGCCGAGGGGCGGCCGTACGGGCTGGACGTCGTCATGCCGGCCAAGAAGGTCGAGGGCGTCACCGAGGCCGACGTCGAGGCCATGATCCCCGAGGGGCACCGGCAGTTCGTGCGCGAGACCCTCGCCAAGCACGGCGTGCCCGAACTCGCCGAGGGCGAGGTGTCCGGCTGGCGGATCACCGGGTGGATGGAACAGGTCGCCCGAGGCCAGCTCGACGTCGCCTTCGACTACCCGATCAAGTTGCTGGCCAACGCGCTGGGTTCACCACCGGCCGACGTCATCGCCCGCGCCCACGCGCGGGGGGTGCGGGTCGCGGCTCTCGCCGGAAGCGCCCGGCACGCGCTCAAGCACAAGGACGCGGGCATCGACATCGTCGTGGCCCAGGGCTACGAGGCCGGCGGCCACACGGGCGAGATCGCCTCGATGGTCCTCACCCCAGAGGTGGTCGAGGCCGTCGACCCGCTGCCCGTGCTCGCCGCCGGAGGCATCGGCAGCGGCGCCCAGGTCGCCGCCGCGTTCGCCCTCGGCGCGCAGGGCGCCTGGCTCGGCTCGCTCTGGCTCACCACCGCCGAGGCCGACATGCACTCCACCGCCGTCACCCGCAAACTCCTCGCCGCCGGCTCCGGTGACACCGTCCGCTCCCGCGCCCTGACCGGCAAACCGGCCCGGCAGCTGCGCACCGAGTGGACCGACGCCTGGGACGACCCGGACGGCCCCGGCACCCTCCCCATGCCCCTCCAGGGCCTGCTGGTCGCCGAGGCGCTTTCCCGGATCCAGAAGTACGAGGTCGAACCGCTGCTCGGCACTCCCGTCGGGCAGATCGTCGGCCGGATGACCGAAGTGCGCGCCGTCCAGGCCGTCGTCGACGACCTCACCCGCGGCTTCGAGAAAGCAGTCGAGCGCATGAACCGGATCGCCGCCGGAAGGAGCCCCCGATGACCACCGGTTTCTGGGCCCAGGCCACCGAGAACCCCGACCGCGTCGTCCTGGTCGCCCCCGACGGCCAGGAGTGGACCGCCGGACGCCTCCACGCCGAGGCCAACCGCCTCGTCCACGGCCTGCGCGCCGCCGGACTCGAACGCGGCGACGCCTTCGCGACCGTCCTGCCCAACTCCCCCGAATTCATCGCCACTCACCTGGCCGCCACCCAAGCGGGCCTCTACCTCGTCCCGGTCAACCACCACTTCGTCGCCCCCGAGATCGCCTGGATCGTCGCCGACTCCGGCGCCAAGGTCCTCATCGCCCACGAACGGTTCGCCGACACCGCCGCTCAAGCCGCCGACGAGGCCGGACTCCCCGCCGGCCGGCGGTACGCCCTCGGCACCGTCGACGGCTTCCGGCCGTACGCCGAACTCCTCGACGGACAACCGGAGTCGGCCCCCTCGGAGCGCACCCTCGGCTGGGTCATGAACTACACGTCCGGGACGACCGGACGCCCGCGCGGCATCCGCAGGCCGCTGCCGGGGAAACTCCCCGAAGAGACCTACCTGGGCGGCTTCCTGGCCTTCTTCGGCATCCAACCGGCGGGCGGCAACGTCCACTTGGTGTGCTCACCGCTCTACCACACAGCCGTCCTCCAGTTCGCGGCCGCCTCCCTGCACATCGGGCACCGGCTCGCGCTGATGGACAAGTGGACGCCCGAGGAGATGCTCCGCCTGATCGACCGTCAGAAGTGCACGCACACCCACATGGTGCCCACCCAGTTCCACCGCCTCCTCGCCCTCCCCGAGGAGGTCAGGGCCCGCTACGACGTCTCCTCCATGCGGCACGCCATCCACGGCGCCGCCCCCTGCCCCGACCACGTCAAGCGGGCGATGATCGACTGGTGGGGGAGCTGCGTCGAGGAGTACTACGCGGCCAGCGAGGGCGGCGGGGCGTTCGCGAGCGCCGAGGACTGGCTCAAGAAGCCCGGCACGGTCGGAAAAGCCTGGCCCATCAGCGAGCTGGCCGTCTTCGACGACGACGGCAACCGGCTGCCGCCCGGCCGACTCGGGACGGTCTACCTGAAGATGAACACGGGCGGGTTCGCCTACCACAAGGACGAGCAGAAGACCCGCAAGAACCGCATCGGCGACTTCTTCACCGTCGGCGACCTCGGACTCCTCGACGAGGACGGCTACTTGTTCCTGCGTGACCGGAAGATCGACCTCATCATCTCCGGCGGCGTCAACATCTACCCCGCCGAGATCGAGGCGGCCCTCCTCGCCCACCCGGCCGTCGCCGACGCCGCCGCCTTCGGCATCCCCCACGACGACTGGGGCGAGGAGGTCAAGGCGGTCGTCGAACCGGCCCCGGGTCACACCCCGGGACCGGACCTCACCGCCGACCTCCTCGCCCACTGCGCCGGACAACTCGCCGGCTACAAACGGCCCAAGAGCATCGACTTCATCGCCGAGATGCCCCGCGACCCCAACGGCAAGCTCTACAAACGCCGGCTGCGGGAGCCGTACTGGGCCGATTCGACTCCGGCCGACACCGGCTCAGTTGTGAACGCGGACGGTCCGAAGGACGGGTGACGCCTTGACGTCCTTCTCGCAGAACCGCGCCGTCACCCACCGCTCCTGTGAATACAGGCGCGTCTGGTCCGTGTAGTGCGGCGAGTTCGGGTTCGACGACTGCGAGTACGTCAGCAGCGTCCGCGCCACCGGACACCCGCTCCCGTCCCAGCCGACGGCCTGGACATGGCTGGACCCCATCGACACCTCGGAGTAGCCACCCCCCGCCGGATCCCACCGCGGCTCGACCTTGTTCCACACACCCAGCCCCTCGGTCCCGCCCGGGACGGGAATCCGCTTCCCGTTCCGGACGACGAACTGGTGCTCCCCCAGCGGGGAGTCGAGCGGGATCCCCGCCGACCGCAGCTCGGTCACCGCGTCCGCGAGAGCCTTCGCGAAGGCCGGGCTGTCGGTGTTGAGGGTGTTCGGCGTGTTCACCGGGTCGGCCGCCGAGAACGGCACCTTCCAGCGCTGCGCGGGCAGCTTCCGCCAGAACCGGTCGAAGAGCAGCGCACCCCTGCTGCCCGTGTCCATCGTCCGGTCCCAGGCCGCCAGCACGCCGCACGCCTCGGAGACGTCGACAGCCGTACCGCTGCTGCCCGTCGCCTGCCCGCCCGGCAGTGCCGCGCACGCCCTCGCCGCGTCGGCCGCCGTCAGGTCCCCGGCCGGAACCCGGTTCGCGAACTGCTGCGCCTGAAGATCCCGCACGGTCAGCTTCCCGCGCTCCGCGAGCGCCGCCACGTCCTGGATCGCCCCGCGCGTCCGCAGCCCCCGCTGCGTGCCGATGGTCCCGAAGATCCGCTCGTACCCGGTGATCGGCTGCCCGGCATTGGTCAGCCAGGGACTGTCGTTGGAGTTCTCGACGTACGCGGCGTCCCGCAGCGTCGGCATCTTCGCGGGCCCGAAGATCCCGGGCTGTACGGCGTCGGCGTCGTCGCCCGGCACGCACGCGGTGCGGGAGCCGTCGAGGACCGCGAGCCCGGCCGCCGGGTACGTCGCCGAGCCGAGCGGCGTGGAGCAGGCCGCGGCGAGGTCGTTCGTGATCCGGGGCAGCACCTGCGACTGGGAGTACAGGGTGTGCCCGGCGGAGTCGGCGGCGATCGTGTTGACCCAGGGCAGGCCCTGGTGGCTCGCCAGCGACGCGGCGATTCCCGCGGTGTCGCGGGCCTTGCCGAAGCCGAGCGAGGTGTCCGCGAACCGTAGGTTGGCCGCGTTCGGGTCGTTCAGCGCGAACGCCGTCGTCGCCGTCCACGGCAGCGGGAGCCCGGCGTCCGAGGAGGCTACGACCGGGCCGTACCGCGTCCACCACTGGGTGCGCGTCACCGGCGTGCCGTCCTTCACCGCGACGGTGACCGTCCGCTGTGTCATCCGCTCCGGCTTCCCGTCCACCAGGTAGGCGGTCGGGTCCGAGGGGGACAGGGCGAGCTGGGTGAGGTTGAAGGGGACGCCCGTCGAGACGGTGTGGCTCCACGCGATCCGCGCGTTGTAGCCGATGGAGATCGTCGGCAGGCCCAGCAACGAGCCGCCCGCGACGTCGAGTTGGCCCGGGATCGTCTGGTGCGACTGCCAGAAGCGGCGGCCCCCGTGCCACGGGTAGTGCGGGTTGCCCAGCAGCAGACCGCGGCCGTTCGCCGTCGTGTCGCCCCGGAACGCGACCGCGTTCGAGCCCATCGCGGCGTCGGCGGCGCGGCGCTCCACCTCGCGGACGACGGCCCGCGGATCGGCCTGCGTCTTGGGCGAGTCGGCCGTCGGCGGCTGGGCCGACGTGATCTCGTCGATGTTGCCGCCCTGGCCGCCGAGCATCGACAGCGCGTGGAGGCGGGCGGCCACGTCGACCGTCGTGACCGGGCCGACCCACGCCGCGTTCCTGCACGCCGGGTCGGTGATCCGGTTCTGCCTCAGCCACGCGTTGTATCCGGCCGCGAACCCGGCCATCAGGTCCTTCGCCTGACGGCTCGGGCCGCGCGGCGCCGGCTCGGCGAGGAGTGCTTCGACCGTGCGCTTGTCCCGAACGCCCTTGAAATACAGGTCACTCGACAGGTTCGTGGTGGCCGAGGAGAGCGACTGGTCGCTCGTGGCATCGGCGCCGAAGTAGCGGGAACGTTCACCCCTGACGGTCGCGAAACCGTCGGCCAGCACACAGACCTGGTCCGCCGCCTGGGCCCAGCCGGTGCCGAAGCCGAGGTCCGCGTAACTCTTCGCGGTGATGTGCGGGATGCCGTACTCGGTGTAGCGGACGACCGCGGACAACCGGCCGGAAGAAGGGTGGTCCTGTCGGCCCTGCGACTGCGCCGCCGCTGCCGGAAGCACCGTCGCCCCGGTGAACAGGGCGACGGCCGCGACGGTCAGCCGTCTGAGGCGGGTACGCATCGTGCCTCCCAACGTCGTTGATGGAAAGGGACGTTGAGCCTATCAACGGGTAAAGCGGCGTCAGGGGAACGACGGGAGGGGCGGCGGGGACGGGGGACAGGCGCCGACTCTCGGTCCGTACGCCGGCCCGCTGCCCGCCGCGCCCGTCACGCCGGCTCCCCGCCCACCTCCGTCTCGTACGCCAGCAGCGTGTTCACGAACAGGCGCCGCTCCAGCGGCGTCAGAGGGGCCAGGACCCGTCGCCAGGCCGCCGCGCCCGGCGCGAGCCATGCCGTGATCGCCGGTTCGTGCTCGGGGGACAGGGCGATGATCCGGCGTCGGCGGTCGCGTTCGTCCTCGCGGCGTTCGAGGACGCCCTTCCTGCTGAGGTCGCCGATCAGCAGGCTGACGGTCGTGGGGGCGACGCCGAGCCGCGCCGCGAGTTCGTTCACCGTCATCGGGCCGTCGAAGAGGAGGTACGACAGCAGGGAGAGGTGACGGGGGGCCAGGGAGAGGGACTGGAGGGCCTCCGGCACCGGCAGCCTCTTCGCCCGGCCGACCAGGCGGGGCATGAGCAGGAGCAGTTCACGGACGGCGGGGTCGACGCCGGTGTTGTCGTCGGAGGGCATGGACAGGGGGCTCCTGGTCGTTTATCTTTGTGATCAAAGCTATTTTGTCCGGCAAGACAATCTGGCGGACATCGTACGTGTGCCGTCTGGGAGAAGGGGAGCTGGTCATGCCGCACTGCACCGTCCATCTGGGCGAGGAGGCCCTCGCAGGGCAGGAGACGAAGCTGATCGTCGCCCTCACCGACGCGGTCGGATCCGTCTTCGGGGACGACTTCCGCAAGCTCGTGGGGGTGGACCTGATCGGCGTCCCGGCGCATCGCCGGGGGACCGGAGGGGTGGTCACGGGCGGGGCGACACCGCAGATCACGCTCAGCATGAGAGAGGGGGCCTACCGGCACCCCGGCGTACCCGAAGCGCCCGCGCGTCTGGTCGGGGCGATCACCGACGCCGTGGCCGGGGTGCTGGGGGAGGAGACGCGGGAGCGGACGCTGGTGACGCTCGTGGGGGTGCCGGAGGGGAGGTCGGGGGTGGGGGGCCGGCTGGTGTGAGGGACGGCCCGGCCCTCGACGCTGGATCGGCCCGGCCCGTGCCGCGTCCACAGCCCCCGTCCCCCGGCCCCGACTTGACCAGCCACCGCGCCCCGCCCAGGATCACCCCCATGACGTCCGGACAAGCCAGCACCACGGTCGACGGGGTGCTGCGGCGCAGTGCCCGCCGCACCCCGGCGCGTGTCGCGGTGGAGTACCGCGACCGCACCTGGACCTACGAGGAACTCGACGACGCGGTGTCCCGCGCGGCGGCCGCCCTGCTCGGGCAGGGGCTCGGGAAGGGCGACCGGGTCGCCGCCTACGGCCACAACTCCGACGCCTACCTGATCGCGTTCCTCGCCTGCGCCCGGGCCGGCCTGGTCCACGTCCCGGTGAACCAGAACCTCACCGGCGACGACCTCGCCTACCTCCTCGGCCAGTCCGGCAGCACCCTCGTCCTCACCGACCCCGACCTCGCGGCCAGGCTCCCCGACGGGACGAGGAGCCTGCCGCTGCGGGACACCGACGGCTCCCTCCTCGACCGGCTCACCGGGACGGCGCCGTACGACGGGGCGGAGGCCCGCGCCGAGGACCTCGTGCAGCTGCTGTACACGTCCGGTACGACCGCCCAGCCCAAGGGCGCGATGATGACCCACCGCGCGCTGGTCCACGAGTACCTGAGCGCGATCGCGGCACTCGACCTCAGCGCCGGGGACCGGCCCGTGCACTCGCTGCCGCTGTACCACTCGGCACAGACCCACGTGTTCCTGCTGCCCTACCTCGCGGTCGGGGCGACGAACGTCATCCTCGACGCGCCCGACGGGGACCGGCTGTTCGACCTGATCGAGACGGGCCGCGCGGACAGCCTGTTCGCACCCCCGACGGTGTGGATCGCCCTCGCGAACAGGGAGGACTTCACGACCCGCGACCTCAGCGGGCTGCGCAAGGCGTACTACGGCGCGTCGGTCATGCCGGTCCCGGTGCTGGAGCGGCTGCGGGAACGGCTCCCGAAGCTCGGGTTCTACAACTGCTTCGGCCAGAGCGAGATCGGCCCGCTGGCGATGGTCCTCGCGCCGGACGAGCACAAGGGGCGGCTCGACTCGTGCGGGCGGACGGTCCTGTTCGTGGACGCGAAGGTCGTGGACGAGAACGGGGAGGAGGTCGAGGACGGCACCGCCGGGGAGATCGTGTACCGCTCGCCGCAACTGTGCGAGGGGTACTGGGAGAAGCCGGAGGAGACCGCGGCGGCGTTCCGCGACGGCTGGTTCCGCTCCGGCGACCTCGCGACCAAGGACGCCCACGGCTTCTACACGATCGTCGACCGCGTCAAGGACGTCATCAACACCGGCGGCGTCCTCGTCGCCTCCCGCCAGGTCGAGGACGCCCTCTACACCCACGGGTCCGTCGCCGAGGCCGCCGTGATCGGCCTGCCCGACGAGAAGTGGATCGAGGCGGTCACCGCCGTCGTCGTCCCCCGAGAGGAGGTCACCGAGGCCGAACTCCTCGCCCACGCCCGGGAGAAGCTCGACCACTTCAAGGCGCCCAAGCGGATCGTGTTCGTCGACGCGCTGCCGCGCAACGCCAGCGGGAAGATCCTCAAGCGGGAGCTGAGGGACCGGTTCAGCGGGGCCTGAGGTCCACGATCCTGCGGATCTTGCCGACCGACCGCTCCAGGCTCTCCGGGTCGACGACCTCCACGCCGACCGAGACGCCGATGCCGGACTTGACCGCCGCCGCGATCGACGCCTCCGCCGCCCGGCGGTCGTCGGGGGTCGCGTCGGGGCGGGCCTCCGCGCGGACCGTGAGCGCGTCCAGGCGGCCCTCGCGGGTCAGCCGGAGCTGGAAGTGCGGCGCGACCCCCGGGGTGCGCAGGACGATCTCCTCGATCTGCGTCGGGAAGAGGTTCACGCCGCGCAGGATCACGAGGTCGTCGCTGCGGCCGGTCACCTTCGCCATCCGGCGGAAGACGCGGGCCGTACCGGGAAGCAGCCGGGTCAGATCGCGGGTGCGGTAGCGGACGACCGGCATCGCCTCCTTCGTGAGGGAGGTGAAGACCAGCTCGCCCTCGGCCCCGTCCGGCAGCACCTCGCCGGTCAGCGGGTCGACGACCTCGGGATAGAAGTGGTCCTCCCACACGTGCAGCCCGTCCTTCGTCCCGACGCACTCCTGGGCGACCCCCGGCCCGATCACCTCCGACAGGCCGTAGATGTCGACCGCGTCGATCCCGAACCGCTCCTCGATCTCCCGCCGCATCTCCTCCGTCCACGGCTCCGCCCCGAACACCCCGACCTCCAGCGAGGTGGAGCGCGGATCGACGCCCTGCCGTTCGAACTCGTCGAGGAGCGTCAGCAGGTACGAGGGCGTGACCATGATGACGCGGGGCTCCAGGTCCCGGATGAGCTGGACCTGCCGGGCCGTCATACCCCCGGACGCCGGCACGACCGTACAGCCGAGCCGCTCGGCCCCGTAGTGCGCGCCGAGCCCGCCGGTGAACAGCCCGTACCCGTACGCCACATGGACGACGTCCCCCGGCCGCGCGCCCGCCGCGCGCAGGGACCGGGCCACGAGGTCCGCCCACAGATCGAGATCGGCCTGCGTGTACCCGACGACGGTCGGCACCCCCGTCGTCCCGCTGGACGCGTGCAGTCGCCGTACCCGCTCCCGCGGAACCGCGAACATCCCGTACGGATAGTTCGCCCGCAGATCCGCCTTCGTCGTGAACGGGAACCGCGCGAGATCGGCCAGCGACGCGCAGTCCTCCGGCCGCAGCCCCGCCCTGTCGAAGGCGTCCCGGTAGAACGGCACGTTGTCGTACGCGTGCCGCAGCGACCACCGCAGCCTGCGCAGCTGCGTCTCCCGCAGCTCCTGCGGGCCCATCCGCTCACCGGCGTCCAGCATCCGCCTCACCTCCGGACCTCCAGTAACACAGATGCCCGGGGCCACGACAAGAGGAGATGATCAGCCGCATGCCGACCTTCACCGCACCCGACGGAACCGAACTCGCCTACCACGTACGAGGCGAGGGCGAGCCCCTGCTCGTCCTGCCCGGCGGCCCCATGACGTCCTCCGCCTACCTCGGCGACCTCGGCGGGCTCACCGCCCACCGGACCCTGGTCCTCCTCGACCCGAGGGGCACGGGAGACTCCGCCATACCCGGGGACCCGGCGACGTACCGCTGCGACCGGCAGGTCGACGACGTGGAGGCGCTCCGCGCCCACCTGGACCTGGACCGCATCGACCTGCTGGCCCATTCGGCGGCGGGCGCCCTCGCGGTGCTGTACGCCGCCCGCCACCCGGAACGCGTCCGCACCCTCGCCCTGATCACCACGACCCCGCGCGCCCTCGGCCTCGCGGTCACCGACGAGGACCGCCGGACCGCCGCACACCTGCGCACGGGCGAGACCTGGTACGCCGAGGCGTATCCCGCGTACGAAGCCTGGCTGGCCGGCGCCGACACGGACCTCTCGGACATCGGCGGCTTCTTCTACGGCCGCTGGGACGACGCGGCCCGCGCCCACCTGGCGCTCGTGGACGCCCACATCAACGACGAAGCGTGCGACCTGTTCCACGCGGACGGCGCCTACGACCCACCGGCCACGCTCACGGCACTCGCCGCCCTCGACGCGCCCGTCCTCGTCCTCACCGGCGAACTCGACCCCGCCCTCGCCGAGCGGACCACCGCTCTCCTCCCGCGCGCGCAGGCCGCCGTCCAGCCCGGCGCCGGCCACTACCCCTGGCTCGACGACCCCGAGTGGTTCGTCCGGCGCGTCGCCGCTTTCCTGCGCTAACGGTCCGCCTCCACCGCCACCTCCCGCGCCCACCGGTAGTCCGCCTTCCCGCTCGGTGAACGCCGGATCGTGTCGGTGATCACCAGTTGCCGGGGCACCTTGTACCCGGCGAGGCTGGCACGGCAGTGGGTCTGGACGGCGTCGAGGGTCAACGCGGGGGCGTCGGGACGGAGTTGGACGACGGCCGCGACATGGTTGCCCCAGGTCGTGTCGGGGACGCCGGCCACGAGGGCGTCGTACACGTCGGGGTGGGCCTTGAGGGCCTGTTCGACCTCCTCCGGGTAGACCTTCTCGCCGCCCGTGTTGATGCACTGCGAGCCGCGGCCGAGGACCACGACCACGCCGTCAGCGTCGACGGTCGCCATGTCGCCGAGCAGCACCCAGCGCTCGCCGTCGAGTTCGAAGAACGTCTCGGCCGTTTTCGCGGGGTCGTTGTAGTAGCCGAGGGGGACGTGCCCGTGCTGGGCGACGCGGCCCACCTCGCCGGGGGCGACGGGCTCGTGGGTCGCCGGATCGACCACCCGGGTACGGGAGTTGACGCGGACACGGAAGCCTCGTTCGGGGCCGGAGTCGTCGGTGGCGGTGCCGTTGAAGCCGGACTCGGAGGACCCGAAGTTGTTCAACAGCATCGTGTTGGGGAGGAGTTCGGTGAACCGGCGGCGGACCGTGTCCGAGAGGATCGCGCCGGACGACGAGACGCTGAACAGGGACGAGCAGTCGGTGCCGCGCAGGGGCCCCGACAGGGCGTCGATCAGGGGGAGCAGCATCGCGTCGCCGACCAGGGAGATCGCGTTGACCTTCTCCTTCGCGACGGTCCGCAACACCTCCTCCGGCACGAACTTGCGGTGCAGGACGACCCGTTGGCCGTAGTTGAAGCCGATGAACGCGGTGAGGGTCGAGGTGCCGTGCATGAGCGGGGGAGTGGGGAAGAAGGTGAGCCCGGACCCCCCGGCCGCGACCCGCTCGGCCAGCTCCTGCGGCGCTTTCACCGGCTCCCCGGTCGGAGCGCCCCCGCCCATCCCGGAGAAGAACAGGTCCTCCTGACGCCACATCACGCCCTTGGGCATCCCGGTCGTGCCGCCGGTGTAGATGATGAACACGTCGTCGGCGGACCGCGCGGCGAAACCCCGCCCGGAAGACCCCTCGGCGTCGGCGAACGGCACCCCCAACTCCCCGTCCCCGACCCGCAACAGCTCCCGCACGCCCGGCGTCCGGGGCAGCACCGCCCGCACCCGGTCCTCGAACTCCCCGTCGAAGACCAGCCCGGCGAGGTCCGCGTCCCGGTACAGGTACGCCAACTCGTCCTCGACGTACCGGTAGTTGACGTTCACCGGTACCAGCCGCGCCTTGAGGCAGCCCAGGGCCGCCTGGAGGTACTCGACCCCGTTGTACAGATGCAGCCCGACATGCTCGCCGGTCCGCAGCCCGCGCGCCAGCAGGTGATGCCCGATCCGGTTGGCGGCCGCCTCCAGTTCGGCGTAGCTGAGCCGCAGTTCGGCGCCGGTGCCCGGATGGTCGACGTACACGAGTGCCTCGCGGTCGGGCACGACGTCCACGACCGACTCGAACAGGTCGGCAAGGTTGTACTCCACCGTTCCTCCCCACCTCGGCTCGCCGGTCATCAGAGCAAAGGGGACGGCAACTGGGAAGGCTCACGGCAGAGAAATCTGACTGACTGTCAGAAAGTCGCCGGTCGCCCCTTGAAGTGCCCACCGGGCTCCTGCAACCTGTTCCCCCGAAGGCTCAGGAGGGGAAAGTGCCATGAGCGGTACCGAACACCTCACAGTCCGGCGCGAGGGCGCCACCCTCGTCCTCACACTCAACCGGCCCGAAGCGAAGAACGCCCTCTCGCTGCCCATGCTGGTCGGCCTCTACGACGGCTGGATCGAGGCCGACGCGGATGACAGCGTCCGCTCGATCGTCTTCACCGGCGCCGGCGGCACCTTCTGCGCCGGCATGGACCTCAAGGCCCTCGCCGGCAAGGGCATCGACGGCGAGCACTACCGCCACCGCCTCGACGCGGACCCCGACCTCCACTGGAAGGCGATGCTCCGCCACCACCGCCCCCGCAAACCGGTCATCGCGGCGGTCGAGGGCCACTGCGTCGCGGGCGGCACCGAGATGCTCCAGGGCACCGACATCCGTGTCGCGGGCGAGTCGGCGACCTTCGGCCTGTACGAGGTGAAACGCGGCCTCTTCCCGATCGGCGGATCGACGGTCCGTCTCCAGCGGCAGATCCCCCGTACCCACGCCCTGGAGATGCTCCTCACCGGCCGCCCCTACACCGCCCGCGAGGCCGCCGCGATCGGCCTCGTCGGCCACGTCGTCCCCGACGGCACCGCCCTCGACAAGGCGCTGGAGATCGCCGAACAGGTCAACGCCTGCGGCCCGTTGGCCGTCGAGGCCGTCAAGGCGTCCGTGTACGAGACCGCCGACCTCACCGAGACCGAGGGGCTCGCCTCCGAACTCAAGCGCGGCTGGCCGGTGTTCGCGACCGCCGACGCCCAGGAAGGCACCCGCGCCTTCGCCGAGAAACGCGCCCCCGTCTACAAGCGGGCCTGACCGAAGGAGCAACACCCGTGCTCAAGGCACCGCTCGTCGTCGAGTTCCCCTTCACCCGCTCCCTCGGCCCCGTCCAGAGCGCCTTCCTCACCGGCCTGCGCGAGAAGACCGTGCTGGGCGTCCGCACCACCGACGGCCGCGTCCTCGTCCCGCCCGTCGAGTACGACCCCGTCACCGCCGAGGAACTCCGCGACCTGGTTGAGGTCGCCCCCACCGGCACGGTCACCACCTGGGCCCACAACCCCGCACCCCGCCGCGCCCAGCCCCTCGCCACCCCCTTCGCCTGGGCCCTGATCCGTCTCGACGGCGCCGACACCGCCCTCCTGCACGCCGTCGACGCCGACACCGTCCACACCGGCATGCGCGTCCGCATCCGCTGGGCCGACGAACGCGAGGGCGCCATCACCGACATCGCCTGCTTCGAGCCGTACGACGGCGAGACCCCCGAACTCTCGGGCCACACCGGCGAGTTCGCGGCCCCTGTCACCGGCATCGTCGCCCCCGCCCGCCTCGACTACACCTACTCGCCCGGCCGCGCCCAGACCGCCTACATCGCCGCCCTCTCCGAACAGCGCACGGTCGGCGAACGCTGCCCCCGCTGCCGCAAGGTGTACGTCCCCCCGCGCGGCGCCTGCCCCACCTGCGGCGTCGCCACCGCCGAACAGGTCGAGGTCGGCCCGGCGGGCACGGTCACCACGTTCTGCGTCGTCAACATCAAGGCGAAGAACCTCGACATAGAAGTCCCGTACGTCTACGGCCACATCGTCCTCGACGGCGCCGGCCTGGCCCTGCACGGACGCATCGCGGGCATCCCCTACGACCAGGTCCGCATGGGCCTGCGCGTCGAACCCGTCTGGGCGGAAGGCGCCCGCTACCCCGACCACTACCGGCCCACCGGCGAACCGGACGCGGACTACGACACGTACAAGGAGCTGACGTGACCCGGGACATAGCGGTCGTCGCCTTCGCGCAGAGCGACGTCCGGCGCACCACCGAGGAGTCGTCCGAGGTCGAGATGCTGATGCCGGTCCTGCACGAGGTCCTGGACCGCACCGGCCTCAAGACGGCCGACATCGGCTTCACCTGCTCCGGCTCCTCCGACTACCTCGCGGGCCGCGCCTTCTCCTTCACCCTCGCCCTCGACGGCGTCGGCGCCTGGCCGCCGATCGCGGAGTCCCACGTCGAGATGGACGGCGCCTGGGCCCTGTACGAGGCGTGGGTCAAACTCCTTACGGGGGACGCCGACACGGCGCTCGTCTACTCGTACGGCAAGTCCTCGCCAGGCCGTCTCCGCGACGTCCTCACCCGCCAGCTCGACCCGTACTACGTCGCCCCCCTGTGGCCCGACTCCGTCGCGCTCGCCGCCCTCCAGGCGCGGGCCCTCATCGACGCGGGCGACACCGACGAACGCGAACTCGCCGAGATCGCCGCCCGCAGCAGGCGGGCCGCCACCCTCAACCCCCACGCACAGCAACGGGGTGCGCATCCGCAGGGCGAGTACGTGGTGGCGCCGCTGCGGCACGGCGACTGCCCGCCGGTCGGCGACGGGGCGGCGGCCGTGATCCTCGCCGCCGGAGACAGGGCGCGGGAGCTGTGCGACCGGCCCGCCTGGATACGCGGCATCGACCACCGCATCGAGGCCCACTCCCTCGGCGTGCGCGACCTCACCGACTCCCCGTCGACCCGCCTCGCCGCCGAGAAGGCCGGCGTCTTCGAACGGCCCGTCGACACCGCCGAGTTGCACGCCCCCTTCACCTCCCAGGAAGTCGTCCTGCGCAAGGCGCTCAAGCTCGACGACAGTGTGCGCGTCAACCTCTCCGGCGGGGCGCTCGCCTCCAACCCGGTGATGGCGGCGGGGCTGATCCGCATCGGCGAGGCCGCGACCCGCGTACAGCGCAGCGAGGCCGACCGGGCGCTCGCCCACGCCACCTCCGGGCCCTGCCTCCAGCAGAACCTGGTCGCCGTCCTGGAAGGGGATCCGCGATGAGCAAGGAACCGGTGGCCGTCGTCGGGATCGGCCAGACCAAGCACGTCGCGGCCCGACGGGACGTGTCCATCGCCGGGTTGGTCCGGGAGGCCGCCCAACGGGCGCTGGAAGACGCCGAGTTGAGCTGGGCCGACGTCGACGCCGTCGTCATCGGCAAGGCGCCCGACTTCTTCGAGGGCGTGATGATGCCCGAGCTGTACCTCGCGGACGCGCTCGGCGCCGTCGGGAAGCCGATGCTGCGGGTGCACACGGCGGGGAGCGTCGGCGGGTCGACCGCCCTGGTGGCGGCGAGCCTTGTCGCCTCACGCGTCCACACGACCGTCCTCACCCTCGCGTTCGAGAAGCAGTCCGAGTCCAACGCGATGTGGGGCCTGTCCCTGCCGATCCCCTTCCAGCAGCCGCTGCTCGCGGGCGCGGGCGGCTTCTTCGCCCCGCACGTACGGGCGTACATCCGGCGCAGCGGCGCCCCCGACACCATCGGCTCGCTCGTGGCGTACAAGGACCGGCGCAACGCCCTCAAGAACCCGTACGCCCACCTCCACGAGCACGACATCACCCTCGACAAGGTCCAGTCCTCGCCCATGCTGTGGGACCCGATCCGGTACTCCGAGACCTGCCCCTCCTCCGACGGGGCCTGCGCGATGGTCCTCACCGACCGTGCGGGCGCGGCGCGTTCGCCCCGGTCGCCCGCCTGGATGCTGGGCGGCGCGATGCGCAGCGAACCCACCCTGTTCGCGGGCAAGGACGCGGTGTCCCCCCAGGCGGGCAAGGACTGCGCGGCCGACGTGTACCGGCAGGCCGGGATCACCGACCCGCGCCGCGAGATCGACGCCGTCGAGATGTACGTGCCCTTCTCCTGGTACGAGCCGATGTGGCTGGAGAACCTCGGCTTCGCCGACGAGGGCGAGGGCTGGAAGCTCACCGAGTCCGGGGTGACCGAACTCGACGGCGACCTCCCCGTCGACATGTCCGGCGGCGTCCTGTCCACCAACCCCATCGGCGCCTCCGGCATGATCCGCTTCGCGGAGGCCGCCCTCCAGGTCCGCGGCCAGGCCGGTGACCACCAGGTGGACGGCGCCCGCCGGGTGCTGGGACACGCGTACGGCGGCGGCTCCCAGTTCTTCTCCATGTGGCTGGTCGGAGCCGAGGCGCCCGACTCCTGAAAGGCACGGCCGACGTGCTCTGTCGGGGCCCGGAGCCGATCGCTAGGCTGACCCGCGGACGACGGAACCGGGAGGAGCACGGACGTGGCCGAAAGCACCATCCAGCAGCAGCCGTTGGCGGGCTGGGACAAGCCGGACCTGGACCTCAGCGAGGCACAGTGGCAGCCGGGCAGCCGGGGCCTGGGAGATGTCCAGATAGCCTTCGTCGAAGGCTTCATCGCGATGCGCAACAACAGCCGCCCCGAGAGCCCGTCCATCGTGTTCACCCCCGCGGAGTGGGGCGCGTTCGTCTCGGGCGCCCGTGAGGGCGAGTTCGACCTGACCTGAGCGGCGCGCACGGGCCCCCGCGGCACGGACACCGCGCGCGGGGGCCCGTACCCGTGCTCCACCCTCATCCGACCCGCGCTCGGCCACGCACCCCCGCCACCCCGTACGATGGCCGTATGTCGTTCCTCCGCCGCCGAAGCGCAACCCCCGCCGGCCCCGATTTCGACGTCCTCGCCATGGACCCGGGCGACTGGCCCGGCAACCTCGGCGCCGGCCTCCTCCCCGCGCCCGACGGCACCTGCCAGGGCGTCTTCCTGCGCTACGACCTCTTCGGCGGCCGCGGCCCCGCGATGATCATCGGCAACCTCCCCGAGGGCTCCCCGGCGCGGGACACCGCCGACGGCGAGATCCCCTTCGAGGTCGCGCAGCTGCTGATCGCGCTGGAGAACGACGAGGAGGTCACCGTCACCGGCACCGAGGACATGCCGGTGATGCAGGGCGACAACCTCCTCATCGTCCGGCGCCTCAAGCTCTCCGAGAGCCGGATCTCCTGCGTCCAGTTCGACCGCAGCGACAACGTCCTGGTGACCATCGCCGCCTGGGACCGCCCCATCACGGACGACCTCTACGCCCTCCTGAAGCCGCTCCCGGCGGAGCTGTTCCAGCAGGGCTGACCGGCCTCACCCCCTGACCGAGGGCACGACGTCCACATCGGCGGCGCGGACGTACGCGACCCGGTGCCCGTACTGGATCTCGTAGTACTGGTCCTTGCCGACGACGACCTGGTGCGTGTCGGTGGCGAAGGTGACCGCGTAGTAGTACTCGCCCGGCACCTCGCCGCCGACCACGTACGACTGCCCGGCGGGCAGGGTGTACGACAGCGGCGACACCGCCTGGACCGGGACGCCCTTCGGGTACGCGGACGCCTCCGGGTAGGCCCTGCCGTACACCGGCACCGAGGTCCGGCCCGCCTTGGCCCGCGCGACCGGGCCCGCCGCGTGCACGGCCGTCGCGTGCTTGCGGGGGTTCTTGAACCACGCCTTCTGTCCCAGGTACCAGATCGCCGTCCAGTCTCCCCGGCGGCCCGCGACCGCGTACTGCTGGCCGGTCGAGACCCGCGAGGAGATGTCGTTGACGCCGGTCGTCGGCTCCGTGCCCCGGCCGACGTCCTTGACCAGCGGATACGTCTCACCGGGGCCGGTGTACAGGCGCACCTCGCTGGACCCGTGGTCCGGGCAGGGCACGCCCTTGGTGACGCAGTCCGTGTAGGAGGGCCGGTTCGCGTCGTACGAGGGGCGGATCGTCACCAGCCCGCCGTGCCCCTGCGCGGTCGCCCGGATCGGCGCCTTCAGCAGCTCGAAGTAGTGCCGCCAGTCCCAGTACGGGCCGGGGTCGGTGTGCATCCCGGGCACGTTCGCGGTCGTCGGACCGGGCACGTTGTCGTGGCCCAAGATGTGCTGGCGGTCCAGCGGTACGCCGTAGCGCTGCGCCAGGTAGCGGACCAGGCGGGCCGAGGCGCGGTACATGGCCTCCGTGTACCAGGCGTCCGGCTGGGCGAGGAACCCCTCGTGCTCGATGCCGACGGAGCCCGCGTTGACGTACCAGTTCCCCGCGTGCCAGGCCACGTCCTTCGTCTTGACGTGCTGCGCGATGTGGCCGTCGGTGGAGCGCAGGGTGTAGTGCCAGGACACGTACGTCGGGTCCTGGACCATGTTCAGGACGCCCTCCCAGGCGCCCTCCGTGTCGTGGACGACGATGTACCGGACCTTCTGCGAAACCGGACGGTTCGCGAGGTCGTGGTTGCCGTAGTCCTTGTCGCCGAACTCCTCGTACGGCGCCGGGATCCACTCGCAGGACACGCCCTTGGGGCACTCGGTCCCCCTGGTCACCGGCCCGCGCAGCCCGGCGTGCGCCAACTGACCCCGGTCCGGGGCCAGTCGGGGCTGCGCAGCGAGGCTGACGAACTGACCGGCGTCCGTGGTCCGTTCCTCGCCGGCGCGCAGCACCTCGTACACGTCGTCGGCGTACGCCGCTGCCGTCGCCGTGTCGTCGGCGCCGGAGAAGCGGGCCACCGCCGCGTACCAGTCGGCGGGGTCGGCGCTGAGGGGCTCGCCCAGGGCACGCTGGGCGTCGGCGAGCAGGGCCGCGCCGCCCTCGACGTTCGCGGCGGGGTCGGTGCGCAGGGCCTCGGGGGAGAGGCCGGTGAGGGCGGCGGCGCGGGGGAGGGTGCGCAGGCGGGGGGCGTCGACGCTCCGTGCGGGGACGGCCGACGGGCGCAGCGCCGGACGCGCCGAGTCCCCGCGCGGGTCCTCCTCGCCCTCGCTGTGGTGCGAGGCGCCCGTCAGGGCCGTCCGCGCGTCCGTCAGGTGCATCGGGCCGTAGCCGCCGGTGACGCTGGGGGCGCCGGCGTGGTCGTCCCAGCGGGACTGGAGGTAGGAGACGCCGAGCAGGACGCTGCGCGGGACGCCGTACTCGGCCGACGCCGAGGTGAACGCGCGGTTCAGGGCGAGGCGGGCCGTGCCCGAGTCACGGGGCGGGGCGGCGGCCAGCAGCGGGAGCAGAAGGGCCGCCGAGGCGACGGCCTGGGGGATACGTCTGGGCAATGCGGCCTCCTGTGGGGGATCGCGCGGGCCGGACGGTATCCGTGCTACCGGCCCGCTGACGCTCCGTCAATCATGCCCGGGAGGAGGCGTTCGCCCTTGTCACGGCAGGACGCTGCGCGTTTCGCCGCACCGGCACGCGCTGAGGACCTGCGATGCGCCGCCGCTCTGGCGCACCGCAGGCCCTCGGTCGGGGAGGTCCGGGTCAGCGCGTGCCGACCGCCGCCCGCACCGCGCGCCGCGCCATCTGGCTGTCGTCGTGCAACCGCCGCAGCAGCAGCCGCTGTTCCTCACCGGACGGCAGCGCGCCGTGGGCGGGCGCCGGCTCGTGCAGGGCGCGCTGGACCGCCGTCTCGTAGGTGCGGATCTCCCGCGTCAGGACCAGCATCAGGTTCACCAGGAAGGCGTCCCGGGACGCCGGGCCCGCCGCCTGGGCGAGCTGGCTGATCTGGCGGCGGGCGTCCGGCGCGTCCGCCAGGACCGACCACAGGACCGCCAGGTCGTAGCCGGGCAGGTACCAGCCCGCGTGCTCCCAGTCCACCAGCACCGGGCCCGCCGGGGACAGCAGCAGGTTCGACAGCAGCGCGTCGCCGTGGCAGAACTGGCCCATCCCGCCCCGGCCCGCCGACTGCGCGATGCCGTGCAGGAGCTTCTGCAGGTCACCGAGGTCGCGGTCGGTCAGCAGGCCCAGCTCGTGGTAGCGGGAGATCCGGGCCGCGTAGTCGAGCGGCGCGTCGAACGTGCCTGCCGGGGGCCGCCACGAGTTCAGCCGGCACACGGCGGTCAGCGCCGCCCGGATGTCGGCGCGCGGCGGCGCCTGGACCGGATGCCGGGTCAGCGCCGCGACCCGGCCGGGCATCCGCTCGATGACCAGGACGCAGTTCTCCGGGTCCGCCGCGATCAGCCGGGGCGTGCGCACCGGCGGACGCTGCCGCACGAACGTGCGGTACGCGGCTATCTCGTGCCGGCCGCGCTCCGCCCACGCGGGCGAGTGGTCGAGCAGACACTTCGCCACGGCCTGCTTGCGTCCCGTCGTCCCCACCAGGAGGACCGAACGGCCGGTGCGGCGCAGCACCTGCACGGGGGTGAAGTCCGGGCAGATCCGGTGCACGGAGGCGAGCGCGGTGCGCAACTGGGCGCCCTGAGGGCCCGACAGGTCCAGTCTGCCGCTGAGGGGTTGAGCGACCGCGCCGGCGGGCCGACGCTGCCGCACCATGCCGGGGGCGACGGGTGCCAGATAGGGGCCGCCACCACCCTGACGGGGGTAGGAGGGCCGGGGCGGCGCGGACACGGAGGACGATGCTGCGTACATGGGCTGGACAGATCCCTTCGTGTGCCTGCGACGTAGGTGCGCGGCCCGACCCGGAGCCCGGGTGCACCCTGGGGAGTGTCTCCGGACGACCGGGTCGGGGTGGCGCGTTCCTACCTGACACCCGATCGGCCGTGGCACACCACGTGGCGGACCCTGGCGAACCCTGGCGAATAGTCGCTAGGCAACCCCGGCGCGGCTAGTGTCAACTCCAGCCGAGAACCTGGGGGCTTGACGTGAGCGGAGAACCCAACACCCGACTGTCGGACCTGTTCGGCCTGGCCGGCTGGTCCAAGGGGGAACTCGCGAGACTGGTGAACCGGCAGGCGGCGGCCATGGGCCACCCCCAACTGTCCACCGACACCTCGCGGGTACGGCGCTGGATCGACACGGGAGAGATCCCGCGCGACCCGGTGCCGCGGGTGCTGGCAGCCCTGTTCACCGAGCGTCTCGGCCGTGTCGTGACCATCGAGGACCTCGGTCTGGTCCGGCACGGGCGCCCGGGGAAACGGCAGAGCGGCGGGAGCGCTGAGCGCCCCGACGGGGTTCCGTGGACGCCCGACCGGACGGTCGCGTTCCTCACCGAATTCACGGGAATGGACCTCATGCTCAACCGACGCGGCCTGGTGGGCGCGGGCGCCGCGCTCGCCGCGGGCTCCGCCCTCAGCAACGCCATGTACGACTGGCTGCACACCGACCCGATCCTGTCCGCCGACGCTCCCGTCCTCGACCACCCCCTGAACGCCGACCCGGTGGGGTTCGACCGCTACGAGGCCGCCCCCATCGGGGCCGAGGAGATCGAGGCGCTGGAGCGCTCCGTGGAGGTGTTCCGCGCCTGGGACGCCGCCCGGGGCGGGGGACTCCAGCGCAAGGCGGTGGTGGGACAGCTCAACGAGGTGGGCGGCATGCTCGCCTACCGCCACCCGGCCCACCTCCAGCGCCGCCTGTGGGGCGTCGCCGCCAACCTCGCCGTCCTCGCGGGCTGGATGTCCCACGACGTCGGCCTCGAACCGACCGCCCAGAAGTACTTCCTGATCGCCGCCCACGCCGCCCGCGAGGGCGGTGACCGGCCCCGCGCCAGCGAGGCCCTGTCGCGGGCGGCCCGTCAGATGGTGCACCTGGGCAAGCCCGGCGAGGCCCTCGATCTGATGCGGCTCGCCCAGTCCGGCGCCGGTCCCGAGACCCTGCCGCGCACCCGGGCCATGTTCCACACCGTCGAGGCGTGGGCGCAGGCGTCCGAGGGCAAGGGCCAGGCCATGCGCCGCACCCTCGGCAAGGCGGAGGACCTGTTCACCTCCGCCCAGGACGACGGCCCGACCCCGTCCTGGATGCAGCTCTTCAACGAGGCCGACCTGTACGGCATGCAGGGCCTCGCCTACCGCACCCTCGCCGAGCACGACCCGAGCGCGGCGGCGCAGGCGCAGTACTTCGCCGACAAGGCGCTCGCCCTGCGGGACGACGCCCAGCAGCGGTCGAAGATCTTCGACCACCTGTCGATGGCGTCGGCGCTGTTCATCGCGGGGGACGCGGACCACGCGCACTACTACGCGCGCGAGGCCCTGTCGTCGATGGGGGCGAACTCCTCGCTGCGGACGTGGGACCGGCTGGGCGACATGTACCGGCTCACCGCGCCGTACGCGAAGGAGCCGAAGATCGCGCAGCTGCGGGAGGAGATCAAGTCGGCGCTGCCGAGGTCGAAGGGCGGCCGGGGGGCGGTGGTCGCGATGTGAGGGCCCGCGCGGTGTGCGGGCGCGCGGGGGCCAGGGCTTGTCAGGGCTACGTCTGTGAGGCCAGGGCTACGGCTGTGAGGCCAGGGCTACGGCTGTGAGGGGCTTACGGCACCTTCGCCACCAGCACGCACGCCGAGTCCTCGCCGGTGTGGGGTTCGGCTGCCGCCTCGGCGGCCTCCTGAGCCGTCCTCGCCTCCACGAGCCGGGAGGTGAGGACGGGACGGGCGTCGGGGGCGGTGTGCAGCACGATCAGGTCGCCCGGTTCGAGGACCGTCTCGGACGGGCGGTGCACGGCACCCGGAGCGGTGCCCAGGAGGGCGCCGCCCGGCCCGGCCAGGCGGCGCCCGGCGCCGTCGCGCACCAGCAGCGGGGCGCAGGGGCCCGCCTGGGTCCAGGTGAGGGTGCGGGTCGCGGGCCGGTAGCGGCAGCAGACGACACCGGCGAGCGCGGGCCGCTCCGCCGCGCCGAGCAACTGCCCGAGTAACCCGAGCAGCCGGCCCGGCTCGGTGCCGGCCAGCGCCAGGCCCCGCAGCGCGCCCAGCAGCATCGTCGTCGTCGACTCCAGCGACTCCGCGTTGCCGGTCAGCGAACCCACCGTCAAGAGCGTGTCGCCGCCCGGCAGTTGGACCGAGTCGAACCAGTCCGCGCCGATCGGGGCGCCGCCCGCCGCGGGCAGGTGGAGACCTGCGACGTCCAGCACGGGGGGCGCCTGGCGCGGGAGTCGCAGGGAGCCGCACCAGGGCGGTGGCGCGGCTCCCCGCGACTCGACCGCGAGCCGTGCCTCGGTGCGCGGACGCCGCCCGCCCCGGCGGAGCGAGTCACGGGTCTCGGTCACCGCCCGCTGGCTGCGCCGCAGTTCGCTGACGTCCCGCAGCACCGCCCACATCGAGGCGGTGCATCCGTCAGCGCCGAGCACAGGCTCGCCCATCAGGTGAACCGTGCGCACCTCGCCGCCCGGCCGCACGACCCGGAACTCGCCGTCGATGGGCCGCGAGTCGATGAGGCAGTCCGTCACCATCGCCGTCAGCTTCGGCCGGTCCTCCTCCAGGACCAGCGACGGAAGCTCGTCCAGGGTCAGCGCCGGGGACGCCGGATCGCGGCCCAGGATGCGGTGGAATTCCGCCGACCACACCGCCTCGTCCGCCATCAGGTTCCACTCCGCGCTGCCGACCCGGCTGAGCAGGGCGCCGCGCCGGGGAGCGGTCGGCGCGGCCTCCGCTGCCCCGGGCGGCCCGTCCCGCAACTGGGCCAGGTGCTCGTCGAGATCGCTGAGCTGGTGCAGGGCCAGGTCGTACAGCGCGCGCTGCCACAGGTCCGCCGGCTCGCAGCCGGTGGGCCGGGCGTCCCGGCGCACCGCGTCCATGTCCCCGCGCAACTGTCGCGCCTGCGATATCAACGCGTCGACCGGGCCCGGCCGGTCGGCCGGGCGGTCCGCGGAGAGAGGGGACGGCATGACGCACTCCGATGCGGGGACGGTTCGGCCGGGGTTGCCGAACGGAAAGGCCGTTACGACTGTTGCACAGCGCGCGACGTCGTGTAAGGGATTTGGCAACACACCTTCAGGTGATGCGTTCGGCATATGCCACCGGCCTCCCGGACGGCTTTCCCGGCTACTGGCGCGTACGCCGCACGCTCTCCAAGTCGTGGACGGTGCACGGGAGTTGCCGGTTCCCTCAGAGTGCCACAGGAGCCCCACCCGGGTGTTCGAACCCCGTACGCGCTATCCCGTCGCACCGGCGTACAGCGCCGGCCGCCCGGCGAGTTCCACGACCGTCCGGCCACCCTCGCGCAGCGACCGCACCCCCGCCGCCGCGACCGCCGACGCCGCGTACCCGTCCCACACCGACGGACCCGTCACCCGCCCCCGCCGGGTCGCGTCCACCCACGCCCGCACCTCACGGTCGTACGCATCCGCGAAGCGCACCACGTAGTCCTGCGGCACCTCGGTCGCCGCCGTGCCCGACACGGTGAGCAGCGCGCCCCGGTCGTCCCCGATGCGGGCGCTGCCGTGCTCGCCGACCGCCTCGCAGCGCACCTGGTAGCCGGAGCGGCAGTTCACGAACACCTCGACGTCCACCAGGGCGCCGCCGGACGTCTCGAACACCACGAACAGCGGGTCGGCCAGCCCCTCGGGCGCACCGGCCGACGGACGCGGGCGCAGCACCGTCACGGCCGTCAGCTCCTCGCCCAGCAGCCAGCGCGCCGCGTCGATCTCGTGCGCCACCGAGTCCTCGACCAGCATCTCGCTCGTGAAGAACGACGGGGAGGCCGCGTTGCGGTGCACGCAGTGCAGCATCAGCGTCCGGCCCAACCCGCCTTCGTCCAGGACGGACTTGAGGCGCTGATACCCCGCGTCGTAGCGCCGCATGAACCCCACCTGCGCCAGTCGGCGCCCGAGCCGCGCCTCCGCCTCCACGACCCGCAGCGCGCCCGCCGGGTCCGGGACCATCGGCTTCTCGCACAGCACCGGCAGACCGCGCGCGAACGCCGCGAGCAGCGCCGCCTCGTGCGCCGGGCCCGGGGAGGCGATCAGGACGGCCTCCACGCCGGGCGCCGCGAGAGCCGCCTCGGCGTCCGCGTGCACGGTGACGCCGTCGATCCCCGCGGCAGCCTCCTTCGCCCGGTCGGTGTCCGGGTCGGCGACGGCGACGACCCGTGCCCCGCTGACGACCCGGTCCAGCCGCCGTATGTGGTCCGCCCCCATGTGCCCGGCTCCCAGCACGGCGACACCCAGCAAGTCCGTCACGTCCACGGCTCCTCTCGCAGCGACGGTCACCAGGGTGTCACGCGAGGTCGAGAGCGGGGTTACCGCTCCTCGTCCGCCCCGCACGAACTCCCGCTCGGCGGCAGCGATCCGAACCGCAGGAAGTCGTCCACCGTGCGCCGCACACACCGCGAGGACGCGTAACCGGTGTGCCCCTCACCCCGGTTGTCGAGCACGACCGCGGCGGGGCCGAGGCGGGCCGCGGTCTCCGTCGTCCACCGGTACGGCGTCGCCGGATCGCCCCGCGTGCCGACCAGGAGCAGCTTCGGCGTCCGCAGATCCCTGACGTCCTCGCGGATGAACTCCGTCCCCTTCGGGCGCCCGTAGCACATCAGGGTCTCGGTGAGGCGGTACGGACCGAAGACGGGGGACGCCCGCAGGAAGGCGGCGCGCAGGGCGGGGAGGCCGTCGGTGATCTCGCGGGCGCTGGGGCGGTCGGGGTCGTCGGCACAGTTGACCGCCATGAGGGCGGCGGCCATGTTGTCGAGAGGGACGTCGGAGGGGTCGGTGAGGGGGGTGTGGGAGCCGCCCGAAACCGCCTTCGAGCGCGCCGCGTCCAGGCCGCCCGCCGCGAACGACTGCACCCCGCTCGGGTCCCCGTCCCGCGTCAGCCGTTCCAGCCCGACCTGGAGCGACGGCCACGAGTCCCTCCGATACAGCGCCTGGCCCAGCGCGCCCACGAGGTCCTGGCCGGTGAACTCCCCGCCCAGGTAGGTGTGTACGGGGTTCTCGTCCAGCGACCTCACCAGCCGTACGACCGCCTCGCGGGCCGCACGCGGTTCCTCACCGAGGGGGCAGGCCGGACCCCGCGCGCACCAGGCCGTGAAGTCGTCCAACGCCACCTGCTGTCCCCGCGCCCCCGCGATGCCCTGCTCGGCGACCGGTTCGGTCAGCGTGTCCACCCCGTCGAGCGCCAGCCTCCCCACCCGGCGCGGGAAGTGCGCCGCGTACACGGCCCCGAGCCGTGTCCCGTACGAGAAACCCAGGTAGTTGAGCCTGCGCTCGCCCAGCGCGGAGCGGATCACGTCGAGGTCGCGCGCGGCGAACACCGTGCCGATGTACGGGAGGACAGGCCCCGACCGCCGCGCGCAGAGCCCGGCGATCTTCCGCAGCCGGTCCAGGAGCGCCGGTGGATCGTCGCCGGACGACTCCTCGTCCGAGGCCCAGTCCCCGCAACTCACCGGCGAGGAACGGCCGACGCCCCGGGGATCGAAGGCGACCACGTCGTACTGGTTCGTGAGATCGGCGAACGTACGCCGGTTGTAGGCGAGTTCGGGCACCCCGGCCGCGCCGGGACCGCCGAAGTCCAGCACCACCGAGCCCCGCTTCTCGCCGGTGGCCCGGTAACGGGCGAGCGCGAGTTCGAGGGTGCCGGCGGCGGGGTGCGCGTAGTCGAGGGGGACGGTGACCTTCCCGCACTCCAGATCCTTCGGGACGTCCTGCCCGGCGCAGCGGGACCAGGCGACCTTCTGGCCGGAGAAGCCGGCGGGATCCGGGGCGGGCGCGGCCGTCCCGGCACCGAGCAGGGAGACCGCGACGACCAACGTGACCAGCATCGATGCCTCCCGGAGCGCAGTGCCCACGGTCACGATAGGCGGGGTCGCGCACCCTCGCCCGCCCAGGTGCGGGGGGCGCGGAGCGGGGTTACCCTGCGCGCCCGCGCGGCCGGAGCACGCCACCCGGGTGGCCGATTCGACCGCTTTACTGCCTGTTCGACAAGCAGGCCACTCGATGGGGTGAAAGGACGATGAGCCATAACTCCGATGGTTCGCCCGCGTTTTAACCGGTGCGGGCGACACGCCCGTGTCCGGTGCGGGGAACGCCCGCGCCTCTGACTGGAAGGCAGGGACCCCATGAGACGGGTGACCCGAAACGGCGTGATCGCCGTCGTCGCCGCGTCCGGTGCGATGGCCGTGACGATGCCCGCCCACGCCGACTCCGCGGCGGACGGCGCCACCGCCGACTCGCCGGGTGTGGCCTCCGGGAACACGCTCCAGGTGCCGGTGCACATCCCGGTCAACGTGTGCGGCAACACCGTGGACGTCGTCGGACTGCTCAACCCGGCGATGGGCAACAGGTGCGTCAACTCCTCCGGGAGCAAGGGCACGTCGGGAGCCGCCAACGGCGGTGGCGCCCACACCGACGGGCGGACGCACGACTCGCCGGGCGTCGTGTCCGGCAACACCGTCGAACTGCCCGTGCACATCCCCGTGAACATCAGCGGGAACAGCCTGAACGTCGTCGGCGCCCTCAACCCGGCGTTCGGCAACGAGGCCGTCAACACCTCCCACGAGGACCCGCCGGCCCGCCCCGTCGACCCGGCACCCCAGCACCCGCAGCCGCACAAGCCCGTGCCCGTGCCGCGCGCGGAGGCCCCCGACCCCGGGGTGCACGCCACGCTGGCCAGCACCGGCAGCGGCGGGCAGGAGGCGCTGCTCGCGGGGAGTGCCGCGCTCGTCCTCGGCGGGGCCGCGCTGTACCGGCGGTTCCGGCCGCGGGCCGTGCGCTGAAGGCCGACCACGCCGGGCCGTCCGAGGGCCGTACCGACCGAGCCGGTACGGCCCTCAGCGCGTGTGGAAACGGCGGTGCAACTCCCGTACCTCACCCGCGAGTTCGGGCACCGGGCCGGTCACCGGCACGCCGGGCGCGACCTCTTGGACCGGGAGCGGGCGCACCGGTGGCGCCGGGACACCCAACTCGGCGAGCCACGCGGTGAGTTGCCGCGACGAGGCGACGTACACGATCCGGCCCAGGCCCACCCAGGCGTGCGCCGCCGACCAGCGGGCCAGCTCGAACTCCGGGTGGCGGGTGCGGTCACCCGAGGCCACCCGGTTGTGGTCCTCCGCGAGGACCGTCCCGTCGGCGCCGACCAGCACCGACCCGAACGGCTCGTCCCCGGCGGCCAGCGCCTCGGCCGCGAGCCGCACCGCACGGCGCAGATGCGCCGGCTCCGAGTCCTTCACGTACGTCCTCCCGGGTGGGCGGGCACGATCTGTCTGTGCAGCGTAATTGTGTTGTGGGGCGCCTGCCGGGGTGCTGGAGTGACCGCATGAACCATGCCGACATCCTTGCCCTGTACGACCGCGAGATGCGCCGGGGCGCCCGCCCCGACAGCTCCGACGCCCGCATCGAACGCACCGACGCGGTCGTGCGGCAGATCTCCTCCGCGGAAGGGTGGAGCGGCATCCTGTGGTCCGGGCTCGACGCGGGCGACGCCGACGCGGTGATCGCCGAGCAGGTCGCGCTGTACACGGGGCTCGGGCGCGAGTTCGAGTGGAAGACGTACTCCCACGACACGCCCGCCGACCTCGAATCCCGCCTCCGGGCCGCCGGATTCGTCCCCGACGACCCCGAGACCCTCCTCATCGCCGAGACGAAGACCCAGCTCACCGGGGCCGAACCGCCCGAGGGCGTGCGGATCGAGCCCGTCACCGACATGGCCGGGGTCGAGCTGATGGTCCGCGCCAACGAGCGGGCCTTCGGGCGGGACGGCTCCTGGCTGCGCGACCTGCTGCGGGTACGGCTCACCGAGGACCCGGACATCCTCGTCGCCGTCGTCGCCCTCGCCGGGGACGAGCCGGTCAGCTCCGCCCGCATGGAGCTGATCCCGGGCACCCGCTTCGCGGGGCTGTGGGGCGGGGGGACGGTCCCCGAGTGGCGGGGCAAGGGCATCTACCGGGCGCTGATCTCCTACCGGGCCCGGATCGCCCATGAGCGGGGGTACGAGTTCCTCCAGGTCGACGCGTCGGAGGACAGCAGGCCGATCCTGGAGGGGCTGGGGTTCGCGAAGTTGGGGACGACGACGCCGTATCTGTATACGCCGTGAGGGAGTCGGGGGGGCTGAGGCCGGGGGCGCCTGCGGCGGGGGAGGGCCACTGCGGGGGCGTGCCTCATGGGTGGGGTGACACCCCGTCGCCGGGCGCCTCTTGGCCGTGTCCCGTCCGCGTGGGCCCGCCGTGCGTTGAGGGGAGCCGAGGCGGCGGGCCCGGTGTCGGACCTTTGGGTGTCCGTCCAGCGTAGACCCCGGGGGCCGAGGGGGGAACGGCGCGCGGAGGCGTCGTACGGGCGCGCGGGGCAGTTCGTCGTACGGGGGCTGCGTGGGGTGGCGTAGGGGGAGTGGGCCTGAACGGTCGGGGTGCGGGGTGGTGGGGGACCGGGGCGCACGCCCGCGGGGGGGCCCCCCCCCCCCGCCCGGGGGGGGGGGGGGGGCCCCCGACTCCGCCTGGTCGCACACCTTCACCCTGCCCGCCCCTGCCTCGGGGATCGCCCTCGCCGAGGTCGTGGTGAGA
>NZ_JBLRVY010000033.1:0-139920 GCF_048159485.1 Streptomyces sp. 4F14
GTGCACCCTGGACAAGATCGCCGCAGCCCTCGCGCGCGCGTCCGGCTCCCCACCCCTCCAGGAAGCGACCCGTCATGACCCGACCCGCCCGCCCGCTCCCCGAACGCCGCCTGCGCCCGCCGATGGGCTGGAACAGCTGGGACTGCTACGGCACGACCGTCACCGAGGACGAGGTCATCGCGAACGCGGCCTTCCTCCGCGACCACCTGCTGCCGTACGGCTGGGACACGGTCGTCGTGGACATCCAGTGGTACGACCCCACGGCCCGCTCGCACGGCTACAACGACGACCCGCCGGTGGTGCTCGACGCGTACGGCCGCCAGTTGCCGGCGCCGAACCGGTTCCCGTCCGCGGCCGACGGCGCCGGGTTCGGGCCGCTCGCGGAGCGGGTGCACGGGATGGGCCTGCGGTTCGGGCTGCACATCATGCGGGGCATACCGCGCCGTGCCGTCGCCGCCCGACTGCCCGTCGCGGGCACGGAGTTCACGGCCGACGAGGTCGCCGACACCTCCTCCGTCTGCCCCTGGAACCCCGACAACTACGGGCTGAACCACGACCATCCGGGCGCGCAGGCGTACTACGACGCACAGGTCGCCCAGTTCGCCGCGTGGGGCGTCGACTTCGTCAAGGCCGACGACATGCTGTTCCCGTACCACGAGCGGGAGATCGCCGCGTACGCCCGGGCCATCGCCCGCAGCGGCCGGCCGATCGAGCTGAGCCTGTCCCCCGGTACGGACGTGTCGCTGGCCCGGCTGGAGCACCTGCGGGAGAACGCCGCGATGTGGCGGATCTGCGACGACCTGTGGGACCAGTGGGACCACGTGGAGTCCCAGTTCGCGCGGATGGCGCGGTGGGCGCCGGCGCAGGGCGCGGACGGGTGGGCGGACGCCGACATGCTGCCTCTCGGGCACATCGGCATCCGCGCGGAGCGGGGTGAGGACCGCATGTCACGGCTCACCCACGACGAGCAGGTCAGCCTCCTGACGCTGTGGTTCGTCTCGCGTTCCCCGCTGATGATGGGCGGCGACCTCCCGACCAGCCCGCCGGAGACGATCGCGCTCCTCACCCACGACGAGGCGCTCGCCGTCCTCTTCCACAGCCGCGACAACCGCGAGGTGCTGCGGGAGCGGGACGTCGTGCTGTGGACCGCCGGCGACACCGACGGCCGTACCCGCTACGCCGCTGTCTTCTCCCTCGCGGACACCCCGGAGCGCGTCTCCGTGCCCCTCGGGTCGATCGGCGCGCGGCCCGACGACAGCGTCCGTGAGCTGTGGACCCGTACGGACACCCCGCACGACGGGCACGCCCTCCACCTCGACCTGCCGGCCCACGGGTGCGCCCTCTTCCGGCTGACCCCCGCCGGATAGCGATCCGTCAGGAGCCGTCCCTCAGGTCGGTGAGGCGGTCGTGGGTGAAGTGGATGTCGTCGAAGGTGACCCGGCAGCCGTCGCCGGTCGGGGACTGCGCCTCGAAGCCGATCGTGGCCCGCGCGGCGGGGTCGTCGAGGGCGAAGAAGCGGATCATGCGCCAGGTGACGCCGTCCAGGGAGGCATGGTAGGCGTACGCCTGGTCGACCCGCGAGACACGCAGCCACGCCGTCCTGCCGTCGACCACGAAGGCGTTCGCGTCGTCCGCGACGCCCCGCGCGACCACGGAGACGATCATGGGGTCGCCGTCGGGCGAGTACTCGAAGCAGAGCTTGCCCCAGTGGTGTTCGTCGATCCACAGGAGCAGGACCCCGGCGTCGAAGGTGGCCGCGAAGTCGACGGTGACGCGCGCGCTGAGCCGGAAGTCGCCCTCGGGCGGGAGGCCGAGCAGGGTGGCGGCGTTGAGCATCGACTCGGCGTTGAGCTGGGAGCCGGTGCCGGGGTCGATGAAGATGTCGCTGCGCGGGGCGGCGGTGACCGTCACGGTGCCGGCCGCCTCGTCGACGGACCACGCCGTGGCGGGCGACGGGGAGAGGGGGAAGGGGAGGCCCGGAACGGTCCAGGGGGTGGTCACGTCTGTGTCCTCTTTCGTCAGCGGTCGTACGCCGTGAAGGTACGCAACCTCCGCAGCGCGTGATCGGCCGTCTCCTTGAACGACGGTCCCGGCACGTCGTCCGGGCGCAGCGACCAGTGCTCCACCGCGATCCGCAGCGCGGTGTTGAGGGCGCCCGCTTCGAGGCGGACCTCCAGGTCGTCGGCGGAGCGGGCGGTGCGCTCGGCGATCAGGGCGGCGAAGGACGCCTCCGCGTCGTAGTGGGTCTCCAGCCAGACGGCGCGCAGGCCGGGTTCGTGGTGGCAGAGGCGGACGAGGTCGCGCATGGTGTTCAGCCGGCGCTGGCCGGAGTCGTCGTACGGCATGTTCGTCATCACCTCGGCGAGCGGGCGGTCGGCAGGGCAGTCCCGCAGCAACTCGAAGAGGGTCTCCACGCCCAGGGAGAGCAGGGGGCGGACGCACTCCTCCTTCGAGCGGAAGTAGCGCCACAGGGTGCGGGCCGACATCCCCACGGCGAGGGCGATGTCCTCGGCGGTGGTCGCGGCGACGCCGCGTTCGGAGAAGAGGCGTACGGCTTCCTCGGCGATCTCCATACGGGTCTCGGCGCGGCGCCGTTCCGTCAACGGGGGGCGGCCCGTGGCCCTGGTGCCGTCCGCTCGCCCGACCATGTTCGCCTCCGGATGTTCGCTGACACGTCAGATTATGTCGCTCCGTGACTCCTTGTCGCCGAGCGACCCCCTCACCCAGCGCATTCCGGCCACTCCTTATTGTCACCACACGCCTACATGTCACTATCCGACTCAATGTCACTTCACGCCTTTGTGTCACTCAGCGACATAAAGAGGTAGGTTGAGTGGCACCGACACACACGTCAACGCAGAGGAGCCCGCCATGGGTGTCACCGGTCTCGCAGGCAAGAGCGTCATCGTCACGGGAGGCGCCTCCGGCATCGGCCGGGCCGCCGCGCTGCGGTTCGCCGCCGAGGGGGCGCGCGTCGTCGTCGCCGACCTCAACGCCGAGGGCGTCAAGAGCGTCGTGGCCGAGATCGAGTCCTCGGGGACGCAGGCGGTCGCGGTCGCCGGGGACCTCAGCGACAGCGCCGTCGTCGACCAGGTGGTGGCCGCCGCCGTCGACACCTACGGCGGCGTCGACGTCCTCGTCAACAACGCGGGCGTCATGGACAGCATGGCCGCGGCGGCGGACGTCACGGACGCCGAGTGGGAGCGGGTCATACGCGTCAACCTCACGGCGCCGTTCCTCCTCACCCGGGCCGTCCTGCCCCACATGCTCGCGGCCGAGAGCGGGGCCATCGTCAACACCGCCTCCGAGGCGTCCCTGCGCGGCAGCGCGGCCGGCGCGGCGTACACGGCCTCCAAGCACGGCATCCTGGGCCTGACCCGCTCCCTGGCGGTCATGTACCGGGGCAAGGGCATCCGCGCGAACGCGATCGCCCCCGGCGGCACCGCCACCGCCATCACCACCGGCCTCACCATCGACCGGCAGGCCCACGGCCCCGCCGTCATCGGCTCCCACATGGCCAACCTGGGCCGCGTCTCCACCCCCGAGGAACAGGCCGCCGCCATCGTCTTCCTCGCCTCCGACGCGGCGAGCAGCGTCAACGGCGTGATCCTGCCGGTGGACAACGGGTGGTCGGCGGTCTGACGAGAACGACCACCCGTCCGCCTCCCCCGCGTCACCTCCCCGCCCCCTCCCCTGTTGTGCCGTCCGCAGGACAGGCGTCGGCCCCGCTCCGGGTGGGGAACGTCATGGACATCGTCCACCGATGGGGAGTGAGGACAAGCGATGCGCGTTCCGATGACGATCGCGGACTTCCTGGACCGCGCGGAGCTGGGCTTCGCGGCGAGTCCGGGGGTGATCGACGAGCCGGACCAGCCGGCGCCGCCGGTCGCGGGGACCACGTACGGCGGGCTCGCGGAGCGGGTGCGGGCCTGGCAGGCGGGGTTCGACCGGCTGGGGGTGGGTGAGGGCGAGCGGATCGCGGTGGTGAGCCACAACTCCGCGCGGTTGCTGGAGTTGCTGTTCGCCGTGCCGATGAGCGGGCGGATCGCCGTACCCGTCAACTTCCGGCTGAAACGGGAGGAGATCGCGTACGTCGTCGAACAGTGCGGCGCCTCGGTGCTGTTGTACGACGCCGAGGTGGCGGACTCCGTCGCCGGCATCCCCGTACCGCACCGTTTCGTGCTCGGGGAGGAGACGGACACGCGGCTCATGCGGTTCGGCGTGGAGCCGCGGCCGTGGGCGGAGCCGGACGAGGACGCGACCGCGACGATCAACTACACGTCGGGAACGACCGCGCGTCCGAAGGGAGTTCAGCTCACGCACCGCAACATCTGGGTGAACGGGCTGACGTTCGGCCTGCACACGCGCGCCTGGGAGCGGGACGTCTACCTGCACACCCTGCCGATGTTCCACTGCAACGGCTGGGGCATGCCGTACGTGCTGGCGGGCCTCGGCGCGAAGCAGGTCGTGCTGCGCAAGGTCGACGGCGCGGAGATCCTGCGCCGGGTGGACGAGCACGGCGTGACGCTGATGTGCGGGGCGCCCGCGGTGTGGAGCACGGTCCTGAACGCGGCGGCGAGCTGGGAGGGCGAGATCCCGGGCCGCGACCGCGTCCGGATCGTGTGCGCGGGGGCGCCTCCGCCGAGCCGGCTGATCCAGCGGGTGGAGGAGGAGCTGGGCTGGGAGTTCACGCAGATCTACGGCCTGACGGAGACCTCCCCCCTGCTGACGTTCAACCGCGCCCGCCCCGAGGACGCCGCGCGGCCCGCGCCCGAGCGGGCCCGCAGGCTGTCGCGGGCCGGGGTCCCCGCCCTCGGCGTCAAGCTCCAAGTCTCCGACTCCGGCGAGGTGTTGGCGCGTTCCAACGTCGTCCTGGACGGCTACTGGGAGAAGCCGGAGGAGACGGCCGACGCGCTCGCCGGCGGCTGGTTCCACACCGGCGACGGCGGCGAACTCGACAAGACGGACGGCCATCTGACGATCTCGGACCGCAAGAAGGACGTCATCATCACCGGTGGCGAGAACGTGTCGTCGATCGAGGTCGAGGACACCGTCTTCGGTCACCCGGCGGTCGCCGAGGTCGCCGTCATCGGTGTCCCCGACGACTCGAAGTGGGGCGAGACCGTCAAGGCGCTGGTGGTCCGCGTCGAGGGCGCCGAGGTGAGCGAGGCGGAGATCATCGCGTACTGCAAGGAGCGGCTGGCGGGGTTCAAGGCGCCCACGAGCGTCGAGTTCCGCGAGTCGATCCCGCGCACGGCGACGGGCAAGATCCAGAAGTTCCGGCTGCGGGCGCCGTACTGGGAGGGCCGCGAGAACACGGTCAACTAGGCGCGGTACGGCCCCTGTTCGCCGCGGGCAGGGGCCGTCCTGGTTCAGCGCCTTGTGAACACGGCCGTCAGCGTGTGGTCGGCGCGCATCTCCACGGCGGTGCGGGCTACGGCGGCCCGTTCCCGGCCCCCGTACTGCTTGCCGTCGAGGAGCCAGTCGACGAAGACGTGGCCGGGTGCCGGGGTCGCGGTGACCGTGACGGTGTCGCTCGCGGCGTACGGGCCGGGCAGCGCGCTGGTGACCGTGCCCTCGCCGCCCTGCCTGCCCAGCGTCAGGTCGAACTCACGGGGCTCGAAGACGGCCGTGAGGTTCATGTCCTGCTGCCCGACGCGCAGGACGATGTCGTCGTCGCTGCCCGCGTAGGATCCGTCGAGCTCCCAGCCGACGAAGCGGTGACCGGGTTCGGGTACGGCGGTGTAGCGCAGGTCGGTGCCCTCGGTCTCGGCGCGGCGGGTGGAGGACTTCTTCACCGTGCCCTTGCCCTTGGGGGCGGCGGTGACCTTGTGGGCTGGGGTGGTGCCCGTGCGGAACACGGCCTGGAGGGTGTGGTCGGAGGTCATGGTGACGTTGATCTGCGGTGAACTCCCGCTGACCGCCCGGCCGTCGAGGACCCAGTGGTCGAAGACGCGCCCACTGCCGGGCGCGGCGGTGAAGAGGGTGCTCATGCCGAGGGCGTACGGGCCGCTCTGGGCCGGGGTGACGGTGCCCGCGCCCGCCGGGGAGACCGTCGCGGCGACCGAGCACAGGGTGTCGGGGGTGACGGGCGCGTTGTAGGCGGCGACGACGGAGCCCGTGGTGTTGAAGACGGCGGAGGTGTCGGAGGGCTTCGTCTGGTTCAGGGGGACGCCCAGGGGCTCGCCCCGGTAGGACTGGGCGGCGTTGGAGAAGCGGTTGATGCGCCCGCAGCCGCCCTGGGTGGCCACCTCGCAGCTCGACTGGTACGACATGACGGTCGACCAGTCCCCGGACGCCGGGAAGTAGCCGTTGGCGCCGAGCGGCCGGGTCGGCTGGACCGGCTCGGTCGTGCGGTCGTGGGAGGCGCCGAGGTTGTGGCCGAACTCGTGGCCGAACGAGTAGTGCCAGATGGCCTGTTCGGCGACCACGGAGTACGCCCAGTCCGCGAAGCCCGGCCCCGGCGGGTCGGGGATGTAGCCGACGCCGCCCGCCGCGAGGCCGCCGACGACCGTGGACACCTGGTCGGCGCCGGTCTGGGTGCGCAGGGTGGGCAGGTTGTCGGCGACGCCGTCGTTCGGGGTGGCGAAGGCGGCGAGGGAGGTGTTCGAGGCGTTGTCGTACGAGGCGGGGATCTGGAGGGCCGTCGTCCCGACCAGGCGGGCGCGGACGTTCACGCCGCTGTCGGCGAAGGCGTCGTTGGCGAGGGCGACGCCGCGCGCGATCTGCGCCTGCATCTGGGCGGTGCCGCCCGCCTCCTGGAGGGCGAGGGGCGTGTAGGCGACGAGCTGGTCGACGACGGCGACGGACTTGTCGACGGGGAGGGTGCCGCAGCCCGGGGCCGCCTGGTGCCGGCGGTCGTTCACGCGGGGGGCGGGGGCGGGTTTGCGGGGCTGCCAGCCCGTACGCGTCCTCGGCGCCTTGAGGGTGCCGTCGTGCTCCTCGGTGACCGGGGTGATCTGGCTGACGGTCACCTTGCCGGGGCCGGCGGGTTCGATGGCGTAGTGGTCGCCGCCCAGCATGAAGTGGGCGCTGAGGGTCTCGTCGCCGTTCTTCGAGGAGCAGCCGTCCTTGAGAGTGACGATGACGTCCTGGTCCCCGGCCGGACTGGTCCCCTTGATGGTGCCGTGCCACACGAGGTGGCCGTTGATGTTCTCCCGGCCCTCCTCGACGGCCTCGATCACCACGTCGTCGAAGAGCGGGAACCGGGCCTCCCGGCCGGGGACGACGGGCCCGCACAGCGTGGCGAGCGCGCTGCTGCGGATGCGCGCGGTCCGCTCCCGTACGACGTTGCGGCCGAGGCGCTCGCCCGTGTCGGCGGGGTCCTCCGGGGAGGGGCCGTCGGCGGCGGTGATGACGTTGCGGACCGTCAGCGCCTCGGCCGGACGGTCGCCCGCGTGGGCCGGTACGGCGAGCGTGAGGCCCAGGGCCACCGCTACCGGCACGGTGCCCCGCACCGGGTTCATGAACGCGGTCAAGGAAACCGCCTCTCCTGTGTGCCCCCCTGGCTTTCCGGACGCGGGGAGGGTTCCGCGCGCGGGTGCGGCGGTCACGGGCCGGGCGGGCGATCCCTTGGACGGCGTACAGGCGTTGTCCGCCGGGCGGGTGAGACGCCGCTCGCGTCCGAAGGGTGCCTCCGGCGCCGCGTGCTGCACGACGACGAACAGCGCTCCTCGGGTCCCTGAGCTGCGCCGCCCTCCTGCTCGTCCAGCCCGCCGCCGCCACCGGCGGTGACTGCCTCGCGCCGACGGCGAACTGGACCGGGTCGGTGGTGAGTGGCGCGCACACCAGCATCAGCGCGCGCTGGACCGTGCCCCGCGCCGACTGCGCGGCGAGCCCCGACGGCCTCACCGACCAGTGGATCGGCTTCGGCAGCGGCGACAGCTGGCAGGACCCGCTGAACCAGACCGGCACCAGCGCCGCCTGCGAGGACGGCGTGGCGTCCTACTGGGCCTGGTGGGAGCAGTTCCCGGCGGCCCCCGTCAACTACCCGGACCCCGTCCGCGCCGGTGACGTCATGCAGTCCTCGATCACCGCGCCCAAGAACTCCCAGAACTACACGATGACCCTGCGCGACGTGACCCGGAACTGGACCCAGACGGTGTACGTCACCGGCCCCGCCACCGGCACCCAGGTCGAGGCCGTCACCGAGCTCCACACCCCCTCCGCCCTCACCACGACCATCACCTACGACCGCCTCCTCATCGACAGCAGACCCCTCGGCGCCTTCCCGAACGCCGAGATCCTCCCGGGCCAACTGGGCGGCGTCTGCGTCGACACCGGCCTCGACGGGGCGTCCACACTGGTGACGGCCCCGCAGAAGGCGTCGACGACACGGACGTCGGAGGAGCGGATCCGGCCGGGGCACCTCTCGCGCTAAGGCTGGTCGTCGCGCCGGAGCCAGGCGAGCAGCTCGTCGTGGCGGAGCTGGTAGGCCGTACCGGCGGAGCGCAGCAGGCCGCGGTCGTGGCACCAGCGCAGGAACGCGGCCAGGCGCCAGGGCAGGCGGCCCCTGGTCGCGGCGATCACTCCGAGGTACTGGCGGGTGGTGATCGCGACGAACCCGGGGCCCGCGGCCAGCCCGCACGCCGTGGCCGTCACCGCGGCGAGCGGCCACGGCACGCGCAGCCAGTCGACGAGGAGCAGCGCGTAGAGCGCGAGCCCCGTGGTCATGGCGCCCGCGGCCAGCCCGGCGAGCGCGTCGTTGCGCAGCGGGGACAGCGGGGTGGGGATGCCGGGCGCGTTCGGGTCGGGGGCTCCGCCGCCCTTGTTCCGGGCGGAGCGCAGTCCCACGCGTACGCCGACGGCCAGGCCGACGGCGCCGGCGCCGCAGCCGGCGGCGAGGCCCACGAAGTCGCCGAGCCGGTGGGCCAGGAGTCCGGCGGGCGTCAGGATGGCGAGGGCGGTCGGCGCGGCGGCCACGAGCAGCGCGGTCCGGTCGATGTCGGCGCGTACCGACAGGGCCAGGCCGAAGCCGAACACGAAGGCGAACGCGCCGCCGGCGGCGAGGGCGAAGCCCTGGCCGAACAGCGGGGCCAGCGGCAGCATCAGCACGCCGCCGAGCACGGTGCCCAGGCCCACCCGCTTCCAGGCGGGCCGGCCGCGCAGCCGCTGGAACATCATCCGGCGGGGCTGGGCGTGGCGGGCCCGTGCCTCCCAGGCGGCGAGGACCGGCGCCGGGGCCAGGAGGCCGAGCAACGCCGCTCCGGGGACGGGGAGCGCGTCGTTGTGGTGGAAGCAGAGGGTCAGCAGGGCGAGGGCGGGCAGCCAGCAGGCCAGGGTGATCACCGCGGCGGCGTAGCGGGCGGCGCGCGGCCCGGCGACCGGCCACAGGGTGTGGATCTCGAAGTCCCGTGCCGCCGCGAGGAGCCGCAGCCAGCGGGTGACGTCGGGGGCTTCGTAGCGTCGGCGCCGCTGTACCGGATCCGCGGCGCACACGGTGGGGATGAGCGCCTCCAGGAGCGCGGCGCGCACCTCGCCGCGGGTCCGCTCGGTGTCGGTGGCGCCCGTGAAGGAGCCGAGCCGGGCGGCTCCGGCCTCCGACCGGGACACGAGGGAGGCCAGCGTCAGCATCCAGGGGGAGGTCAGCGCGGCGGCGGTGGCCGTGCCCGGCGTGAAGAGTTCCTCCTCCATCGCGCGCAGCCTGCTCTGGTGCACCGCCCGTTCGACCAGGTAGCGGCGTCCGTCGGCGGAGCCCACGGCCTCGATGCGGACGGTGGCGCAGTCCAGCAGGCGGTCGCCGGTCCGGCCGAGTTCCTCGTACTCGTCGCTGCGGCAGGTCACGACGAGCGGCCCTTCCAGCGCGTTGAGCTGGGCGAGGGCGGCGACTGCGCGGGAGCGTACGCCGCCGGGCGGGTCCAGTTCGTCGAGGCCGTCCAGGACGGGCATGACCATGCCGTCGGCGAACAGGTGGCGGGCCGTCGTGTCGGAGCCGTCCAGGTAGTCGTGGGCCAGCCGCTCGGTGAACCAGTCGGCGAACGGCTCGGTGGTGTCCCACCCGGGCAGGCCCACGGGGACGGGGACCGGGGCCCCGGTGTCCGGGCGGGACAGGAGCCGGTGGACGAGTTCGTAGGCCAGGAGGGTCTTGCCCGCGCCCGGTGGGCCGGTGATGACGAGGCGTCTGGGGACGAGCGCCTCCAGGTAGTCGGCGACGCCGGTGAAGTCGCCGCCGGGCCAGGCGCGGGTCGCGTTCCGGCCGTCCTGGGGGACGGTGGTGAAGGTGACGTTGATGGCTTTGCGGTCGTTGCCCAGCAGTTGCCGGCGCCGGCGGTTCACCTCGGCGAGGACGTCCCGGGCGAGCCGGGAGCGGGCCCCGTCGAGTCCGTGCTCCGTGCGGTGCGGGGCGCGCTGCCGGATCATCGACCGCGCCGACCAGGCCGCCGCGACGCCCGCGAAGAACGAGCCGATCGTCCAGGCGAGGCCGGCGGCTCCCGGACCGAGCCGGACGAACAGCAGGAAGACCAGCGCCCCGCCCACGGCGGGCAGGGTCACGTCCCGTACCTGGTGGCGCCAGGCGGGCGGCGGCATGCTGACCGGCACGAGCCCCGGGCCGCCCGGCTCGGGCTCCCGTCCGCCGACGTCCTCGACGACGAGGTGGACGCCGTACGCCTCCAAGGTCTGCCGGAATCCCGGGAGTTCGGCCAGGGCGGTGACCGGGACCGCGTCCAGCACGCCGGGGGCCACGTCCTTCTCGGCGCGCAGGACGGCCACCAGGTGCGGGCCGCACAGGACGGCCGTTCCCGAGGCGCCGCGCCATCCCGACCGCTCCGGGACGATGCCGGTGTCGACGTGGACGGTGAGGAGCCCGGACTTCATGCCGTGCAGGGGGTCCACGTGGCCGCGCACTGGCATCGTGTCCCGCTCGTCCTCCGACCGCCTGGCGGCGTACGGGAAGCCGAGGCCGACGCACGCGACGGGGGCCGGGCCCAGGACGCGTCCGAACCGTACCGGCGGTCCCGGTGGCAGCGCCCACCGCGCGTCGGTGACCCGCAGCAGCGCGCCGTCGGCCTCCGCGCGCGGCGCCGGGCCGGCCTGATCCGGCAGCCACACCACGTCGGCCGGCAGCCACTGCGTGCGTCCCCGGACGTCCAGTTGCCGTACCTCGACCGTGCCGCCCCGCGGTGTGCCGTCCAGGACATGGCACGACGTCAGCACCAGTCCGTCGCCCAGCAGATAGCCGCTGCCGCTCTTGCGGCCCGCCGGGTTCCAGACCTCGACGACCCTCGCCTCGTCCATCCGCCGTCCCGCCGGTCACCCGTCGCGGTGTCGGGGGTCCGTCACCGCGGGCGCCGGGCGGAGTCGTCGGCGATCCTCAGATCGCCGCCGTTGGTGTCCACCGGCTGGAGCGTGAGTTTGATGCGGTGCGTCCGCGCCACTCCGGCCGACCCCTGTGCCTCCACGCTCCAGGGCAGCACGAACACCTTCGCCTTGGCGCCGCCGTCCTTCCTGACCTCCACGCTGAACTCCAGCTCCACCGGACCGGTGGTGAACCGCACCGCCTCGCCCTGCCCCGCCTCCAGAGCGGCCTGGAGTTCGGAGCGGATGGCGCCGATCGTCTCCCCCAGCTCGGCCCACGGTTCCTGCGCCACTTCCCGACCCCCGGTGCTCAATGGACCCTTTCGGTACGGCAGTTGACGCCGCCGAAACTGACCCGAACCGTACCGGACGACACGGCTCCGCGGAACGCCTGCCGGTCAGGTCCCCGTTCAGGTCAGGAAGCGGCCGTAGGGGCCGTTGCGCATGCCGTTCTTCTGCTGCTGGTTGAAGTGGCAGTTCGGGTAGTCGTAGAACGAGGCCGACATGGGGGTGCCGTCGGTGAACGTGGAGTCGGGCAGGCCGAGGGCGTGGCCGAGTTCGTGGACCATGCCGCCGTACCAGCGGTTCATGGGGCCGTTGATCCCGGCGGCGCCGTCCGCGTCGTGGCCGCTGAGGATGACCCAGCCGCCGCCTCCGCCGCCGCCGGAGACGCCCGCCTTCTCGGCGCTGATCTCGCCGACGCACAGCCAGCGCTGGTCGGGGGCGCCGAGGCCGAGCCGGGACATCAGCTCCTGCTGCATGTTGAAGACGACCCACCAGTACGCGTCGCCGCCGTTGGGGGTGTTCTCGTACCAGGAGCGCGGGTGGTTGCCCTGGACGACCTCGACGGCCGGGTTGTTCAGCCGGAACGTCACGCCGAGTTCCTGGCGGTAGTAGCGCTGCGACTCCTGCATGACGCCGGTGATGCCGTTCGGGTAGCGGGCGTCGTTCGTGACGTCCGAGGGCCTGAGCCAGAACACCCGTACCGTTCCGGACGGCGGGTCGGCTGCCGCGGACGCCGCGCGGGCGGTGCCGGTGAACGCGCCGGAGCCGAGCGTCGCGATCCCGCCGGCCGCCGCGGCCAGCACCGTACGCCGTGTGAACTTGCACCTCTCCACCGAAAACCCTCCCTCACGAAGACGCGAGCATGACAAGCAACCTGTCGAACAGCGTGCGGAATACCGGCCACCCCGTACAGGCGACAACAAGCCACGTAGGCGCGTATCGCCGGTGTATCGGAAACCGCATACGGACCGGCAACACGGCTCCGCCTTGGCTGGGGGCATGTCCTACCGCGAACCAGCACGAACGACGGCGCCCGCGCCCCCTTCGGGCATCACCGCCTACGGATGCGAACGGGACGAGGCGGCGCTGTTCCGGGAGTTGGCGCCCCGCTTCGGCGTGACGCCGGTCGTCACGGCGGCGGCGGTGTCCGAGAGGAATGCCGTACTGGCGTCGGGAAACCGGTGCATCAGCGTCGGCCACAAGACGCGGATCCCCGATTCCACACTCCGGGCGCTCGGCCGGGCCGGGGTGTCCTACATCTCCACGCGGAGCATCGGCTGCAACCACATCGACGTGGAATTCGCGGCGAGCATCGGCATTTCCGTCGAGAACGTCACCTATTCACCGGACAGTGTGGCCGATTACACCCTGATGCTCATGCTGATGACGATTCGGCACGCGAAATCCACCGTTCTCCGTACGGCCGCCCAAGATTTCCGGCTGAACTCCGTCCGTGGGAAGGAACTGCGCGATCTGACCATCGGCGTCGTCGGCACCGGGCGCATCGGAACAGCGGTCATGGACCGGCTCCGGGGTTTCGGCTGCCGCGTCCTCGCCTGCGGGAACCGGCCGGCCCCCGGTCACGTCCCGCTCGGAGAACTGCTGCGGCTGAGCGACATCGTGACCCTCCACGCGCCGCTCACCCCGGACACGTACCACCTCCTCGACCACCACCGCATCGGGCAGCTGAAAAAGGGCGCGTACGTCATCAACACCGGACGCGGTTCCCTCATCGACACCGCCGCTCTCGTTTCCGCACTGGAAAGCGGACACGTCGGCGGCGCGGCACTGGACGTCCTGGAGGGAGAGGAAGGTGTCTTCTACACCGACCGCAGGGAAAAACCCGTCGAGAACGCGTTACTGCTGCGCCTCCAGGAACTCCCGAACGCGCTCATCAGTCCACACACCGCCTATTACACCGAACACGCACTCAGCGACACCATCGAGAACTCCATCGCCAACTGCCTGACATTCGAGAGCAGGATTCACCATGCCTAAACTGAAGGTCGGAATCGTCTTCGGGGGCCGTTCCGAGGAACACCCCGTCTCCGTCAAGTCCGCGCAGGAGGTCGCGAAGAACCTGGACCTCGACACGTACGAGCCGTACTACATCGGGATCACGGAGAACGGTTCCTGGAGGCTCTGTTCCAGCCCCGCCCCGGGCTGGGAGAACGGCGAGTGCCGGCCGGTCACGCTGTCGCCGGACGGCGGACTGCTCGTCCTGGGGGACGGCCGGTACGACACGATCGGCCTGGACGTCGTCCTGCCCGTCCTGCACGGCAGGTTCGGCGAGGACGGCGCGATACAGGGCCTGCTGGAACTCTCCGGCATCCCCTACGCGGGCTGCGACGTGCAGAGTTCCGCCCTGTGCATGGACAAGTCCCTCACCTACCTCGTGGCCCGCGACGCGGGGATCGCCACGCCGCGCTTCTGGACCGTCGCGGCGGACGAACCCTTCGACGCCGGCCACCTCGCCTACCCCGTCTTCGTGAAACCCGCCCGCTCCGGATCGTCCTTCGGCGTCACCAAGGCGTCCCGGAAGGAGGACCTCGCCGACGCGCTGGCGACCGCCCGGCGGTACGACACGAAGGTGCTGGTCGAAGAGGCCGTCGCCGGCAGCGAGGTCGGCTGCGCGATCCTGGGGGCCGGCGCGGAGTTGACGACCGGTGAGGTCGATCGCATGGAGCTGTCCCACGGTTTCTTCAGGATCCATCAGGAGGCCGATCCCGAAAACGGGTCCGAAAACGCCACCCCCATCGTCCCGGCGGACATCCCGGCGGCGTCTCGCGCACTCGTCCAGGAGACCGCGAAGGCCGTCTACCGCGCCCTGGGCTGCCGGGGGCTCGCACGGGTCGACCTGTTCCTCACTCCCGACGGCACGGTCGTCCTCAACGAGGTCAACACCCTGCCCGGACTGACCTCGTACAGCCGCTACCCGCGCATGATGGCGGCCGCCGGTCTCCCCTTGTCCGACGTGATCGACAGGGTGGTGTCGCTGGCACTCGGCGGGAGCGGCCGATGAAGGACGGCCTCGTCTCCCCCGGTCTCGTCTTCCCCGGCTTCGTCTTCCTCGACGAGTTCGTCCCCGGCATCCGCTGGGACGCCAAGTACGCCACCTGGGACAACTTCACCGGCAGACCCGTCGACGGATACCTGGCCAACCGCGTCGTCGGCACCACAGCGGTGTGCGCGGCCCTCGACACAGCGCGCCGGGAGGCCGCGTCCCACGGCTTCGGCCTGCTCCTGTGGGACTGCTACCGCCCGCAGCGCGCCGTGGACTGCTTCCTGCGCTGGGCACGACAGCCGGAGGACGGCCGGACGAGGTCACGGCACTACCCGAACCTCGACCGGGCAGCGATGTTCGACCAGGGGTACGTGGCCACCGAGTCGGGGCACAGCCGGGGCAGCACCGTCGACCTGACCCTCTTCCATCTGACGACCGACGACCTCGCCCCCATGGGCGGCGACCACGACCTGATGGACCCCGTCTCCCACCACGGCGCCGAGGGCATCACCCCACTCGAAGCGGCAAACCGCGAGCGCCTCCGAACCGTCATGGAGAGCTGCGGATTCCGCTCCTACGACCGCGAGTGGTGGCACTACACCCTCGTCGACGAGCCTTACCCGGACACCTACTTCGACTTTCCCATCACGCAGGTGAGCCACGGCTGATCGGGACCGTATCGTCGGCGTACCGAGAACCCCATATGGCCGACGGGCCGTCAGGCCAACTACCGCAAGGCGTCCACTCCCCGCCCGTCCAGGTCGTCGAGCGCCACGCGCCGTCCCATGATCGCGAGGAGCAGCGACAGCGCGGGTCCGGTCACCTCCGGGCCCTCGCCGATCGACACGTCCGCGTCGGTCGCCGTGAGGCGGAGAGGGGCCACGAGTTCTCGTGCTCCGCCGAAGGACACCGGGGTGCGTGTCTGGAGGCGGAGGGCGCGGACGACGGCGTCCTGGGGGTAGGGGCGGGTGAGGCCCAGCGGGCGGCGGATGTCCTCGCCGTGGACGAGTTCCTCGACGATCCGGGTGTCGAGGGGGGCCGGGGGGACCGATGTGCGGGTGGCCACCTGGCGGAGCCGTGCCAGAGTCTGGGCCGGAGAGGAACCGCGTCCCCGCCTCACCCCGTCCGCGTTCAGCCGGTCGAAGTCGAAGCGGGCCCGGACCAGGCCGGCCACGAAGCCGAGGCGGGTCGTGCGGGCCGAGTCGACCAGGTGTGCGGCGACGTCGTGGACCGTCCAACCCGCGCACAGCGACGGCTCGTTCCACTGTTCGTCGGCGAGCCCTTCGAGGTCGCTGATCAGTGCCGCGCGCTCCGCGTGCACGATCGTCCAGACGTCTCTGACGCGCTCCATGGCCATCGTCTCTCCTCCGTGTCACCACACCGACTGCCGATCGCCTCAGAAGTCATCGCCGCTTCATGTACAGGTCGAAGGCCCGGTAGAGCATCGGCCGCAGCGGCAGATCCCACTCACCGACGTACCGCACGGCCCGCCCCCCGGTGCCGGCCTTGAACTGGATCAGCCCCGCGTGCGGGTCGCCGGTGTCGAGGGTGGGGGTGATCCCGCGCAGGTCGTACACGTCGCAGCCCGCCGCCAACGCGTCGCGGATCATCGCCCACTGGCAGGCGTTGGAGCCGCGCACCTCGCGTTTCTCGGTGGCGGAGGCGCCGTACGCGTACCAGGCGTGGGCGCCGACGCGGACCAGGACGGCGGCGGCGACCAGGTCGCCTTGGTGGTGGGCCTGGTACAGGCTGATCCGCTCGGGGTCCTCGGCGGTCAGGGCCGCGAACATGGTCGTGAAGTAGGGCAGCGGCCGGGGCGTGAAGCGGTCGCGTCCGGCGGTGTGGACGTACAGGTCGTGAAACGCCTTGAGGTCCGTCCCGACCGTGACCTGTACGTCTTCCCTGGCGGCCTTCTTGATGTTGCGGCGCCAGAGCTGGTTCATGCCGCGCAGGAGGTCGTCCTCGGTCCTGCCGGTCAGCGGGATCTCGTACTTGAACTGGGGGTGCCCGACGCCGAAGCCGTCCGCGGGGCTCTGCGGCAGCCAGCCCGCGTCCCGCAGTGCGCGGGTGACGCGCGCGCCGACCGGGTCGGTCCACTGCGCGGACAGGCCGGTGAGCCGGGTGACGGCGGGATCGGCGAGGCCCTCCTTGACCTGGCCGGCGCTCCAGGTGTCCGTACGGACCGGCGGTCCGAGCCGTACGGCGAACGCGCCGTGCGCCTTGAGGTGGGCCGCCAGGGGGTCGAGCCATGCCGTGATGTCGCCGGTCCAGTCGATGACCGGGCCCTCGGGCAGGTAGGCCAGCGTGTAGCGGTCCAGTCTCGGTACCGGGCGGTGCAGGACGAGGCCGGCGCCGACCAGCCGCGGGCCGTCGTACCAGCCGAGGGACTCGCCACGCCACTCCGTCTTGACGCGGGCCCAGGCCGGGGTCTGGAGGAAGCTGACGGAGCGTTGCGCACGGACGAACGCCAGGTGGTCGGCGGCGCTGATCGGCCGGACGGTCAGTGCGGTTCTGTAGGACATCCCTTCAGGCAAGGCCGTGTGGTGTTGTGGGCGTGTATGCGGTTTCGGATACGCCCGCGATAGGGGGTGGCCGCTAGCGTGCGTGTGCTGGTCGTCGGCCGAGGGAGAGAACCGTGGAGCGAGCGCCCGGACCGAGCGTCCGCCTCAAGCTGACCCTCAGCTACGCCGGATTCCTCATGCTCGCCGGTGCCCTGCTGCTCGGTGCGGTGGGGGTGTTCCTGCTGCGGCAGGGGTGGCTGCGGACCAACGACAAGGGGGCGTGGCAGGCCACTCCGGGCACCGACTTCGTCCACGGTTTCGCGCCCATGGCGGCGGCGGTCATGGGGTTCCTGCTGGTGTTCGGGCTGCTGGGGGGCTGGGTCCTGGCCGGCCGGATGCTCGCCCCGCTGGCCCGCATCACCGCCGCGACCCGGACGGCGGCCACGGGTTCCCTCGCGCACCGCGTCCGGCTGCCGGGCCGTCAGGACGAGTTCCGTGAACTCGCCGACGCCTTCGACGCGATGCTCGCCCGGCTCGAAGCGCACGTCGGCGAGCAGCAGCGGTTCGCGGCCAACGCCTCGCACGAACTGCGCACCCCGCTGGCGATCTCGAAGTCCCTGCTCGACGTGGCCCTGACCGACCCGTCGTACGACGCTCGCGAGGCCCTCGGCCGGCTCCAGAGCGTCAACTCCCGGGCAATCGCGCTCACGGAGGCGCTGCTCCTGCTCAGCCGGGCCGGCCGGCGTTCCTTCACCCGCGAACCTGTCGACCTGTCCCTCCTGGCGGAGGAGGCCACCGAGACGCTGCTCCCGCTCGCCGAGAAGAGCGGGGTCACCGTCGAGACCCTCGGGGACGTCACCCCCGCGAGCGGTTCACCGGCGCTCCTCCTGCAACTGACCATGAACCTGGTGCACAACGCGATCGTCCACAACCTGCCGGAGCGGGGCACGGTGTGGGTCACCACCGGCGTCCGGCCGGGCGGCGCGGTGCTCACCGTCGAGAACACCGGGCCCCGCCTCGACGCCGAGCTGGTCCCGACCCTCACCGAGCCGTTCCAGCGGGGCACGGAACGGGTCCACGCCGACCATGCGGGTGTCGGCCTCGGCCTGGCGATCGTACGGACCGTCACGGAGGCGCACGACGGACGGCTCACGCTCACGCCGCGCCCCGGCGGGGGGCTCCGGATCACCGTGGAGCTGCCGGCGGGCCGGTGAACGCGACACGGGGCCAGCCTGTGCAGGCCGGCCCCGTGTCCCGCAGATCAGGCGGTGTTGAGGGTGAGCCCGTAGAACGACAGGGCGTCGTCGAGGGGCTGGAAGTACGAAGAACCGGGCGAGTTCACCGAGCCGTTGCAGCGCTGGCTGGAGGGACCGCCGGAGGTCATCCCCTGGGCCTGGTTGCCGGAGATGTAGGCGCCGCCGCTGTCGCCGCCCTGGGTGCAGACGGACGAGCTGCCGAGGCCGGTGACGACGGTGTCGGGCCCGCCGTCGGGGTCGGAGTAGGTGACGGAGACGTTGTACGAGTTCACCCGTCCGCAGGTCCAGCCGGTGGTCCGGCCCGCCTTGCACAGGGTGGCGCCGGACGCCGCGCGCCGGCTGCCCTGCACGGTGGGTTCGGTGGCCTTGCCGTACGTGTTGACCGTGGTGGATATGGAGTTGCCGGAGTCGAGGCGGGCGATGCCCATGTCGACGCTGCGGCTGCCCTGGGCGAAGCGGGAGTTGGTGCCCTGCGCGAAGCGGCTCCCCTGGTAGCTGAGCACGGGGAGGTCTTCGATGCAGTGGCCGGCGGTGACCAGGTACTGGCGGCCCGAGGAGTCGCGGGCACCGAAGCCGACGGAGCAGACGAAGCCGTTGAAGGCCATCTCGGAGCCCGGCTTGATGACGGCCTGGGTGACCAGTTCGCGCTGGTCGGACAGGACGCGGACCGCGTCTCCGTGGGCGCGCGCCGTGTTCAGGAAGGAGCGGGCGGCGGGGGCGCTGTCGTCGCTGACCTTGACGGTGACCGTGTCGGTGGCGAGGTCGACCTCCCAGGAACTGATCCCGGCGGGCGTCGTGTTGAGTGCCGCCGTGTCCAACTGGGCCTTGATCTTGTTCAGTTCGCTCTCGCCGTGGCGGGTGGTGCGGGCGTGCAGGCCCGCGTCCGCGAGGCGGTCGGCCGCGCGGGCGTTGTCGGCGTTGACGACCAGGTCGCCCTTCGCGTCGAAGTACGCGCCGTCCGTCGCGACGCCCTGCCGCTCCAGCGTGGTGAGGGTGCGCTGCTGCGAGGACTCGTGGTCGAGGCGCTCGGCTGCGGCCGCCTTGCTGACGCCGAGCGAGGACGCGAGGGCGCTGAGCATGGCCGGGTCGTACTGGCCCGTCGAGGACACGGCCGCCTGGGCGCCCGAGACCGTGACGGAGGAGAGCAGTACGGCGGCGCCGAGCACCGCGAGGGATTTCCGGGAGATGCGCAAGGGGTGTTCCTTCCGGATTCCGGACGAACGGCCGCTAACAGTGGGGGGTTTGGAAAAGGGCATGGGGGTTCCCTTTTCCGTGACCGTCGTCCGGCGGCCCGCCGCTGTGGGCGACCGCCCTCGAATCTTGAACGACCTTCCCTGGACATGACAAGAGAGAAGATCGAATTATCCACATCTCCCGGACCGTTGACACTCCGTCACCCGACCGCCGGCGTCACCCCTTGCATGCCCTGCGACACACCCCTTAAGTTACCGACAGGTAGCTAACTGGGGCCACCTCGTCACCGACGGGACGGTGAGCCGGTGAGCCCGCATGTGCCGGGCCGATCGGGGCGCCGCCCCGATCGAGGCGTCTGCGGCGGAGATCCACGACCTGCTCCGATCCACCCCGAGGGACCAGCCGTCCAGCCACTTCACCCGCACCGCTCGAAGGAGCCGCCATGCCCTCGCTCGACCGTCACGACAACGTCTTCGTCCTCGACCTGGGAGACGACGAGAACCGCTTCCACCCCGACTGGCTCACCGCCGTCGGCGCCGCGCTCGACGAGGTGGAGAAGGCGGAGGGCCCGCGCGCCCTGATCACCACGGCCACCGGCAAGTTCTACTCCAACGGGCTCGACCTGGACTGGCTGTTCGCCCACTCCGACCAGTACCACGGCTATGTCGTCTCCGTGCACGAGCTGTTCGCGCGGATGCTGTCCCTGCCGGTCATCACCGTGGCCGCGCTCCAGGGGCACACCTTCGCGGCCGGCGCGATGTTCTCCCTGGCCCACGACTTCCGTGTCATGCGCGCCGACCGCGGCTACTGGTGCCTGCCCGAGGCGGACATCGACATCCCGTTCACCCCCGGCATGTCCGCGCTCATCCAGTCCCGGCTGGCACCGCGGACGGCGCACGAGGCGATGGTCACCGCCCGTCGCTACGGCGGCGCCGACGCCGCGGCCGCCGGCATCGTCGACCGGGCGGTCGGCGAGGACGCCGTACGCTCCACCGCGATCGAGACCGCCCAGGCGCTGGTGAGCAAGGCCGGTGACACGCTCGGCACCATCAAGGCGCGCATGTACGGGCCGGCGCTGGCCGCTCTGCGCGACACGGCGAACCCGCTGGGCTGAGTGAACACCGGGATACCGGTGGGTGATTTACCGAATCTTGGGCCAACTTTTCCGATCTTCCGGAAAAGTTGGCCCACGGTCCACTTTGACCGTGCGCTGACAACGTTATGATCCCGTGCGCACGTTTCCGGCCGACCGGGGGTCGGCTTTCAGCCACCGGACACGTGCATCCTCTTGACCAAGGAAGTGACATGACCCAACAGGTCGCACGGGCTCCGGGACATCCGCACAGGATGTGGCAGCGTGCCCTGACCATCGCCGCCGGTCTCATCCTGACCATCGGCACCCTGCTGTTCACCGGCACCAGCCCCGCCCGCGCGGACGACGCGCACGAGCTGACGTACACCCTGGCCTCCGTCGACAAGGGCTCCGCCGAGCCCGCGGCCTGGCAGGTCGCGGCGATGGCCGAGTGGCGGTTCGACCAGTACTTCGCCTTCGACACCGACTGCAAGGGCGCGCTCAAGCCGGGCGCCAAGTGCATGCTCACCTACTTCGGCAGTTCGAACCCGGTGCAGGTGACGGACGTGTACACCACCGGGTTCCGGCTGGTGTCGCTGCCGGGCCACTCCGAGGGCGCGGGCCGCGCCATCGTGTTCTGGATCGAGCGCACGGACAGCGCGCTCCTGCTGCACGTCCGCGCCGACGGCCCGTGGAGCCTCAGCGAGTGGCTCACGTACAACACCCCTCTCGCCGACGTCATCTGGGACCAGTACGCCAAGAACCTGTCGTACGGCATCACCCACGGCGAATGGCACCAGTGGGCCTACCCGGACGGCTTCCTCGACCACCTCGACACGCAGTGCCGCTACCCCGTCGACCTGGCGCGGGGCGCCTACATCCCCTGCGAGATGGGGCACATCTACTGGCCGTGGCAGTACGGGGCGCCGGACGGCCCGAACACCTGGGGCTGCGCGGCCCACGGCACGGCGGTCTCCGCGGCCGCGAACCGGGCGATCGACGCCGCCTGTTCGCAGGTCGCGGCGGGCACCTGGTACAGCTGGGGCGGCGGGCACGCCGGCTCGCCCGGGGCCTCGTACGGCTTCGTCGACCAGACGGACCCCGTGCGCAGCAAGAACGACCCCTACCGCAAGGGCTTCGACTGCTCCGGGCTGGTGCGGTGGGCCTGGTCGCAGGCGGTCGGCTACGACGTCATGGGCAACACCACGGCCGCCGGCATCTTCAGCCTGCCCGGGCAGCGGCTGGGCACCGACACCTCGGCGCTCAGCCCCGGTGACCTCGTGTTCTTCGGCAAACGGTCGGTGCACCACGTGGCCATCTATCTCGGCGCGGGGAAGATCGTCGAGGCGCGCGAGTCCGACACCCATGTGATGGTCTCGGACCTCAACAGCCACGACATGACCGACTACGCGGGCGGACTGCGGTTCATGGGCGGCATGGGCTCGGGCAACCACGTGACGTGGGGCACCGGGATCAACGTACGCTCCGCGCCGGCCCGTTCGGCCTCCGTGGTCACCACCTTCCCCGGTCCCACGGCCGTGAACATCGACTGCCAGAAGCACGCCGAGTCGGTCACCGCCGAGGGCATCACCAACGACGTGTGGTCCCACCTGCCCGACCTGGGCGGCTGGATCAGCAACATCTACGTCAAGGGCGGCTACTGGCTGGACGGGGTGCCCGACTGCGGCGGCTCCACGGGCTCCGGGGAGCACTCCACCTGGGGCACCAGCGTCAACGTACGCTCCACGCCGTCGCGTTCCGGCTCGCTGGTCACCACCTTCTCCGCGCCCACCGCGATCCACATCGACTGCCAGAAGCACGCGGAGTCGGTGACGGCGGAGGGCATCACCAACGACGCCTGGTCGCATCTGCCCGACGTGGGCGGCTGGGTGAGCAACATCTTCGTCAAGGGCGCGGCCTGGCTGGACGGGGTTCCGGACTGCGGCGGGGGCACCTCGCCGGGCTCCAACAGCACCTGGGGCACCGACGTGAACACCCACGCCCACCCCAACACCACCTCGGACGTGAAGAACACGTTCAGCGGCCCCACCCAGGTGAAGATCGGCTGCCAGAAGCACGCCCAGTCCGTCACCGCCGAGGGCGTCACCAACGACGCCTGGTCCTACCTGCCCGACTACGGCGCCTGGATCAGCAACATCTACCTGAAGGGCCCGGCCTGGCTGGACGGCGTCATGGACTGCACCAGGCCGCCGGCCCTGGACCCCGACACCGGTACGGGCGGCGGCACCAGCGCGGGCGCCGACGGCATGTTCAGCACGTGGGGCACAGGGGTCAACACCCACTCGCACCCCAACACCACCTCGGACGTGAAGAACACCTTCAGCGGCCCCACCTCTGTCAGGATCGGCTGCCAGAAGCACGCCCAGTCGATCACCGCCGAGGGCGTCACCAACGACGTGTGGTCCTACCTTCCGGACTACAAGGCATGGATCAGCAACATCTACCTCAAGGGCCCGGCCTGGCTGGACCGGGTCATCGACTGCACCAGGCCGCCGGCCCTGGACCCGGAGACGCGGGCCTGACCGGCGGACGGTGACGGACGCCGGGGGCGGTGCGACCGGGGGCCACCCGCCCCCCGCGCCGTCCCCGGCTCACGTCCCGCCGATGGCCTCGCCCCGGACGAAGCCGGCGAAGCGGTCGGCGAACTCGGCGCTGACGTACAGCTTTCCGCCGTTCTGCACGAAGAGGTGGAGGTTCTTCGCCAGCCAGTCCTGGAAGAGCTTTCCGTCGCGGTGGTCGTCGAACGCCTTCCGGTCCTTCCAGGCACCGACGAAGATCACTTCGTTCTTGGCCGGCGGTGGCAGGGAGCCGTCCACGAGGGCGGTGTGCAGGCAGTACATGTACGTGTCGGGCTCCCCCTTCCGCACCTGTTCCACCAGGTCCTTGAGCGCCGCGACGGCCTCGTCCCGCTTGCCCTCGACGTGCCACCACTTCGTGACGATGGAGATCATCCGACGCCTCCCGCCATTTCCTCGGTCAGTTTCTCCAGCTTCTTGCGCTCCGCGGCGGTCGCCGCGTAGTGGAAGCGCGGGCACAGCCTGCGCTCCGGCTTCGCCGGGTCCGGGGTGCGCATCAGGGCGACGGCCCTGTCCTTCAGCGTCCGCATCCCGTGCACGGCGAGGAGGAGCGGATCGGCCTCACGCTTGCCGCCGGGGGCGAGCTTGTCCTCGACCGTCCGTTGCTCGCCCGCGAAGGCGAGGTACAGGTCGTCGACGACCCGCGTGTACGCCAGGTCGAACCGGTTGAGCGCGATGCCCTCGGGGCTGCCCGGCGTGCCCGCGGCGTCGTACTTGACGTAGAACGCCGGGTGGACCGAGTCGTAGTCGATCGGGACGAGGGAGCCCTCCGGGATTTCCTTGGCCTTCTGATAACTGCGGAAGCGGCGGCCGGTCTGGAGTTCCCGGAAGCGGGCGTAGTGGGAGTACATCTGCCAGCCGTTGTTGAGCCTGTCGTTGTCGGTGACCTTCTTCGCCTGTTGCCTCAGGTTCAGCTCCGGCATCCCCTCGCCCTCGTCCACGATCATCTTGATCGCCGCCAGCGCGCTCGTCCGGTCGGTCACCCGGATGGCATGGCCCGCGCCGCCGTAGTAGTGGGTGGCCGCCACCTGGTTGCGGTCCTTGAAGTCTTTGTCCTTGCAGACCTTCGACTTGTCGTCCAGCGCGGTGCTGATCGCGGTGTAGAACTCGCCGATGGTGGCGTACTTGTCCGCGACGCGTTCGACGTCCTTCAGCGACTTCGCGCCGTGGAAGGGGGCCTCGATCCTGACGAAGCTCTTCACGGCCTCGGGCGTGAAGGGCGCCAGGACGAGTTCCCCGATGCCGGAGACGAGGGGGTTCGTGGCCGGGTACTCGGGGACCGGCTTCACAGCCTTGCCCCGGAAGGTGACCGGCTGCGTGCTCGGCTTCTCCCCGAGGGCGTTGAGGACGTTCGCGGCGAGCGTCATGTGGAGCATCTCCTCCATGACCACGCTGCGGATCGTCTGCGCCGCCTCGGTGTTGGTGCCCTCCTTGATGGAGTAGAGGGCGGTGAGGTAGACGGGGATGGTGCTGAGTTCCAGGCCGATGGCCAGTTGCAGGGCGGCCTTGAGCTCCGGCAGGTCCTTGATCGGGGCCGGTTCCTTCTTCGGCGGCGGCGTGCTCACGTGAACAGCTCCTCGGCGATCTTGTCCCCCGTGCGCAGCGCCAGGGCGGTCATGGTGAGGGTCGGGTTGGAGGTGCCCAGCGTCGGCATGCTGCCGCAGCCGACGATGTACAGGTTGGACAGGTCGTGGCTGCGCTGGAAGTCGTCCACGACCGAGGTCCTCGGGTCCTTGCCCATCCGGTGGGTGCCCACGACGTGGCCCGCGCCGGCCACCCAGTAGGTCTGGCCGCCGTACTCCACCGCCATGGGGTTGCGGGGGTCGTAGTGGCTGTAGTCGCCGGCCTCGTACGTGGGCCGCTGGACCTTGTTCGCGATGCCGAGTGCGGTGAACAGCTGCCGGTTCGCCTCCGCCGCCCAGGGCAGCGACGCCCTGACGTACTCCGAGAGGTCGTAGTGGATGACCGGGCGGTGTTTGCCCAGCGCGTCCCGGTAGGTGTCGTCGATGGTGACGCGGTTGCGTTCCTCGGGGTCCTGCTCCAGTTCCCAGGCGATCCGGAACTGGCGGGGCACGATCTCGCCGATCCTCCTGCGCAGGTCCTTGCCGTAGAGCTTCGGCTTCTCGCCGCCTCCGACGAGGTCGAGGACGGTGTCATAGGGGGCGTTCTCCGGGAAGTTCCAGCCCCAGTTGCCGATCTCGACGCGGAAGGCGGTGCGTTCGTCGCGGAAGGCGCCGTCGCGGAAGGCGGGGATGCCGGAGGTGGACCCGGGCCCCCGGTAGGCGCCGACGGACTCCTTGAGGAGGCCCCAGGTGAGCAGCAGGGGATGGTCCATCAGGTTCCTGCCGACCTGTCTGCTCCTGTTGGCGGCCTTGGAGGCGAGCAGCAGGGTGGCGTTCTCGATGGCGTTGGCGGCGAGGACGTAGGTACGGGCGGTCACCGTGTGGTCGGTCGGGAGGCGGCCGTCGTCGTAGTACCTCTTGTACGCGATGCCGGTGACCTTTCCCGTGGCACCCGTCCCCTTGGCGTGCGTCACCTCCATGGCGACGGACTGGCTGCGGATGTCGACCCTGGCCCTGGTGCCGTCCTTCTCGTTCTCCTTCAGCTCCCAGGGGTATTTGACGATCAGTTCGTACAGGGTCTTGAGGGCGTTGTACTTGGCCTGGACGGGGCAGATCGGGATGCAGCTGGAGTTGCCCTCGCAGCGTTGCCCCCGTTCGGCGTTCCCGGCGGCGCCGACGATCTTGTAGTCGGGTGCGGTCGGGGTCGAGTTCCGGGCGACCGGGGTGTTGCTGATCCTGACCGGGAACGTGTACGTCGGTTCCGCCGCGCTGGGCAGCTTGACCTTCAGCTCGCCGATGGTCTTGGCGATGTACCGGTCGAGGTAGCTGGAGGGGATCTCCTCCATGGGGAAGCTGTAACGCCCGTTGGTGAACCTGGGGTTCTCGCTCTTGAAGTACTCCCTCGGCTTGTCCTGGATGCCCGGGTAGTACTGGTGGTCCACGTTCGCCGCGACGCCGAGGATGTTCCACTCGGCCCGCTCGTAGTAGGGCTTGAGTTCGTCGTAGCTCAGCGGCCAGTCGACGGCCCGCTTGTAGACGGAACGCATCTTGAAGTCGTTGGGCAGCATCCGCAGGCAGGTGCCCAGCCAGTGCAGGGTGGTGCCGCCGAGCGAGCGGGCGTAGTCGCTGCCGAAGGGCAGCGGGCCCTTCTGGACGAAGTACCCCTGGTCGCTGGTGACCGTGTTCCCCTGCGCGTCCTGGAGCGGCCTGATGTCCAGCACGTCCGGCTGGGGTGCCGAACTGCTCGCGGGATAGGGGGCGTTGGGGACCTTGATGAGCGCCTCGTGGTACGCCTCCACGTAGGTGTCGTACTTGTCGGCGCTCAGTGCCGTGGCCCGGCCGGCCTCCAGGATCAGGATCCTGGGGAACTTCTTCACCTTCTTCTTGCTCTGCCTGGCCATCTCCTCGATCACGGTCTTGGCGACGACGGCTCCGGAGATGCCGCCGCCGACGATGACCAGGTCGTAGTCGGGCGGAGGGGGATTGCTCATGGTGCTACCTCACGGTCGAGGGAATCGGGCGAGGGGATCGGGGGTCAGGGGAGCAGGGCCGGCGGTTCGGCCCAGGAGCCGAAGCCGGGGGGCTTGGCGCCCATGGGGTGGGTTCCGGCGGCGGTCCAGACCAGGCCCTCGCGGTGGCCCTGGCTGGAGACGACGTGCTCGACGTCGTCCGCCGTGGACCCGAACCGGTCGCGGTAGGCGGCGGAGAGCGGGTACCAGCGGCCGAGGTACCAGAGCTTGATCAGGCTGACGGCGACCGGTCCGAAGCGGGGGCTCTCGGCCACCGCCTTCCTGAAGGCGGGGCCGTCCTTCGCCTTCTTGCGGCGGTCCTCGGCGAGCGCGTCTTCCGCGTACCGGAACAGCTGCCCGGCCTCGCGCTCGCCGATCATGCGCAGCAGCGTGGCGTAGTACGTGTCGACCATGCCGGTGCCGCCCAGCTCCGCCCGGTCGAAGCCGGTGAGTTCCACGGAGATGTCGGTGAAGATGTTCTTGGGGGTACGGGGTGGTGGTGGCGTGCCGTTGGCCATGCGGGCGCTCCCGTGCGGGTGTCGGAGGGGTCAGAGGAGGGTGCGGTTGAGGGGGCTCAGATCGAGCGGGCGGGACAGGTCGGGCTCGAAGGGGGAGTCGACCGACTGCTGAAACCTGAAGAACCCGTCGGGGTCGGCGGCCTTCTTGATCCGCCGCAGCTCGGCCAGGTTCGCGGCGCCGTAGTAGGCCGTGGCCCACTGCTCCTGGAGCGGGTCGATGTAGTTGACGTAGGCGCCGTGGAAGTGCGGCTTCAGCGACTCGCCGAGGCCGACGGCCCACTCGACGTTGGCCCGGGTGTCGGCCGGGTCGTCCCAGATGGTCTTGAGCTCGAAGACGTAGCGCTTGTCGCGGTGCGGATAGGGGCCCTGGCCGGTGAAGGACGGGTCGTCGACCTTGCCCCGGCCGTGGGTCCACACGACGAAGCTGTCCTTCGAGGGCGCGGTGGCCATCGCCTCGCGGACGGCCCTGATCATGCCCGGGGTCCAGCCGCCTTCGCCGATCATCCCCGAGCGGATGTAGGCCAGCCGGTCACCGACCAGGGTGGAACGGCCGATGGTCATCTCCAGCTTCGGCAGCGTCATCGAGTACAGCCGTACGTCGATGGGGTTCAGCGCGAGCATCGGCTGGAGGTGTGCCACGCCGTCGGCGTACGCCCCGTTGTAGACGGGGGTGATCCGGAAGACGGGGATCTTCCGGGTGGGTTCGGCCGGGTCGGGGTCGTGGCCGACGTAGCCGTACGCGGCCATCGCCCCCGGGAGGTCCTTCGCCCACGTGTCGTACGCGGCGATCACTTCCTCGGCGCGCTCCAGCCGGTAGGAGAGGTGCCCGCCGAGCACGGTGTCCGCCGGCGGCTCGTGCAGTTGCAGGGTCATCTCCACGGCGACGCCGAAGTTGCCCCCGCCCCCGCCCCGGCAGGCCCAGAACAGCTCCCGGTCCTCCTTGCGGGGCGCGTCGGCGGTCAGCGTGCGCAGCTCACCGGCGGCGTCGACCAGTCTGATCATGGTGACGTTGTCGCTGCCGAGGCCGTAGGAGCGGGAGACGAAGCTGTAGCCGCCGCCCTGGAGGAACCCGGGCAGTCCCACGGTGAGACAGCCGCCGCCGACCGGGATCAGCGGGGCCGCCGCACGGTCGACGTACCCGTACACGTCGTTCCAGAGGGCGCCCATCTGGACGGTCAGGCGTTTGTTCTCCCGGTCCAGGGTCATGGCCTTCATCAGCCCGAGGTCCAGGACGATCCCGCCCCGGTTCAGGCAGTACCCCGCGGCGCTGTGGCCGCCGCCGCGTACCGTCAGGGACAGCCCGGTCCGCTGGGCGAACCGGATGGCCCGGCGGACGTCGGGGTAGGAGTTGGCGCGGACGACCAGGGCCGGGGGTGTGCGGGTACGGCCGTTGTCGATGGCGACGACCTTGGCGTACTCGGCGCTGCCGGGCTCGCAGACGTAGCCGCTGAGCTTCCGGGCCAGTTCGTCGACGGCGGTACGGAACTCGGCCACCGTCACTTCTCCGCGACCTTGCCGAACGCCTTGAGGGCGCTGAGGCTCGGGATGAAGAAGTACTCGCCGCCGCGCATGGTCACCCACTGGCCGACGGCCTTGGGGAAGGTGTGGCTCATCGGCGTCGGGAAATGCGGCGGCTGCGCCTGCGGTTTCGTGAAGTCCAGCTGGTTGTGGGAGCCGTACTTCTTGGGCCAGGGCTGGGCGACGGGAGCGGGGGGCGGTGTCGTCCGGGGCAGGGTGCCGATCACCGGGTCGAGGCCACTGCCCGGGGTGAGGAAGTCCTGGTAGTTCGCCCAGGCCGCCTGGATGAACTCGAACTGGTCGGCGATGCTGCTCTGCGCGCACAGGAACAGCAGACCCACCTTGCCGTCCTCCGGCTTCGGGTCCAGGGTGACCTTGCCGTAGCTGATGCCCCGGCGGACGATCCGGTTGCTGCGCTCCTGGGTGAGCGGCACCCCGAACTGGCGCTGTTTGTCGCCGCGCGGGTTGGTCTTGCGGATGTGCGCCTGGAAGGGGCAGCGGACGCCGTCGGCGTCGCCGTCGAAGGTGAAGTTGTTCGGCTGGGCGCCCAGGCCCGCCTCGTTGCGTTCCAGCACCGGGGTGCCGTCCTGGAACCGGCCCACCATGTACGCGCCGGCCAGCGGGGTGTATCCGGCCACGACCGGGTCCGGGACCGGCTTCTTGTGGCCGTCGTGCTCGGCGAGTTCCTTGGCCAGGCCCTTCTCGCCCGCGCGGAAGCCGGCCACGTCCTGCTCCAGCTTGCGGTACACGAAGTACGAGCCGTAGCCGGTGGACCTGTCGCCCCCCGGGTCCTTGAGGAGGACCTGGTCGAGGGGGGCGCTGGGGTCGTACCGGTCGATGCCGCCCTGGCGGGCGCGGGCCCGGTCGATGTCCTCGGCGAAGAACAGGGGCTGGCTGATGCCGTCGACGAAGCCGAAGTGCTCGCGGACGGGGGCGTCATTGTCCGGTTCCCCGGCCGCGTCCAGCCGCATGGCGGCGCCGGTCTCCTCGTGGAGGTGGAGCGCGAGGTCCTTGAGCTGGCCCCTCATCTTCTCGATCAGGGGGTCGAGGCGCTTCTTGGCGTCGTCGTCGGCGGCGATGACCAGGGCGTGCAGGGTGTTGCGGAACCCCGGCTCCCACTGGTCCGTCTTCGGGTCGTTGAGGAGTGCCGTGCGCTCCTTGGCGCCGGCGCGGAAGGCCGGGTCGTCGGGCATGGCGTCCGTGCCCAGTCCCAGGTCCCGGTAGCCGGCGGCGGAGATCAGCACGCCGACGAAGACCTTGCTGGAGTCCAGGATCAACCGGCGCTGTTCGGCGGGCGTGAAGGCACCGTTCTCCCCGATCACCGCCAGCGTCTCCCGGTAGGCCCGTGCCTCCTCCCGCTGGGTGAAGGCCGAGGTGACGGCCAGTCCGGCCAGCCACTTCCGGGCCTTGTCCCGCTCCCCCTTCGAGGTGGTCCTGAAGGTGATGAACAGGTGGCGGCTGTGGTCGCGCCCGTGGCTCTTGAGGATGTTGCCCTGGAGGTCCTTCAGGACGGCCCGGAGGTCGGCCTGGGTGTTGCGGGTCGGAGGGATCTCCTTGATGTCGGGGTCGATGGCCGTTTGCCGTAGATCGATTGCCATAACACCCTGACTCACCCCAAAAAGTCACCCACAATCATGGCGCCCTCCACGCCTCTCCCGGAGATGAAAGGCGCGCGGGCGTCACGACGTGCGCAGACGGGCGACGGCGCGCTGTCGAACACACCGTCGGACATTCACCCGGCCGGAGCAGCCGCGGTCACGGCAAACCCGGCATCCGGGTGAGATCCGGCGAACACCTGAACGGATTCGGAACCGCCCGTGGCGCAGGTGTACGACGGCGGTACGGCGGGCACGATCGCGAGGCCGTCCGGGTGAGGAGGAAACGATCCCGCGTAGACGTCCCGTGACGTCCCGCGGAAGGGGCCGAGGCCGGTGACCCGCGTCGCGGTGCTCCATGCCTTCAGGAGACGGCTTCGCCTCCGCCGCCGCCTCGTAGTTCTGTCCCGGCACGCGATGCCCAGCAACTCCACCGCCACCGACAACAGCGCGTACCACCCTTGGTCGACGCGCTCTTTGACCGGCTGACCCCGCCCGTCGGCCGACACATGGAACGGCACAGACCGCCGGAACGGTGTTTTCCAGTCGGACGGCGCTGATGGCCTGGACGCGGCCGGCCACGCCGGGTGCCCGTCCATCGGTGCGTACCGCGCCTCGAAGTGCGCACGACCAGCCGTGGGTGTGTCCGGCCGGACTCAGCGTTCGACGAAGAACAGCAGATCGTCCGCGGCCGGGCGGAGCAGGCCGTCGCGGACCGCGAGGGCCGTGGCCTCGGCGCGGGAGGCGCAGCCGGTCTTGCGCAGGAGGTGTTCGATGTGGCTGTGGACAGTCCGCGGCGACAGGAACAGCGTCTGGGCGATGGCCCGGTTGGTCTGCCCGGTGGCCGCGCGGGTGAGTACCTCCAGTTCCCGCCGGCTGAGTCCGTACGGCGGTTCGACGGAGGTCTCGTGCACCAGCACCACGCGCTTCGCGGCACACAGGCTCGCCCGGTGGCGGTGGAGGGAGACCCGGTACCAGGCGCCGTCCACCGGCCACAGCATCCGCAGCCGAAGGCCGTCCGTTCCCGCGAAGGTACGCAGCACGCCATGGAACTCCTCGTCCCGCAGCACCCGGGGACGGTCCCGGCCGGGAAGGTCGACCACGCCGCCTTCCGGGGTCACCAGGGCTGCCGCACCCTCGTCGGCCAGCCCGTGCTGGTCACCCGTGTGCGCCAGCGGGTCGGCGAGGACCGCGAGGGCGGGGATCACGGAGGCGAGCAGGCGGCGGGCCTCGGTGTGGTAGACGTCCGCACTCTGGGTGGCCAGGTGCACCAGGCCCACGACACGGGCTCCGCGGCGCAGCCCACCGGTCACTCCGTCGCGGAATCCGGCCGGTCGCACCCGCTCGGCGTAGAACCATCCGTGGCGGAAACGCGGCCCGGCGTTCTCGTCGTCCTCACAGATCGACGGCGGCAGCTCCTGCCGTACGGCGCTGCCGTACCAGGGAGTGGTGACGAACTCGGCGGCCATCGACTGGGAGGTCTCGGCGGTGTAGCCGATCCCGGCCAGCTGCGTGTGGACACCGGTCAACGGGTCGATGGCCAGCAGGGCCGCCGCGTCGAGCGGCAGGGCGTCGGAGAGTTCGCACAGCGCCTGGGCGCACGCGGAGGCGGTGTCGCGCTCGCGGGTGAGCATGCCGATACGGGTGGCCGCCGCGATCTGGTGATGGGTGAGCATACGAGCCTCCGGAGTGGCTCGGGCCACAATGGCCGAGGGGCGCCCAACGATAGGAGCGCGGGTCGTCGCGGGCAAGATTTTCACCGCCGTACGACGCCGCGGCCCCGCGCCCTGTGCCAATCGGTATTCCTACGGATGGTGAGTGTGCGCCAGAGGCTCTTTCCTGGTCGGCACAGCCAGGACACAGCCCCCGCCCGCCGATGTGCGCGCCCAGCCCTTGAGCGAGGTCTCCCATGAGTGACACCGCACCCTCCTTGATCCTGACGGGTGGTCAAGTCCTCACCGTCGACCGTGCCTTCAGCGTCGCCGAAGGGGTGGCCGTGCGCGGTCGGGACATCGTCGCCGTCGGCAGCGACGCAGAAATGCGTGCCCTGGCCGGCCCCCGCACCCGCGTCGTCGAGCTGAACGGCAGGACCGTCCTGCCCGGCATCAACGACTCGCACCTCCACGGTGCCGCGTACGGGATGACGAAACCACCCTTCGCCCTCGACGTCGGCCACCCTGCCGTGGGGTCGATCGCCGCCATCGCCGCACTCGTGGGTGGAGCGGCGTGCGCTGTCCCACCCGGACAATGGATCGTCGGGCTCGGCTGGGACCCCGGTTGTCTCAAGGAGTGCCTCGCCGACCCGCGGCGCTTCCCGCACCGCCGCGACCTGGACGCGGTGGCCCCGGAGCACCCGGTCTGCCTGACCGACTTCTCCTCGCACACGGTGTGGCTCAACACGGCCGCCCTGCGCCGCTGCGGTATCGACGCGGACACCGTGCCGCCTCCCGGAGGCGTCATCGACACCGGCTCCGACGGGGAGCCCACCGGCATCCTGCGCGAGGCCGCCCAGCAACTCGCCCTCGCGGCCCTGCCCTCCCCCACGATCGCCCAGCGCCGCCATGCCATCCAGACCGTGATCCGCGAACTCCACTCTCGTGGCATCACCAGTTACACCGAGCCCGGACTCGGCCCGGGGGGTACCGAGACCTTCTACGGCGGCCTCAGCACCGACAACCTCACCGCCTACACCGAACTCGCCGCCGAGGGCCTGCTCCACGCCCGGGTGAATGTGCTGCTGCTGCCCGCCGCGATGGGCGGCTCGGCCGAGGAACTGCGCCGAGGGCTGGGCGAGTCGACGCTCCCGGGATCGACGGATCCCCGGCGGCTGCGGGTCATCGGCGTCAAGATCTTCGCCGATGGCATTCCGCCGAACCGTACGTCCTGGATGAACGAGCCCTACCCGGGCGGCGGTCACGGTTCTCTGTGCGTGCACGGCGACACGCCCGCGCTCCAGGTCGAGGAACTGCGCGAGATGATCGGCATCGCCCACGAGGCCGGCTTCCAGCTCGGCGTGCACGTCACCGGCGACCGCGGCATAGACACCGTCGTGGACGCCCTCATCGCCGCGAACGCCACCGCGCCGCGGCCCGACGCCCGGCACTACGTCATCCACGGCACCTTCGCCGGGCCCGGCAGCCTGGCCAAGCTCGCCGCGCACGGCTACGGCATCAACATGAACCCCACCATCATGTGGACCACGGCCGACACGATGGACGCCATGGTGGGGCCCGGGCCCTCCGCGCGCCAGTGGCCGGTCCGCTCGGCCGTCGAGGCCGGCGTCAGGCTCTGCGCCAGTTCGGACGCCCCCGTCACCGAACCCGACTGGCGCCAGGGCGTGGCCCACATGATGCTCCGCGAATCCAGAGGCGGCGGCAGGGTCTGCGGCGCCGAGCAACGGGTGCCGCTCGTCGAGGCGCTGCGCGCGTACACGGCCACGGCGGCGTGGCAGGACTTCGCCGACGACTGGAAGGGCACGATCGAACCCGGCAAGGTGGCCGACCTGTGCGTCCTGGACCGTCCCCTGCTCTCCGCCGACCCGCACGACATCCCCGACGCTCAGGTGGACCTCACCGTGTTCGACGGCGAAGTGATCCACGAACGCTGACCTCGACGAAGACGTGGGCCCCGGCCCGGCCGCTCACCCGTGCCGGGGGCCTTCTGAAAGCCCGCCGCCCTGGAGCAGCGGGGCGGTGAACGCGCCCTCGACGGGCCGGGACGCCGCCGCTGTCAGCAGGGCGAAGGCCACGGCGAAACCGAGCATGGTGATCACGCCCCTGGGCCAGAAGATGTGGCTGTCGACGAACGACCAGCAGGCGGCGAGCAGGACGGCGGCGCCCGGCAGTACCCGGGCCCCGTGCCGACGCCAGAGCACCGCGCAGGTGGCCAGCGAAGCGACGACCAGCCCGTACACCCCGGTCCGGCCCAAGGCGTCGCCCGTGGCGAACAGCCGTCCGGCCGCCCCGTGGACGCCGTGGTCCACGACGGTCCCGGCGGATATGCCGGCCACGGCGTCGAGGCCGGAGTAGTAGGCGGCGAAGCAGAGACTTCCGGCCCAGGAGAGCACCGTCAGGACCCCCTCCACGTCGCGACGCGGCCGGCCCCACACAGGAATCACCAGGCCGAGGACCAGGAGGGGAAAGACAGGCAGCAGAACGATGTGCAGCCCGGCCCAGTGGCCTGCCGTCGCCGCCGTCAGATGCCGGGGGTGCACCAGGCCGGCGGCGGCCAGCAGCAGCGGAGCGGCGGTCACCAGGGCCGTCGTACGAAGAGTGCGGAGGGATCGCATCCGGTCACGCTAGGGGGTGCCCCGGCGGCTCGTGGGGTTCGCACGCGACGCGTAAGACACCTGTAAGCCGTCTCGTCCTTCGTCCGGACGGGAGCGTCAGTCATCGGCCGGTCGTGGACGGTCCAACGGCGGCACTGCACCTACCGAGTCTCATGCCCCGCCCCCCTCCGGCGCCCGGCGGCATCTATGCGGAGTCACTCCTTACGAGATTCTGACGCGGGGTCGAAACCTCTGTCGCCCCAACTGCCCCAGCGGCAATGCTGGTTCCGCCGGTCACCCCAGCGGGTGACGAAGGAAGTGGAAGAGCAGCGCATGGGCGAATCCGTCCGCGCGGCGCTACCTGACCGGTGCCGAGGGCAGTGCGCAGACCGCCTCAAGCCCCGGCAGCGGCCTCCGGCGAACGGCCGGAACACGCTGTGCGGGGGATTCCTCCACGGCGTCGACACCGCCGCCCCGCCCCCACGGCGGCCCACTTGATTCGAGAACCTCCGAGGAGCCCCATGCGCCACAGCACAACCAAGCGAACCAATCGGGCCATCGCCGCCGCGGCATGCCTGGCCCTGGGCGCAGGAGGGCTGATAACGGTCAACATGTACGCCTCCGCCGACGAGAGCGGGAGCGGCAACTCGACGAAACGCGCCGCTACGGGCCGGACCGAAGCGCTCACAGCCAGTACCACCACCATCAGCTGCCCGGATGTCGGAGCCGTGCTGACCTCGGTCCCCAGCCAGGCCAGGGCACAGGTGGACAGGGAACTCGCGCTCCTCGACAAGCAGGTGTCCGAGGCGTACCAGCGGCTGCGGAGTTCGGCTCGGGCGATCCAGCAGGACAACCAGTTCGTCAACAACGCGATCATGGGTCCGCTGAAGGACAAGAGGGTCGCGACCATCGACCGGATCGCGATAGCGATAGGCAGGTCGGGTACGAGGCCACGGGGCCTCGGCTCCCTCGCCGCCTGCACGCTGCGCACCTCCGGCAACCAGCAGGGCGGCAACCAGCAGGGCGGCGGCCGGGGCGGCAACGGCCCCGTGGCGGCCGACTTCGTGGACATCACCACGGTCCGGCCGAACGTACGCGAACCGAACAAGTCACGCGGCGCTTCCCGGGGCGTCTTCACCACACGGTGCGGCGTGAACAAGAACAAGCTGTACAACTCCGACAACATCATCGTCGCTCCAGGTGTCGGCAACGGCGCACACCACACCCACGACTACGTCGGCAACCAGGACAACAACGCCTTCACCACCAACGAGGAGTTCGCCGCCGCCGCGACCAGCTGCCGCAACCCGGGCGACAAGTCCACGTACTACTGGCCGGTGCTCCGGCTCCAGGACGGCGCCCAGGAGTTCGACGCCCAGCGGCTCGGCGGCGGCGCCGAGGGCAACACCGGCCGGATCCTGACGGCGTCGAAGGTCACCTTGAACTTCGTCGGCAACCCGCGCGGCAAGGTCGTGGCGATGCCCGAGTTCCTGCGCATCATCACCGGTGACGCGAAGGTGTTCACGAACGGCACCGCGAACGCCAACGCGTCGTGGAGCTGCACCGGCTTCGAGAACCGGCAGCTGACGGACAAGTACCCGGTCTGCCCCGGCGGCAGCAGCCTGGTCCGCACGTCCAGGTTCCAGAGCTGCTGGGACGGCCGCAGCATCGACAGCGCCAACCACCGCTCGCACGTCGCGTTCGCCGATCCCAGGACCGGTCGTTGCCCGGCCGGTTTCAAGGCCATCCCGCAACTGGTCCAGCGTCTGGTCTACGACGTGAACGCGCCCAGCCTCGGCGACAACGGAAGGACCCGTCCGTTCTACGCCGTGGACGGATTCCCGGAGCAGATGCACAAGCCGATCACGGACCACGGCGACTTCATCAACGTCTTCGACAAGAAGCTGATGAACCGGATGGTCCAGTGCATCAACACCGGCCGAAAGTGCCAATGACGTCCTCTCCCGGATGCGTCCGGGGCTCATCGACACCTCGACGACATCGACCCTGCCGCCTGTCGTGGTGCTCTCGCCGGTGGCCTCGGTTCCGTACGGCTTCCGGGACACCGCCTTCGTACTCCCGGACCGTGCCGGACTCGTCCAAGCGGCTTCGGCAGCGCAGCACGGTGCTCGCTGCCCGGCCCTCGGTGGCCCGAGCACCGTCCGCCCGGTCTCCGGCGGGGTCAGGGACACGCTGTGGGTCCACGGGGACGGCGGTGTCCAGAGCCCCTCTGATGGGCTGGAGCCGGAACGCCAGTGCGGCATCGTCGCCGAGTCCGAGCAGGGCCGCCGTGGTCCAGGCCAGGGGTTTCCCGGCCGCTTCGGCCAGTTGGGCCCAGGTGCCCCCGGTCTTCACCTTGGCCCGGCGTACGGCCTCGGCGGCTTCCCGCCCGCTGAGCACGTCGCGGTTCCTGGGGTCATGTCGAGGTCGGGGCCGCGTGGGCGCGTTCGTGTGCGCTCTCCCACGGCAGTCGCGGCAGGAAGCGGGCGGCGCGGTGGCGGTGGCGGTGGCGGTGGCGGTGGCGAGGACGGTCACCGTGGCGGGGCCGTTTCACCGTGCGCCGCATACGAGGTTGCCGCTGTGACACGGGCCGTCTCGCCTGCCGGCCGGCACCGGCTCGCCCAGGTACGCCGTCCCGGTGGCGTACAGCCCCTCGTGCGGCGTGTGTTCCAGGGCCGGGGCCTCCGCGGTCACCGGGTCGTCAGGTCCACGCGGTGTAGCCGCCGTCCACGTGGATCGCCTCGATGCCGCTGATGTAGCGGGCGCCGCAGCGGTCCTGGGGCAGGACGAGCTGGGCGCCCGCGCGGTCCAGCGGGGTGTCGTCCAGGGTGGCGGCAAGGAGGACGGGGGCGCGGCCGAAGTCGGGGTCGATCTCGGCCCAGGACAGCAGGGTGCGGTGGCCGTCGGCGCCGCGTACGGCGATCAGGAAGCGGAGGCGGTCCTTGCGGCGTGCCCGGTCGAAGGCCGGGCGCGCGGCGGTGAGGACGTCGTGCAGGAGCGGGCCGGTGAAGCGGTGGTGCCGGACGCCGCTCGTCGCGCAGCCGAAGGCGACCTCGGCCGCGTGCTGGGGCCAGGCGAGCAGGTCGGGCACGGTGAGTCGGGACGGCCGGTCCAGGTCGCCGGTGAGGACGAGTTCCGCCGCGGATCCGGCGGTGGTACGGGCAGCTGCGAGGGTCTGGCTCACGGGCTACCACCTCCCGGATGACCGTACCCGGACCACCCTCGCACGCAAACGCACATGCCATCCTGATAGATCAAGGTTCCAGCTCATGCCATGCATCAGACGGTATCCACCTTGCATATGCGGCTTATCATCGGCGCATGCACACCTACCGGATCGGGGACGCCGCCGCTTTACCGGGCACAGTGCGGCGCCTGGTCGACGGCGGGAAGCCGATCGCCGAACGCGACGAGCAGGGCCGTCGGATCATCCCGGGGCCGGCACTCGCGGCCTACGCCCGCGAGGCGCACCGGGCCGAACGGGAGTCCACCGGCTCCTCGGCCCGCAACCGCTCCTCCGGCATCGTCACCGAGGTGGTCCTCGGGCGTGTGTCCGCACAGTTGGCGTGATCAAGTCGACCAACGTGGTCGTCGAAAGACCGTAGTCGAGTCCGTCAGGACCTTGAGGAGTGGACCCCGTGATGACCCGTTCTGTGCGCACCCGCCGGCCCGTGCGGCTGGCCGCTGCGGGAGCCGTCTCGCTGCTGGCCCTGAGTGCCTGTTCGTCCTCCGACGACTCCGGCTCCGCGAAGTCGGACCCCTCGGCGTCGGCCTCCGCCCCGGCGAAGGTCTCCGGTGACATCACCGTGTTCGCCGCGGCCTCGCTCAAGGAGAGCTTCACGGCCCTGGGCAAGGAGTTCGAGTCGGCGCACCCCGGCACGAAGGTCACCTTCAGCTTCGGCGGCAGCGACTCCCTCGCCGCGTCCATCACCGGCGGCGCCCCCGCCGACGTCTTCGCCTCCGCCAGCCCGAAGACGATGAAGGTCGTCACGGACGCGGGCGGCAACGCCACCGCCCCGGCCACGTTCGTGCGCAACCAGCTGGAGATCGCCACGCTGCCCGGCAACCCGGACAAGATCGCCTCGCTGAAGGACCTCACGAACAAGGACCTGAAGGTCGTCCTGTGCGACAAGGCGGTGCCGTGCGGCGCCGCCGCCGAGAAGGCGCTGACCGCGAGCAAGCTGAAGCTCACCCCGGTCTCCTACGAGGAGGACGTCAAGTCCGCCCTCAACAAGGTGGTGCTGAAGGAGGCCGACGCGGCGGTCGTGTACAAGACCGACGTGAAGGCCGCGGGCAGCAAGGTGGAGGGCGTGGAGTTCCCCGAGTCCGCCGGCGCCGTCAACGACTACCCCATCGCCCTGCTCAAGGAGTCCAGGAACACCGGGACCGCCGAGGCGTTCATCGCGTTCGTGCGGTCCGCCGAGGGCCAGAAGGTCCTGACGGCCGCCGGGTTCCTCAACCCGTGACACCGCCTCCCACGGACCGGGCCGGTGCCGCGGACACCCTCGCCGGTGGCCCGCGGCGCCGCCGCGCTCTCAGGGGCGGTGCGCCGCTGCCCTTGCTCGTGCCCGCCCTGATCGGGCTGGCGTTCCTCACCCTGCCGCTCGTCGCCCTGCTGATCAGGGCCCCTTGGGCCGGCATGCCCGACCTGCTGACCAGCTCCGAGGTGTGGCAGGCCCTCAGGCTCTCCCTGTTCTGCGCGACGGCGGCCACCGCCGTGAGCCTGGTGCTCGGGGTACCGCTGGCCTGGCTGCTGGCCCGGGTCGACTTCCCCGGCCGCGGTCTCGTACGGGCCCTGGTGACGCTGCCGCTGGTGCTGCCCCCGGTGGTCGGCGGTGTCGCCCTGCTGATGGCGCTGGGCCGCAACGGCGTCGTCGGCAAGTGGCTGGACGCCTGGTTCGGGATCACGCTCCCCTTCACCACGACCGGCGTCGTGGTCGCGGAGGCGTTCGTGGCGATGCCGTTCCTGGTGATCAGTGTCGAGGGCACCCTGCGCGCGGCCGACCCCCGCTTCGAGGAGGCCGCCGCCACGCTCGGCGCCTCCCGCTTCACCGCGTTCCGCCGCGTGACCCTGCCCCTGATCGCCCCCGGCATCGCCGCGGGCGCCGTCCTGGCCTGGGCCCGCGCGCTCGGCGAGTTCGGCGCCACGATCACCTTCGCCGGCAACTTCCCCGGCCGCACCCAGACCATGCCGCTCGCCGTCTACCTCGCCCTCCAGAACGACCCCGAGACGGCCATCGCCCTCAGCCTGGTCCTGCTCGCCGTGTCGGTCGCGGTGCTGGCGGGGCTGCGTGACCGCTGGATGACCGCCTCATGACCGACATCGAGAAGACCTCCGACATGGCCCACGACGTCCAGTCCGGCCCTTCCGCGGACGGGCTCGACGCCCGTCTCGTCGTCGAGCGCGGTGCCTTCCGCCTCGACGTGGCACTCACCGCGGCGCCCGGTGACGTGGTCGCGCTGCTCGGGCCCAACGGCGCCGGCAAGACGACCGCCCTGCGCGCCCTTGCCGGACTCGTCCCCCTCACCGACGGCCATCTGCGGCTGGACGGCGCGGAGTTGGACCGTACGCCGCCGGAGTCCCGGCCGGTCGGGGTCGTCTTCCAGGACTACCTGCTCTTCCCTCACCTCTCCGCCCTCGACAACGTGGCCTTCGGCCCCCGCTGCCACGGCGCCACCAAGGCGGAGGCCCGCGCGCAGGCCGCCGTATGGCTGGAACGCATGGGCCTGTCCGGGCACACGGCCGTGAGACCCCGGCGCCTCTCCGGCGGGCAGGCCCAACGCGTCGCGCTCGCCCGGGCGTTGGCCACCCGCCCCCGCCTGCTGCTCCTGGACGAACCCCTGGCGGCGCTGGACGCCCGCACCCGCCTCGACGTCCGCGCCCAACTCCGCCGCCATCTCGCCGAGTTCGAGGCGGTCGCCGTGCTCGTCACCCACGACCCGCTGGACGCGATGGTCCTGGCCGACCGTCTGATCGTCATCGAGGACGGCCACATCGTCCAGGAGGGCACCCCGGCGGACATCGCCCGCCGCCCGCGTACGGACTACATCGCCCATCTGGTGGGCCTCAACCTGTACCGGGGCGAGGCCGAAGGACACACCGTGCGCGTCGAGGGCGGGGCCGAGGTGACGACGACGGAGGACCTCACCGGCCCGGTCTTCGTCGCCTTCCCGCCCAGCGCCGTCACGCTCCACCGCGCCCGCCCCACCGGCTCCAGCGCCCGCAACCTGTGGCGCTGCGAGGTCGCCGGGCTGGAGATCCACGGCGACCAGATCCGCACCGCGCTCACCGGTGGACTCCCGCTCGCGGCCGACCTCACCACGGTCGCCGCCGCCGAGCTCGACCTGCACCCGGGCGCGGAGGTGTGGGCGACCGTGAAGGCTGCGCAGACCCACGCGTATCCCGCCTGAACAGGTCGACGGACCAGATCTGCGAGGCACCTTGCGCCCTGTGTCTCGCGGTTGCGATGTCGCGTGCCCGGAGGGGGCCGTCGCCGGACTACGGTGGACCGCCCAGCACTCCCAAAAGTGCACAAACACCCCGAACCATCCGAGGCGTCCCCCCATGAACCTGAGCATCCGCAACCAGCTTCCCGGCACCGTCACGGCCGTCACCCCCGGGGAGGTCATGGCCACGGTCAAGGTCCACCTCGACGGCGGCCAGGACGTCACCGCCGCCATCACCCTCGACGCGGTGAAGGACCTCGGCCTCGCCGAGGGCTCCACCGTGCGCACCCTGGTCAAGGCGACCGAGGTGGCGCTGGCCACCGGCCCGGTCGAGGGCCTGTCCATCCGCAACCGGCTCACCGGCACCGTGCGCGAGGTCGCGACGGGCGCCGCGATGGCCTCGGTCCGGGTCGCGGTCGACGGCGCCGAGCTGACCGCCGCGATCACCAAGGACGCGGTCACCGACCTCGGCCTGGCGGAGGGCTCCGCGGTCACCGCACTGTTCAAGTCGACAGAGGTATCGCTCGCGACCGTGTGAGGCGAGGCGGGGGCAGGGAGGCTAGTTCGGCGCCCCGAAGGTGGTCTCGATCCACCGGGCGTCCGTCAGATACCGCTGATCGTGCCCCTCGGCGACATGCCGCCGCACAGTGGGATGACCCGCCGCCGCCTCCGCGTACATCCACTCCACCAGCGCCCGCAGCCGCGCACCCGCGACGGCGGGAAGCGCGGCCCGCTCCTGCTCGGACAGCCCGTACGCGTCGGCGAACAGCCTCGACCGACGCATGGCTTCGGGAACCGGCAGCGTGGGCTCGGCCGCATCCGGCGCGTACAGCGGCACGAAACGGTACGCGGTGTACGCCACGTCCCACAGCCGTGGCCCCGGATGGGCGGTGTCGAAGTCGATGAAGGCGACGGGCAGTCGGTCGCGGAAGACCGTGTTGTACGTGGCCGCGTCACCGTGGCAGATCACCTCCGCGGGCTCCCGGGGCGGAAACTGCCACACGTCCTCCGGCCGCTGCACGAAGCCCGCCGAGGCGTTGTGGAACTCCCGCAGCAGCCGCGCCACGGCGACGAGGGACGCGTCACTGCGCACCTGCGGCGCGTCGAAATCGTGCCCGACCTCGCCCGGCAGGAACTCGACGACCTCCTCGTCACCGTTCTCGCTCAGCCCGTGCGGTCGCGGCGCCCCGGTGAACCCCACCTCGGCCAGATGGGCGAGCAACCGCTGCACGGTCACACTCCACGGGCCCGCGGGGCGTCTGACGCGATTCCCCTCCCGGACGACCTGGTTGATTCCGCCGGCCATCAGTTCGCGATCTTCCACCGGGCAACCCTAGGCAGCCCGAACCGGCCGCGCCAGTACGTTTCCCCACCGGCGCCATCCGTCCGGGGACGCCCCCGGCCTGCTGCACAGTGACTGCACACCAGGCCGGGAACTCCCCCACGTGCAGGTCAGGCCCAGGCCGTCACCGGCACGAACGAGCTGTCCTGCCGGAAGAGGTCCGTGCCGTTCGTCGGTTCCACGCGGAGCTGGTAGTTGTAGTGGCGCAGGTAGTAGCCGGGGTAGTTGTACGACTCGAAGCGGACGGCGTTCGAGGCGGAGCCGGTACGGGCGATGAACGTGGCGTCGCGGGCGAAGGTGGAGGTCCCGTCGTTCGCGTCGAACCGGCCGCGGAAGTCCCAGTGGCGCAGGTAGTTCCCGGCGGCGTCGCGGAAGGAGTAGCCGCCCGAGTCGGCGAGACCTGCGACGACCGTGAAGGTCGCCGCCTGTTTGTCGGCGGCGGCGCTGGAGCTGCTGATGACGGGGAGGTTGAGCAGGGAGGACTGCTGCTCCCAGTACCGGGTCGGGAAGTTGGCGGACTGGAAGGACCGCGTCGCGTTCTTCGTGATCGCCGGACCGCCGGAGACGGTCTCCTTGATGACCGTGAAGTGGCGGGCCGTACCGGAGATCGCGGGCAGGGCCTTCGGCGCGGACCAGGTCGCGAAGGTGTCGTAGCTGTCGCTGTAGTAGTAGTTCCCGTCGCCGTAGCCGTCGAAGTAGATCCGCCAGGCGCCGTTGTCGAGCTGGATGACGGAGGGGCCCTCGCGGTAGCTGCCCCAGCCGGCCCAGTCGCCGGTCCTGGAGATGGTGTAGGGGCCGTTGAGGGAGGTCGCGGTGGCGTACTCGATGTACTTGGACGTCTCGTTCTTCGTGAACGCGTGGTACGTCGAGCCGATCTTCACGATGTACGTGTCGATGTGGTTGGCGCCGACGCCGGACAGGGCGACCGGTGAACTCCACGCGGTCAGCGCCGAGTTCGTGGCTCTCAGGCGGTACGGCGTGAAGATCCACTCGTCGCTGGTGAGCGAGCAGGAGACGATGACGTTGACACTGCCGTCGCTGTCGACGAACCATTCCGGCGCCCAGGCCCGGGACAGGTTGGCGATCGGGACCGTGTAGTCGTACAGGAACGTCCAGTTGAGCCGGTCGGAGCTGCGCGCGAACCCGATCGTCGTGCTGACGTCCTGCCAGGTGTGCGTGGTGTACGTGAGGTAGTAGTAGCCGTCCGTGTGCTTGAAGACACTCGCGTCGCGGATGCGGTTGCTCGGCGGCGTGTACGCGGTCGACTTCGCGAGCCGGAAGTCGGTGCCGTCGTCGGACGTGTAGACGTTCACCGTCCCGTCGTTGCTGTTGAGGAACGGGACGATGGTGTACCGGGTCGCGGACCCACTGGCGGGCGCGGCGGCCAGCGCGCTCCCCAGCAGGCCGGGCGCCTCACCGAGGACGAGCGCTGCGGCGGGGACGATCGCGAGCGCGCGCAGCAGGCTGCGGCGGGACGGCGTGGGGGACTGCGTGGGGGGACGGTTCTGTGCGGTCATGGCGGCTCTCCCTGACACGATGGGGGTTCGACATCCCGAACAAGGTTCGGAAAGTCGATCAGAAGGTAGGGGCGTGAATGAGACACGTCAATGGGTTGGACGTTGGCCTAACCTGTGAACATGGACGACGCGTCGATGGTCGGGCTCATGGGGCGGGTCACCGGAGTGATCGGGCCCGGGCTCGTCGGGGAGGTCATCGTCCGGGTGCGGGGCGGTGCCGAGCACTTCCTCGCGTATCCGGCGAACAGCGGGGAGCGGTTCGAGCGGGGGACGGTGGTGATGGTGGTGGAGCATCTGCCGCCGAGGACCGTGTACGTCACGGCCGCGTACGACAGTTGAGCGTACGAAGTCCCAGGTGAGAGCCGTATTCGTCAAGGTTGTGACAAGGATCGGGCGGCGTCTTCTCCTGGGGCTCGCGCGGGCGCACACTCCCTTTCGTCCGGTGCCGAAAGTTCGTTCGGCGCCGGGGCACCATTCAAAGGGGGCGTATGCCGATGGTCATCGGCGTCGTTGCGGGTGTGGCGGTTCTCGCCGCGCTCGCCGTGATCGGTCTGTTCAAGATGATGTGGCGGGTGGCGGAACCCAACGAGGCGCTGGTCATCTCGGGTTCGAACCACCGGACCGAGGGCCTCGAAGAGGGCATGGGGTTCCGGATCGTCACGGGGCGCGGCACGCTGGTGATGCCGGGCGTGCAGGCGGTGCGGAAGCTGTCGCTGGACCTCAACGAGACCGAGTTGCAGGTGGATTGCGTCACGCACCAGGGGATTCCGCTGAAGGTGCGGGGAGTTGTCATCTTCAAGGTGGGTGACGACTTCGTGTCGATCGCGAACGCGGCCCGCCGCTTCCTGGACCAGCAGCGGCTGATGTCCGAGCGCGTGCACAACGTGTTCGCCGGTCATCTGCGGTCCATCGTGGGCGGGTTGACGGTCGAGGACATGATCCGCGACCGGGAGAAGCTGACCGGGCAGACCCGGGCGGCGTGCGGGACGGAGATGGAGAAGCTCGGGCTGATCGTCGACTCGTTGCAGATCCACGAGATCGAGGACCCCACCGGCTACATCCAGAACCTCGCGATGCCGCACGCGGCGGCCGTCCAGCGCGACGCGCGCATCGCCCAGGCGGAGGCCAACCGGCTGGCCACCGAGGCGGAGCAGCAGGCGGCGGCGCGCATGTCGGAGGCGACGCGCGACAGCGAGATCCTCCAGGCCGGTTACCAGGCCGAGCGCGACCACGCGGCGGCAAAGGCCCGTCAGGCGGGGCCACTTGCGGAGGCGGGCGCCCGGCAGGAGGTCGTCGTCCAGGAGACCCGCGTCGCCGAACTGGAGGCACACCGGCGCGAACAGCAGCTCCAGGCGGACGTCCGCAAGCCCGCCGACGCGATGGCGTACGAGAAGCGCACCCTCGCCGAGGCCGAGCGCGACGCGCGGATCTCGGCGGCGCAGGCCAAGGCGAAGGAGACCGAACTCGCCGCCGCGGCCGAGGCGTCCAGGGTCAAGCAGGCCGCCGGCGCGGAGGCGGAGGCCACCAAGACACGCGGCTCCGCGTCGGCCGCCGCGACCCGGGCGACCGGTGAGGCCGAGGCCGCCGCCGCCCAGGCGAAGGGGCTCGCGGCGGCGGAGGCGACCCGTGCGCAGGGGCTCGCCGAGGCCGAGGCGATCAAGGCGCGGGCCGCCGCGCTCGCCGAGAACCAGGAGGCGGTCGTCGCGCAGCAACTCGCCGAGAAGTGGCCGGAGATCGTCCAGGCGGGGGCGTCCGCGTTCGGCAACGTCGACAACATGGTGTTGCTCAACGGGGCCGACGGGATGGGCGAGTTGTTCGCGAAGGCGCTCACGATGGGCGGGACCGGGCTGGGGCTCGCGCGGCAGTTGCTGGCGTCGATGAACCCGAACGGGGAAGTGGTGGGAGCGAACGGGAGCGGGGGCGCGCACAAGGCGGCGGCTCCTTCGGCCGTGAGCCCGGCAGCGGCCCCGGCGGTGCCTGCGGCAGCGACTCCGGGGACAACTCCCGTGGCCCAGAAGGTCGCGGTCGACAAGGAGTAGACGCGGTACGGGAGTTGAGGCGAGCCCCGCGCAGGGTTCGCCTCGACTCCCGTACGCCACACCCGCGTTCGCCTTCCTCCACCGCCCGCCTCGCCCTCGTACGCCACCCCCACCACCAGCCGCACCCTCACTCCCGGTGAACAACCCCCGCGACCCGCACGAACGACCTGATCAACGGGTTGTCGTCCCCCTCCCTCCACGCCACCACCACCGGACTCGACGGCACCTCCCGCAACGGCACCACCACCAGCCCCTCCCCCGGCTCGTGCCCGAGGGGTGTCATCCCGACGGTCCCGTTCCACAGCACGGCCTGCCGGCATTCCTGCACGGCCCGCACCACCGGCCCCTCCCGGGGTTCCCCGGCGCTCCAGTACAACTGCCAGCGAGGGTCGGTCCCTTGAGGGAACCGGAACCAGCGCCGCCCGGCCAGCTCCCCCGGCGTGAGACTCTCCCGCCCGGCGAGCGGATCGTCGGCCCGCAGCAGCACACCGACCGGGTCGGCCCTCAACTCCCGTACCACCAGCCCCGTTTCGTCGAACGGCCCCCGCGTGAGCGCGACATCGACACTCCCGGCATGCAGCCCGCACGTCGGATCCGCGAGGCCGGTCTCCCGGACCCGCACCTCGACGTGCGGATACCGCTCACGGTGGACACGGGCCAGCCGCGTCACCCGAGGATCCGCACTGTCCCCCAGCAGCCCGACGACAAGTACGGCCGCCCCGGCGGCGGTTGCCACCCGCACCCGCGCCCGCTCGGCCCGCCCCAACAGATCCCGCGCCTCGTCGAGCAGCACCGCCCCCGCCCCGGTGAGCGCGACCGGGGACCGCTCGAACAGCACGGCACCGACGTCCGCCTCCAGGTGTCTGATCGCCCGGCTCAACGGCGGCTGGCTCATGTGCAGCCGGGCCGCCGCCCGCCCGAAGTGCAACTCCTCGGCGACCGCCACGAAATAGCGCAGCGTACGCAGCTCCATGCGGCGACGATACCCGGACGGTATCGCCCCGCCAGAACGGGTCTTGGACACGCACGGGCGTACGGCCGTGCAATGGGCCCCGTGACCATCGCGTACTGGATCCTCGCCACCCCGCTGGCCCTCTTCTACCTCTACTCGGGCACCCTCAAATCAGCCCGCACGAAGGAACGACTCCGCCCGATGATGGCCTGGGTGGACACGGTCCCGCTACCGGCCGTACGAGCCATCGGCACCCTCGAACTCCTGGGCACGGCAGGCCTGTTGCTACCCCCGCTCACCGGCGTCGCCCCCTGGCTGGCCCTCCTCGCGGCGATCGGCTTCACCGCCCTCCAACTCCTCGCCTCCGCCCTCCACTTGCACCTCGGCGACCGCCGAATCGCCCTGAACGCCGCCCTCTTCGTCACCGCCGCCGCGACCATCTGGCCTGCGACGACCTGGCTCTGACGGCGAGGCCCGGCGGAGAGGACCCCGTCGGCAGGCCCTAGGGTGCGTGTCGTGAGTACGTTCACCGATGACGACGTCCCGGGCCGCTTCGGCCCCACCGCGACCACCGAGGCCGACCCCCGCGAGGTCGGCCGGGTCCGCACCGAGTACGCGCCCGAGCACGACGGCGACCCCGACCCCGGGGAGATCGTCTGGACCTGGGTCCCCTTTGAAGAGAACGACGGCCGGGGCAAGGACCGCCCGGTCCTGGTCGTGGCCCGCGAACCCAGGGGCACCCTCCTCGCGGTCCAGCTCTCCAGCAAACGCCACGACGCCGACCGCGAATGGGTCCCGATCGGCAACGGCCCCTGGGACAAGTCGGGCCGCGACTCCTGGGTGGACGTCGACAGGGTGCTGCGCCTCCACGAGGACGGCATGCGACGCGAGGCGTGCGCGCTGGACCGGGGCCGCTTCAACCTCGTACGGCAGCGGCTGCACGAGCGGTACGGCTGGACGTAAAGGCACAGGGCCGTGAAAGCGGCCCTTTTCACATGCCCGGGCGGCTAAGCGAACGTCTCGGAGAAAGCCCCCCGAATCACCGCACCCGGCGTCCGGTCCAGCACCCCGAAAACCACCTTCTCGAACACCCCGGAAAACCGGCCGCCCTCCCCCAGCAGATCCCGGAAAGCCCCCGCCACCTGCTCAGGCTCGTTCTGGAAGACCCCGCACCCCCAGGCCCCCAGCACCACCCGCCGATATCCGAAGGCGACCGCGCTCTCCAGCACCCGTTCAGCGCGCCCCTCCAACGCTCCCGGCACCTCACCGACCCGCTCGGGCAAGGTCCGTCGAATGACCCCGGCGTTGGGCGCGGCGGCGGTCAGGAATCCGGCGTAATAGAAATCGTCGAGCAGCCGCCCCCGGTCGTCCCGGAATACCGGGACACCCGGTGAATGAATGACGCGGTCGGTGTAGAAGGGGTCGCGATGGGCCCGGTGATAGGCGTAGAAATCAGGCGCCTCCAGCAGACACGCGTAAAGCGCGGACGCCCGGCACAATGCCTCTTCCTGTGCCTGAGCCCCGTTGAGGAAACCCCCGCCGGGATTGCGGGCGGAGGCGAAATTCAGGACGGCGACAGGCTGGTCCGCGAGCCGTCGGGCCGCTTCGAGGCTGCTCTCGCCGGTGACTTCGATGACCGTGCCGGCCACAGGGACCGGCGTACAGGCGACGGCCTCCGGCCCCAGCATCCGCGTACCCGTGCGCGCCGCCTCGACGGCCGTACCGAAGGACACCCCCCGGTAGCCCCCGGCGGAGACGATCTCGACCGTCTCCTTGGCGATGCCCCTGAGCCGCGCGCTCATGGCGCCACCCCCGTGGACGCCATGACCGCGACACCCTCCCCTGTCGTGCTCATGCAGTCATCGTCCGCGACCCGAGAGGGCCCCCGCAACGGAATTTCCCGCACCCGGGGACAGCCACGCGAAGCCCGGCGGAACCCCTGGGAACGAAAGCCGGTACATCCCGCTTCGCCCCCTTGTGGGATCCGCGCCGAGGGTTTTGGGTGGGACGAGTGATCCCCGGCCGGACATCCGTCCGAGCCGGACCGGTGGCATGGTGGAACCTCAGGAGGATCCCGAATGTCCGACTCTGTGAGTGACGGCGGCGACTGTACGAACACCCGTACGGCCGTCACGGAGGCCGAGGTGGAGGCCCTGGTCAGGGGCATCTGCTTCAAGACCGGCCCGCCCCGGACGGTCGGCGTGGAGGTCGAGTGGCTGGTCCACGAGCTGGCCGAACCCCGCCGCCCGGTGGCCCTCGACCGACTGGAGACGGCCTACGAGGCCCTGCGCACGATCCCGCTGGACTCCGCGCTCACCGTGGAACCCGGCGGACAGCTGGAGCTCAGCTCCCGCCCCGCCACCTCCTTGACGGAGTGCGTGGACACGGTCTCGGCGGACCTCACCGCCGTACGCACCGCGCTGGCCCCTCTCGGCCTGGCGCTCGCCGGTATCGGCACCGACCCCTGGCACGGCCCCCGGCGCTATCTGCGCGAGCCGAGGTACGACGCGATGGAGGCGTGCCTCGACCGGACGGGCCCGGCGGGGCGGGCGATGATGTGCACCTCGGCGTCGGTGCAGGTGTGCCTGGACGCCGGGTTCGAGGAGCCGGGTCCTTTGGGGCACGGCCGGCGCTGGTGGCTGGCGCATCACCTGGGCGCCGTCCTGGTCGCCGCGTTCGCGAACTCCCCGCTGCTCGGCGCGGAGCCGACCGGCTGGCGTTCGACGCGGCAGTTGCTGTGGATGGAGATCGGTACGGGCCGCGCGGGCGGCCCCGATCTGGCGCGCGCACCGCGTGAGGCGTGGTCGCGGCTGGTCCTGGACGCGCCGGTGATGTGCGTACGGCGCGACAGCGGGCCGTGGGACGTGCCGGAGGGCCTGACGTTCCGGGAGTGGACGCGCACCGGCGTCCCGACCCGCGCGGACCTCGACTACCACATCTCGACCCTGTTCCCGCCGGTGCGCCCGCGCGGGCACCTGGAGCTGCGGATGATCGACGCGCAGCCCGGCGAGGACGGCTGGATCGTCCCGCTGGCGGTGGCGACGGCCCTGTTCGACGACCCGGAGGCCGCCGAGCGCGCCTACCGCGCGGTGAAGCCGCTGGCGGAACGCACCCAGGGGCTCCCCGCGCCGCACAACCCACTGTGGCTGACGGCGGCCCGCGAGGCCCTCGCCGACCCGGAGCTGCACGACATCGCGCGGGCGTGCTTCGCGGCGGCCCTGGAGGCCCTGCCGCGCCTGGGCGCGACCCCGCAGGTCATCGACGCGGTGACCGCCTACCACGACCGCTACGTCGTCCCGGGCCGCTGCCCGGCGGACGACCTGCTGGACAGCCTGCGCGAAGGCGGCCCGCACGAGAGCGATGCGTACGAAGAGCGTCTGCACGGCGAGGAGATCACCCGATGACCGCACCCACCGAGTCCTCCGCCGACCCCGAGTCCCTGCGGCGGCGGGCGCTGGAGACCCTGACCACGGCCCGCGCCCGCACCACCCTCCTCACCTCCTGCGTCGAGGACCCCGACCTGACCGCCCAGCACTCCCCGCTGATGTCCCCGCTGGTTTGGGACCTCGCGCACATCGGCAACCAGGAGGAGCTGTGGCTCCTGCGCGCGGTGGGCGGCGGCGATCCGATGCGGCCGGAGATCGACAGCCTCTACGACGCGTTCGAGCACCCCCGCTCGGAACGCCCCACGCTGCCGCTGCTGCCGCCCGCCGAGGCACGGGCGTACGCGGCCGAAGTCCGGGGCAGAGTCCTGGACCTGCTGGAGAAGACGGACTTCCACGGCACGCGGCTGACGGAGGCCGGGTTCGCCTTCGGGATGATCGCGCAGCACGAACAGCAGCACGACGAAACCATGTTGATCACCCATCAGCTCCGCAAGGGCCCCCAGGTCCTCACCGCCCCGGACCCCGGCCCGGCCACCGCGTTCACCGGTCCGGCCGAAGTCCTCATCCCCGGCGGCGAGTTCACGATGGGCACGGACTCCGAACCGTGGGCGCTGGACAACGAACGCCCCGCGCACCGCCGCGAGGTGGCCGCCTTCCACCTCGACACCACGCCCGTCACCAACGGCGCCTACCTCCGCTTCATCGAGGACGGCGGCTACGACGAGCCCCGCTGGTGGCACCCGGCCGGCTGGACGCATATCCGCCAACACGCCATCCGCGCACCCCAGTTCTGGCAGAACGACGGCGGCCAGTGGCTGCGCCGCCGCTTCGGCGTCACGGAGGTGGTCCCGCCGGACGAGCCTGTCGTGCACGTCTGCTGGTACGAGGCCGACGCGTACGCCCGCTGGGCCGGACGCCGGCTGCCGACGGAGGCGGAGTGGGAGAAGGCCGCCCGCCACGACCCGGCGACCGGCACGTCCCGCCGCTACCCCTGGGGCGACGCGACCCCCTCCCCCGAGCACGCCAACCTCGGCCAGCGCCACCTGCGCCCGGCCCCCGCCGGAAGCTACCCGGCGGGCGAATCCCCGCACGGCGTACGGCAGTTGATCGGCGACGTCTGGGAGTGGACGGCGAGCGACTTCCTGCCCTACCCCGGGTTCCGGGCGTTCCCGTACAAGGAGTACTCCGAGGTGTTCTACGGGCCCGAGCACAAAATCCTGCGCGGCGGTTCCTTCGCCGTGGACGAGGTCGCCTGCCGGGGCACGTTCCGCAACTGGGACTACCCGATCCGCCGCCAGATCTTCTCCGGCTTCCGTACGGCCCGCTCGGAGGCGGTCTGATGTGCCGTCACCTCGCCTACGTGGGCGACCCGTTGCCGCTGGGGCAGCTCCTGTCCGCCCCCGCGCACAGCCTGGTACACCAGTCCTGGGCACCCGAGCACCAGCGCTCCGGGACGGTCAACGCCGATGGCTTCGGGGTCGGTTGGTACGCGGACGACGACCCCGTCCCCGCCCGCTACCGCCGCACCGGCCCGATCTGGGCCGACCTCACCTTCCCCGACCTCGCCCGCGTGATCCACACCCGCACCCTCCTCGCCGCCGTCCGCGACGCGACCCTCCCGGGCGCCGACGGAGAAGCGGCGGCGGCGCCCTTCGCCTCGGGCAGGTGGCTGTTCAGCCACAACGGGGCGGTGAAGAACTGGCCGCACAGCATGGCCCCCCTGGCGGCGACCCTTCCAGCAGCGGACCTGCTGTCCCTGGAGGCCCGCACGGACTCGGCGTTCGTGTGGGCACTGGTGCTGGCGCGGCTCACGCGGACGAGAGCGGGTGCGGGGGCCGGGTCGCTCGGTGACGCGCTGGCCGGCGCCGTCATCGAGATCGCCGAAGCCGCCCCCTCCTCCCGTCTCAACCTCCTCGTCACGGACGGCACGTCGATCGCGGCGACCGCCTGGGGCGACAGCCTCTGGTATCTCCTCGACCCCGGCCGCGGCGCGGTCGTCGCGTCCGAGCCCTACGACACCGACCCCGCCTGGCAGGAGGTCCCCGACGCCACCCTCCTCACCGCGACCCGCACCGAGGTCCTGCTCACCCCGATCAAGGACCTCTCCGCACCGAAGGAGCCCCGTCCGTGAGCCCGTTCCGTCTCACCCGCACCCTGCCCGAGGGTGCCACCGACGCGGCCCTGCGCGCCGATGTCCTGCGCGGACTGACCGCGAACCCCAAGTGGCTCCCGCCGAAGTGGTTCTACGACGCGCGCGGCAGCGAACTCTTCGACCGGATCACGGAGTTGCCCGAGTACTACCCGACCCGTGCGGAACGCGAGATCCTCCTGACCCGGGCCCCCGAGATCGCCGGGGCGTCGGGTGCCCGCACGCTGGTCGAGCTGGGCTCGGGCTCCTCCGACAAGACCCGGCACCTGCTGGCGGAGCTCGGGGCCCTGGACACGTACGTCCCGGTGGACGTCAGCGAGAGCGCCCTCACCCAGGCCGGGGAGGCTCTCCTCGCGGAGCATCCCGGTCTGACCATCCACGCGCTGATCTCGGACTTCACCACGGGCCTGCGGCTCCCGGACACCCCCGGCCCGAGGCTCCTCGCGTTCCTGGGCGGCACGATCGGCAACCTCGTCCCCGCGGAGCGCACCGCGTTCCTCGCGGCCGTCCGCGCGCTCCTCACCCCCGGTGACACGTTTCTCCTCGGTACGGACCTGGTCAAGGACGAAACGACGCTGGTCCGGGCGTACGACGACTCCGCCGGGGTGACCGCCGCGTTCAACAAGAACGTCCTCAGCGTCGTCAACCGGGAACTCGGCGCCGACTTCCACCCGGACGCGTTCGACCACGTCGCCCTCTGGGACGCGGGCCACGAGTGGATCGAGATGCGGCTGCGCTCCCGGACCGCCCAGACGGTCAAGGTCCCGGCGCTCGACCTGGCCGTGGACTTCGCGGCGGGCGAGGAACTGCGTACGGAGGTCTCCGCGAAGTTCCGGGCCGAGGGCATCAAGGCGGAACTGGCCGCCGCCGGGCTCGACCTCACGCACTGGTGGACCGACGCGGCGGGCCGCTTCGCCCTCTCCCTGTCCACCGCCCGCTGACCGCCGCCCACGCCTCGCGCCGACGGTCGGCGTGAGGCACGGTGGACGTATGTCGAACCACACATACCGGGTAACCGAGATCGTCGGCACCTCCCCCGAGAGCGTGGACCAGGCCGTCCGCAACGGCATCGCCCGCGCCTCCCAGACCCTGCGCAACCTCGACTGGTTCGAGGTCACGCAGGTCAGGGGGCAGGTCGAGAACGGGGAGGTGGCGCACTGGCAGGTGGGGCTGAAGGTCGGGTTCCGGCTGGAGGAGGAGGGCTGAACCCGGCCGGGGGCCGTCACTTCTTCTTGTACTGCGGGGACTTCCCCTCGTTGAGACGCTGGACCAGGTCGAAGGCGGCGACAGCGATGGGCTGAAGCTCCGCGGTGGGCACGCGCTGCCTCATCCGGCGCAACTCGGCGACCAGGGCGACCGTCTCCTTACCCGTCTTGCCCACCTTGTCGTCCACCACGCCCAGCGCGCCGAGGGAGCCGTGGATGAACTTCCAGTCGTCCCTGCGGGCATCGCCGACCTGGTTCTTCTCCTCTTCGGTCAGGTGCTTGAAGTTGCGCAGCAGATCCTTGCCGACCGGTATGCCCTTCAGCCATTCGGCGCGGGTCAACGGAATCTGCCTCTTCTCGCGGTGGCCGGCGTCCCCGTGCTCGACGGGCTCGTTGTACAGGAACTCGCTCCCGTCCTGCGGGAGTCCGACCGCTTCGAGAGCGAACGCGGCGAATCTGCTCGGGTCGTCACGGAAATACATCCGCAGCCCGAGGGGCAGCAGCGTGAAGTTGTGGGAGAAGGAGGTGCGGGACATCAGACCGCCCGCGATCGACTTCGAGTTCGGATTGACCCCCAGGGCGGAGCCGTACGAGAGATAGCTGCCGACCAGGGTGATCAGACCGACCAACCCGTCCGTCGGCTCGTCCCGGACGGCCTCCGGGGGAAGTGCCCCGGCCAGTTCCTCGGCTTTTTGGCGGATGGTGTCGATCGGGGTGACGGGGTCCCGGTGCAGGTCCTTCTTGGCGTCCTTGCGCTGTTCGTGGGCCGAGCGTCCTAGGAGCCCGGGAGCCTTGTCCGGCACTTCGAGGTACTCCACCAGCCGGGGCAGCTCGCTCAGCTTGAACCCGCCGGTCATCTGCGGTTCGTAGAGGAGCGGAGTCCCCTCCGGGAACACCGTCATCCCGGCAAGAGCCGTGAAACTGCCGCGATCGATCTCGCCGAGCGGGAAGGACTCCCGGCCCTTCCGCTGGTCCAGGGCGGTCGACAGGGCGGTGATCTCCCCCATCACCTGGAGGAGCTGAGCCTTCGTGGAGAGCGGATCGGTCACCCACTCCAGAGCCGCGCCGCCCGTCGGGCTGGCGTCCGAGGTGAGCCGGTAGTCGGTGCCGCTGCCGAGGGTGCCCATCTTGGGGATGTCACGGCCCCGGAGAGGGGGCTCCGAGATCTGGTTGTTGTGGAGCAGTGAGGGAACGAAGCTGTCCGCCTGCCTCTTGTACCCGTCGGGGTTCTCCCGCCTGGCTCGCTCGATCCGCGCACGGCCCTCGTCGGTGAGCTGGAACTGCTGAGGGCCGTCCCCGGGCAGAGGCGTGAGCCATTTGGCGAACAGGTCCGGCCCCGACGGGTCCTGTTCGGCCGGGTCCCGAAGTTCGCTGGTCTGCTTCCGGTCGGCCATCCTCCCCAGGATCCTCGCGTCGATGACGGCGTCCCGCTCCGCGACCGCGGTCCGGTGGTTCTGCTCGTCCTGGTCCGTCAGGTCGTTGTGGTCCCGCACCCGCCACCGCGACTCGAACTCGAACCCCACCCGCCGCTGCACCGCCTCCTCGTCCCCGTGCTCCTCCCCATCGGCCTCACACCGCTGGACGCTCTGGCCCCGGGCCACCCGCGCCCCCACGTCGGACGCCTCCCGCTCCCACTTCCCGTCCGGATCACTGAGCCCGCCCGGTGCTCCGCGCTGCGTGGTGTGGTGGATCTCGTGGGCCATCGTCTCGGTGTCCCGCAGCACGCTCGCGTTCTGGACGACGATGTTGTTGCCGACGGTGTACGCCTTGGCATCAATACTCGCGGCGGCCCCCTCGTCCACGGAGACCCGGACGTGCCCGAGGCTGGTCCCGAACGCGCTCTCCATGGACGCCCGCATCCCGCCCGGCAACGGCCGGCCCCCGCGTGAGGCGGTCCGCGCGGCCTCGCGTACGGCGTCGGCGCCGCCGTCCGGTACGGCGCGCTCGCGGGCGATCATGCGGGAGACGGCCGCGTTCCCGATGACGCCCTGGAGGGCACCCGGCGAGCCCGCCGCCGGGGACACGCGGTCGGGGCCGCGCGACTCGGTCTGTTCGCGGGACCGTCGGTGCTCGGTGGTGCGGCGCATGCAGGATCCGTTCGGACGAGGGCTCTTGCCCCGCCACTGTGCCCCGGGGGACCACCGCGCGGGAAGGGCGGGAAGGGCAGTCCCGAGGTCAGTCCGGTCTGCCCTCGCGGCCATCGGGACGCCGGTCGGGTACGTCAACTCCCCTGGCGCGGTCGTTCCGAAGGCGGCCGGTGAACGCCCCCTCCCCTCCCCCGGTCCCGATCACGTCCGCCCCTCCCCCTCCTGTGCCTCCCGCAGCGCCTCCGACGGCGCCGTCCACCGGGCCAGCACCACCCGGAACCCGGCCTTCTCCGCGTCCGCGCACACCAGTTCGTCGTCGTCGACCAGGACGCGGACCTCGCCGCGCCGGGCGAGTCTGCGCAGCACCTCCAGCTTGGTCTGCCGTGCCGGGCGCCGGTCGTCGTTGCGGCGCATGAAGACGCGGCCCTCGGGCAGCCCGTGGTGTTCGAGCCACGCGAGGGTGTCGCGCCGGCACCGCTCGGGCCGTCCGGTGAGGTAGACGACCTCGCACTCCTCGGCGCTGGACACGGCGAGCGCGACCCCTTCGGGGATCGGCGGATCCTCGGGGGCGGCGGCGAAGAACCCGGCCCAGTCGCGGCGGGCGCCCTGGAGGAACCGTTGGCGGTGGGCCGTGTCGGCGAGGGTGTTGTCGAGGTCGAAGACGGCGAGGGGTCGGCTGTCGGTCACGGGATCAACAGTAGGAGGCACCACTGACAACGACCCTCACCCCAATTGTTAATGGGAACCATTTTCAGCTAACCTCCTCGGCAACAGCACCCCGCCTCAAGGAGCCCCCCATGGCCGTCCCCAAGCGCAAGATGTCCCGCAGCAACACCCGCCACCGCCGCGCCCAGTGGAAGGCGACCGTCCCCGCCCTGGTCCCCGTCACGATCGACGGCGTCCAGCACCTCGTACCCCAGAACCTCGTCAAGGCGTACGAGCGCGGCCTCCTGCACCCCGAAGGCTGACCGTGACGCGACACGACCGCCTCCCGGTGACCGTTCTCTCCGGGTTCCTCGGCGCGGGAAAGACCACCCTCCTCAACCACGTCCTGAACAACCGCGACGGCCTCAGGGTCGCGGTGATCGTGAACGACATGAGCGAGGTGAACATCGACGCGGCTCTGGTCAGGGGCGGCGATGCGGCTCTCTCGCGCACGGAGGAACGCCTCGTCGAGATGACGAACGGCTGCATCTGCTGCACCCTGCGGGACGACCTCCTGGAAGAAGTGGACCGCCTCGCGCGGGAGGGCCGTTTCGATCACCTTCTGATCGAATCCAGCGGCATTTCGGAACCCCTCCCGGTCGCCGCGACCTTCGCGTTCGCGCGGGACGACGGCGCCACCCTCGGCGACGTGGCCCGCCTCGACACGATGGTCACGGTCGTCGACGCGGCGAACTTCCTCACCGAACTGGACACCGGCGACGAGCTCGCCGAGCGGGGCCTCGCCCCCTTCGAGGACGACGAGCGCACGGTCAGCGACCTGCTCGTGGACCAGGTCGAGTTCGCGGACGTCATCGTGCTGAACAAGCTGGACCTGGTCGACGCCCCCACGGCCGACCACCTCCACGCGACGCTCACCCGCCTCAACCCGACGGCCCGGATCGTCACGGCGACGCGGAGCCGCGTACCGCTCCGCGAGGTCCTGGACACGGGCCGCTTCGATCTGGAGCGGGCCCAGCAGGCGCCGGGCTGGGTACGGGAGCTGAACGGCGACCACGTCCCGGAGACGGAGGAGTACGGCATCTCGTCGACCGTGTTCCGCTCCGGACTCCCCTTCCACCCGGGCCGGTTGTGGACGTTCGTCACCGCGCACCTGGACAGTGGGTGCTACGGCAAGATCCTGCGCTCGAAGGGCTTCTTCACCCTCTCCACCCGCCCCCATGTCACGGGCCTGTGGTCACAGGCGGGGTCGGTCGCCCGCTTCGAGCCCTCGGCGGCCCGCGACGAGGAGGCTCCGTACGCGCAGGAACTGGTCTTCATCGGCACGAAGTTGAAGGCCGAGGAACTCCAACAGGCCCTGTCCGCCTGCCTTCTGGCACCGGGTGAGACCGTCGACGACGACCCGTTCCCCCTGTGGGCGACCCAGGGTATCGACGACGCCTGCGAGCACGAGCACGCGGCCTGACGGAGAAGGCGGCTTCAGGAAAGCTGCTCCACCAGCAGCACCCCGCCGATCACCACCATCAGCACGCCCGAGATCCGCGTCACCACGCGCGCCGCCGCCGGCCGTGTCCGCAGCACGGCCCCGGCGAACAGCCCCACGCCGAGGTAGACGACCGCGCACGCCGTCGTGTGCAGCACCCCGAACAGCCCGGTCTGCGCGGCGACCGGCCACCCCGAGCCCGCGTCGATGAACTGCGGGAACAGCGAGAAGTACAGCAGCAGCGCCTTGGGGTTGAGCCCGCTGATCCCGGCCCCCTTGAGGAGGATCCGCCCGGGCGAGTCGGCGACCGTCTCCGAGGCGCCCACGACGGCGGGCCGGGACAGCACACCCCACCCGAGCCACATCAGGTACCCGGCCCCGGCGACGGTCAACCCGGTCAGCAGAGCCGTCGAACTCGCGACGACCACGACGAGCCCGGCGACCGCGAGCACCGTATAGCCGACGTACCCCGTGACCAGCCCGGCGACGGCGGGCACCAGCGCGCGTTCGCGCAGCCCGGCGGAGATGGCGTACGCCCAGTCCGCGCCCGGCGTGAACACGAGCAGCAGGTCGACCGCGAGGAAGGCGGCGACCGTCGATATATCCATGCGGGGAAGATTAGGAACGAAAGGCCCGAACATGTTCCCGTCTTTTCCGCGCCAGTGGCCATTCAGGGGGAGAATCTCCCCGTGGATGCCATAGACCGGAAGATTCTTACCGAGCTCCAGCTCGACGGCCGTCTGACGATCACCGAACTCGCCGCGCGGGTGCGGCTCAGCGTCTCGCCCTGTCACCGCCGTCTGCGCGACCTGGAGCGCTCGGGGGCGATCCGGGGCTACCGCGCGGTCGTGGAGCCGTCGGCGGTCGGCCTCGCCTTCGAGGCGCTGGTCTTCGTCACGATGCGGCTGGAGGACCGGGACACGGTCGCCGACTTCGAGTCGGCCCTCGCCGCCGTCCCGCAGGTCGTCCAGGCGCAGCGCCTCTTCGGCGACCCCGACTACCTGCTGCGCGTGGTGACCGCCGACCTGGCCGCCTACCAGCGCCTCTACGACGAACGCCTGGCGACCCTGCCGGGCGTCCAGCGGCTCAACTCGACGCTCGTCATGAAGCACGTCGTCGACGACCGCCCGCTCCCCGGGTGACCCGGCGCGGGCGTCTAGTAACGTCAGCGCCCGTGACCAGGGAAAAGCAACGGCCCAGCACGATCCGGGACGTCGCCGCGCGGGCGGGCGTGTCGGTGGCGACCGTGTCCCGGACCCTCGCGGGCGACTACCCGGTGTCCCAGGACACGCGGCGCCGGGTGATGGCCGCCGTCGACGCGCTGCACTACGTCGTGAACGTGCACGCCAAGGCCCTGTCCGGGCAGGTCGCGGGCCCGATCGCGCTGGTGGTGAAGGACATCACCGGCCCCTCGCTGGCGCATGTCGCCGCCGGGGTCGAGCAGGAGGCCGCCGACCGGGGGCGGCTCAGCCTGGTGTGCGCGACGCGCGACGACCCGGCCCGCGAGGACGCGCTCGTGCAGCTCGCCCGCCAGCAGCACGCGGCGGCGGTCCTGCTGGTCGGGGGCGCGTTCCTGGACGAGGCGTACCGGCGCCGTACGGCCGGGTACGCGCGGGCGCTGGACGCGGCCGGGTCGCGGCTCGTGCTGGTCGGCCGGCCGCCGCTGGCGCCGGGGATCCCGGCGTCGGTCGTCGAGTACGACAACCGCGCGGGCGCCTTCCAGGCCGCCTCGCACCTGCTGATCGCCGGGCACCGCCGCATCCTGTTCCTGGGCGGGGAGCGCCGTTTCAGTACGGCGGAGCAGCGCCGGGCGGGTTTCGAGGAGGCGCTGCGCGGGCACGGCGTCACGCCGGACGCCGAGCTGGACGTACCGGGCCCCTTCTCCCGCGCCTCCGGCTACCTCCGCACTCGGGACGCGCTGCGCGCGGGCGTCCGCTTCACGGCCGTCTTCGCGGGCACGGACATGGTCGCGATCGGCGCCCTCGGCGCGCTGAAGGAGGCGGGGCTGCGGGTCCCGGAGGACGTCTCGGTGATCGGTTTCGACGACGTCCCGGTGGCCGCCGACCTCACGCCGGGTCTGACGACCGTGCGGGTGCCGTACGAGGAACTGGGGCGTACGGCGGTGCGGCTGGCGCTGCGGGAGGCGCACGAGCGGGGGCGGGACGACCATGTCGTGCTCGGGACGCAGCTCGTCGTCCGCCGGTCTGTCGCCCCACCAGGAATCTCCCGCGCCGCACAGCGTTGAACCCTGTGTGACCTCGACTCTGGCAGCAACGCGTTTCTCCGTCCTCGACCGCTCCCGCACCCGCGAGGGCCACTCCCCCGCCGAGGCGCTGCGGGACACAGTCGCGCTGGCGCGGGACGTGGAGGCGCTGGGGTATCACCGGTTCTGGGTGTCGGAGCACCACGGGGTGCCCGGGGTCGCGGGTTCCGCGCCGACCGTGCTGGCGGCGGCCGTCGCGGGGGCGACGCGGACGATCCGGGTGGGGACGGGCGGGGTGATGCTGCCGAACCACCGGCCGCTGGTGGTCGCCGAGCAGTTCGGGGTGCTGGAGTCGCTGTATCCGGGGCGGATCGACATGGGGCTCGGCCGGTCGGTGGGGTTCACGGACGGGGTCCGCAAGGCGCTGGGGCACGGCAAGGACGACGCCGAGGACTTCGCCGCGCAGATCGAGGAGCTGCTCGGCTGGTTCGCGGGCACCTCCCCGACCGGTGTCCACGCCCGCCCCGCCGAGGGCCTGAGCGTGCCGCCGTTCGTGCTGGCCATGGGCGAGGGCGCCGGCATCGCCGCGCGCGCCGGCCTCCCGATGGTCATCGGCGACCTGCGCAGCCGCGACAGGATGCTGGCGGGCATCGACCGCTACCGCGCGGCGTTCCGCCCCTCCCGCTGGGCCGCCGAGCCGTACGTCGTCATCTCGGGCACGGTCGCCGTCGCCGCCACCCCCGAGGCCGCCCACCGGATCCTGGTCCCGGAAGCCTGGTCGTCGGCGTACTCCCGCACGCACGGCGCCTTCCCGCCCCTCCCGCCCGCCGAGGACGCCGAGCGCCGCGAGATGACCGCCAGACAGCGAGGCTTCTACACCGACGCCCTGGCCGGCCACCTCGCCGGCACCGAGGAACAGGTCGCCGAGGGCCTGAAGCGGCTGGTCAAGGAGACGGGGGCGCAGGAGGTGCTGGTGACGACGAGTACGTACGACCGTGCGGCGCTCCTCGACTCCTACCGGCGGCTCGCGGACGTCATCCACGACCGGTAGTGGTCCACGAGCGTCTCCTCGATCGGCCGGTACCTGATGCCCAACTCCTCGGTGCTGCGCCGGTTGTCGACGGTGAACCGGATGCCGAGGTGCTTGCGGATGTAGTCCTGGGTGAGCCCGAAGGCGGGCCCGAGGATGCGAACGGGCCAGTGCGGCAAGGCGGTTCGCGGCAGCCGCCAGCTTTTGTGGTGCCGTCGGATGAGCGTCGCCATCTGGTGGAACGACGTCATCTCCTTCTCGGCGAGGATGTACCGGCCGTGCGCGTCGGGGTTCTCGGCGGCGGCGATGTGCGCGAGGGCGACATCGCGGACGTCGACCGTGGTGAAGCTGAAGTCCGGTGCGCCGTAACAGAAATACCCCTTGAACAGCTCGTCGAGCAGGAAGAGGCTGCCGGAGTCGGAGGCCGGGGTGAGGGAGGGGCCGAGGATCAGACCGGGGTTGACGGCGACCATGGACCAGCGGTCCTGGGCGCCGTACGCGTCCCAAGCGGCCTGTTCGGCGACGGTCTTGGCGTAGTGGTAGGGGTTGTTGGCCACCGTGCTGCTGGAGTTGACGTACTTCTCGCTCAACTCACCGTTCATGTCGGTGAGTACGTCGGAGTAGTCGCCGAAGATCGCGCCGACCGTGGACGTGAGGACGAGCCTGCGGACGCTCTCCGTGCGCTCAACCGCCCCCAGGACATTGCGTGTTCCGGTGAGCGCGGGGGCGACCATGTCCCGCCGGCCGTCCTTGATCTTCTCCGGCATCAGGAAGGGCGAGGCGACATGGAAGACGACGGAGCAGCCCCGCGCCGCCTCGTCGAAGGAGCCCTCTTTCAGGAGGTCGGCCTCGAACAGCCGTAGCGCGCCCGGGTGTTGCTCACCGAGTGCCGTGAGCGGGGCGACCTTCGCGGTGGCCGTGAGGCTGCGGACGGTGGCGTGCACCCGGTAGCCCCGCTCCAGCAACTCCCGTACCAGATGGGCGGCGACGAAACCGCTGCCGCCCGTGACAAGGACCGTATCCACGCGCTCATGATCCCACTTCGGCCGCCCTCGCAAGAGACCTGCGGTCGGGATATTCAGCGGGGTCCACGACCGGCAGCACCTCGACCTCGGCGACCAGGCGGCGCGCGGTGACGACCCGCCACACGGACGTGAGGAGGGAGTCGTCGCCGACGAAGGCGGGCGCGGTGGTGTCGTGGCCGTCGGCCGTCCGGTAGCGGATCCGTACCGGCTGTACGGGCGTCCCCGCGTCCAGTGCGGCCTGGAACACCGCGCGCCGGAACCGGCCGTGCTCGCGCCCGCACCAGGTGGAGCCCTCGGGGAAGACGGCGACGGCCTGTCCGCCGCGCAGCGCGTCCGCGATGTGCGCGACCGTGCCCGGCAGTGCGCGCAGCCGGTCCCGGTCGATGAACAGCGCGGCCCGCGCGGCGATCGGCCCCGCCACCGGCCACTGCCGGATCTCCCGCTTCGCGAGCATCTTCGCGGGCCGCACGGCCGCGAGGAGCGGCACGTCCAGCCACGAGATGTGGTTCGCGACGACCAGCAGCCCGCCCTCGGGCGGCGCGGCCCCCGTGATCCGCACCCGCACCCCCGAGGCCCGTACGACGCCGCGCGCCCAGCCCCGCACCAGCGCGCCCGGCAGCCACCGGACGACGAAGGAGCCCGCGATCCCGGCGAGGATCAGGCCCACCACGGCGAGCAGCCTCGGCGCACCCCGCACGTGCGCGCAGCGCCCCGTCTCGACGCACGTCCTCGGGGTGCAGGGCGCGCTGGGCAGCCAGACGCTCATCAGGACGGGACGAGGGAGAGGAAGTGGCGCAGGTAGCGGGCGTTGACCTTGCGCATCGACAGCAGCACGTACAGGTCGGCGACCCCGAAGTCCGGGTCGTGCGCGGGCTCCCCGCAGACCCAGGCGCCCAGCCGCAGGTAGCCGCGCAGCAGGGCGGGCAGTTCGGTGCGCTCGGGGGTGGCGGCGGCCTCCTTCGGCACCCACGGCAGCAGGGGGCGGACCCGGAACTCCTCCGGGGCGAGGTTCTTCGCCCGCACCCGGTCCCAGGTCGCGGCGGCCAGCTTGCCGCCGTCGGCGAGGGGTACGGAGCAGCAGCCGGCCAGCCACTCGTGGCCCCGGTCCACCATGTAGCGGGCGATGCCGGCCCAGATCAGCGAGATCACGGCGCCGTCGCGGTGCTCGGGGTGCACGCAGGAGCGGCCGACCTCGACGAGGTTCGGACGGATCGGGTCGAGCGGCGAGAGGTCGAACTCGCCCTCGGAGTACAGGCGTCCGGCGACGGCCGCGCGCTCCGGGGGCAGCAGGCGGTACGTCCCGACGACCTGTCCGGTCCCGGTGTCCCGCACCAGCAGGTGGTCGCAGTACGCGTCGAAGGCGTCGGCGTCGAGCCCCGCCTCCGCCCCTCCGAGCAGGGCTCCCATCTCCCCCGCGAACACCTCGTACCGCAGCCGCTGCGCGGCCCGTACATCCTCCTCACTACGCGCCAGGCTCACGGCATAGCGCATCGGCGCCACTTGCTGCTGGGGACGGTCGAGCGTGGAAACGCCGGTCATGACTCTCTCCCGACTTCACAGGCGAACGGCGACGAGCGGTGCCGCCGAGGACTGTTCTTCCGACGCCGGTTGGCGTGTACGTGACCAACTCCGGGAGTGGGGATGTGAGGTTGTTTAACGCCGGGCGCCGGTCGGTGGAAAGCCAGACGGGACCGGGGATGAGCACCACTCCCGGTCCCGCCCGTCCGCCTCTTCCCGGCGAACGTCTCCTTACCTCTTGGCGGACTTCCGTGTCGCCCGCAGCCACTCCCGGTTCATCGCGGTGATGGACACCAGGGGGATGCCCTTGGGGCAGGCTGTCGCGCATTCGCCGGTCAGGGTGCAGCCGCCGAAGCCCTCGTCGTCCATCTGGGTGACCATGTCGAGGACGCGGGTCTCGCGTTCGGGGGCGCCCTGCGGGAGGACGTTGAGGTGGTTGACCTTGGCCGAGGTGAACAGCATCGCCGCGCCGTTGGGGCAGGCGGCGACGCAGGCCCCGCAGCCGATGCACTCGGCGTGTTCAAAGGCGAACTCGGCGTCGGGTTTCGGAACCGGGGTCGCGTGGGCCTCGGGGGCCGCGCCCGTGGGGGCCGTGATGTAGCCGCCCGCCTGGATGATGCGGTCGAAGGCGGAGCGGTCGACGACGAGGTCCTTGATCACGGGGAACGCGGAGGCCCGCCAGGGTTCGACGTCGATCGTGTCGCCGTCGGCGAAAGACCGCATGTGGAGCTGGCAGGTCGTGGTGCGTTCGGGCCCGTGCGCGTCGCCGTTGATGACGAGCGAGCAGGCGCCGCAGATGCCCTCGCGGCAGTCGTGGTCGAAGGCGACGGGCTCCTCGCCGCGCAGGATGAGGTCCTCGTTGAGCGTGTCGAGCATCTCCAGGAAGGACATGTCGGGGGAGATCTCGTCGACCTCGTAGGTGGACATGGCACCGTCGGTCTTCGGACCGCGCTGGCGCCAGACGCGCAGGGTGAGCCTCATGCGTAGCTCCGCTGGGTGGGGTGGACGTACTCGAAGACGAGGTCTTCCTTGTGGAGGGTGGGCGCCTCGCCGGTGCCGGTGAACTCCCAGGCCGCCGCGTAGGCGAACTCCTCGTCGTGGCGGGCGGCTTCACCGTCGGGTGTCTGGGACTCCTCGCGGAAGTGCCCGCCGCAGGACTCGGCGCGGTGCAGTGCGTCGAGGCACATCAGCTCGGCGAGTTCGAGGTAGTCGACGATCCGGTTGGCCTTCTCCAGCGACTGGTTGAACTCCTCACCGGTGCCGGGGACCTTGATGCGCCGCCAGAACTCCTCGCGGATCTGGGGGATGCGCTCCAGGGCCTTGCGCAGCCCGGCGTCGCTGCGGGCCATCCCGCAGAACTCCCACATGAGTTCGCCGAGTTCGCGGTGGAACGAGTCGGGCGTGCGGTCCCCGTCGACGGACAGCAGCAGGTTGAGCCGGTCCTCGGTCTCCGCCAACACCTCCTGGACGACGGGGTGTTCAGCCGTCACCTCGCTCTGGCGCGGGTTGCGCGCGAGGTAGTCGTTGATGGTGGCCGGCAGCACGAAGTACCCGTCGGCGAGCCCCTGCATCAGCGCGGACGCGCCGAGCCGGTTCGCCCCGTGGTCGGAGAAGTTGGCCTCGCCGATCGCGAACAGGCCGGGGACGGTGGTCTGGAGGTCGTAGTCGACCCACAGTCCGCCCATCGTGTAGTGGACGGCCGGGTAGATCCGCATCGGCACCTCGTACGGATCCTCGTCGGTGATCCGCTGGTACATGTCGAAGAGGTTCCCGTACTTCGCCTCAACTGCCTTGCGTCCCATGCGTTTCACGGCGTCGGCGAAGTCGAGGTACACCCCCTGCCCGCCGGGCCCGACGCCGCGCCCCTCGTCGCACACGTTCTTCGCGGCGCGGGAGGCGATGTCGCGGGGGACGAGGTTGCCGAAGGAGGGGTAGATCCGCTCCAGGTAATAGTCGCGTTCGTCCTCGGGGATCCGGTGTGCGGGCCGCGTGTCGCCCTTGGCCTTCGGGACCCAGATCCGCCCGTCGTTGCGCAACGACTCGCTCATCAGGGTCAGTTTGGACTGGTGGTCGCCGGTGCGCGGGATGCAGGTGGGGTGGATCTGTGTGAAGCAGGGGTTGGCGAAGTAGGCGCCGCGCCGGTGGGCCCGCCACACGGCGGTCGCGTTGGAGTTCATCGCGTTGGTCGACAGGTAGAAGACGTTCCCGTACCCGCCGCTGGCGAGGACGACGGCGTCGGCGAAGTACGTCTCGACGCGCCCGGTGATGAGGTCCCGGGCGACGATCCCGCGCGCTTTCCCGTCGATGACGATCAGGTCGAGCATCTCGGTGCGGGGGTGCATCTCGACGTTCCCGGCGGCGATCTGCCGGGACAGCGCCTGGTAGGCGCCGAGCAGGAGTTGCTGCCCGGTCTGGCCGCGCGCGTAGAAGGTGCGGGAGACCTGGACGCCGCCGAAGGACCGGGTGTCGAGGAGTCCGCCGTACTCGCGGGCGAACGGCACGCCCTGGGCCACGCACTGGTCGATGATCTCGACCGAGATCTGGGCGAGGCGGTGGACGTTGGACTCGCGGGCCCTGAAGTCGCCGCCCTTGACGGTGTCGTAGAAGAGGCGGTGGACGGAGTCGCCGTCGTTGCGGTAGTTCTTCGCGGCGTTGATGCCGCCCTGCGCGGCGATGGAGTGGGCGCGGCGCGGGGAGTCCTGGTAGCAGAACTGGACGACGTGGTAGCCCTGTTCGGCGAGGGTCGCGCCCGCCGAGCCCCCGGCGAGTCCGGTGCCGACGACGATCACCGTGTGTCTGCGGCGGTTGGCGGGGTTGACGAGCTTCGCCTCGAAGCGGCGGGTGTCCCAGCGCTCCGCGATCGGGCCGGCGGGGGCCGTGGTGTCGGCCAGCGGCGAGCCGGTCGCGTAGTTCGGGTAGTCGGTCATGTCAGCTCACCACTCCGGTCATGACGCCCACGGGGACGGCGATGAAACCGGCCGTGAGCAGCAGTGCGAGAACGTTTGCCGTGGTCTTGAGGGCGCGGTCGCGGGTGCGGCTCCCGGCGCCGAGGGTCTGGGCGGCGGCCCAGAAGCCGTGCCGGACGTGCAGGCCGAGGGCGAGCATCGCGGTGATGTAGATGACGTTGCCGTACCAGGTGGAGAAGGTGTCGACGACGTTCTGGTACGGCCTGCCCTCCTGGAAGCCGCCGCTGTGGACGGTGCCGGTCGTCAGGTCGAGGATGTGCCAGACGATGAACAGGCCGAGGATGATCCCGCCCCAGCGCATGGTCCGGGTCGCGTAGCTCGCCCGGCGCCTGGTGTGCACGTACTTGCTGGGCCGTGCCTTGAGGTCGCGGCGGCTGAGCTGGTAGGCGGAGACCGCGTGGGCGACCACGGCGGCCACCAGCACGACGCGGATGAGCCAGAGCGCCCACTCGTAGTGCAGGAACGGCTCGCCGATCGTGCGCAGCCAGTGGGCGTAGTGGTTGAACTCGCCGGCGCCGAAGAAGATCTTCAGGTTGCCGAGCATGTGGACGACGAGGTAGCCGAGCATGATCAGGCCGCTGACGGCCATCACGGTCTTCTTGCCGACGGAGGAGTCCCACACGGTGCGCGCCATCGACGGCCGTCGGTCCGTCCGCGTTGCCAGAGCCATGACTCAGAACGCTAGGCGGGAACCGGCCCATCGGTCCAAGACATGGTCCAGCTTGATTCCATAGCCGCAGCCTATGGTGTCATCATGCAGTTCCAGCAGCTTCAGTACTTCGTCGCCGTCGCGGAGACCCGCCACTTCACCCGGGCCGCCGAGATCGTCCATGTCGCGCAGCCTTCGCTGTCGCAACAGATCAAGGCGCTGGAACGGGAGCTGGGCGCGGACCTCTTCCTGCGGGCGCGGGGGAACATCACCCTCACGGACGCCGGCGAGGCGCTCCTCCCGCTGGCCCGCCGGATCCTCGCGGACGCGGAGACCGCGCGGTACGAGGTCCAGGAACTCGTGCAGTTGAGGGGCGGCCGGGTCAGGCTGGGGGCGACGCCGAGCCTGTGCACGGGGCTGCTGCCGGACGTGCTGCGGGCCTTCCACGACCGGTATCCCGGGGTGCGGCTCCTCATCGAGGAGGGCGGTTCGCACGATCTCATCCGCGAACTCGCCCGGGGTGCCCTCGACCTCGCGCTCGTCGTCCTGCCCCTGCCCGCGCCCGCCCCCGCGCTGACGACCGTCGAGCTGCTGCGGGAGGACCTGGTCGTGGTGTCGTCCCTCGACGCGCCCCGCCCGGGCGGCGGGAAGCGGACCGTCCGGGTCGCCGACCTCGCCGGGGAGCGGCTCGTGATGTTCCGGCACGGCTACGACCTGCGGGAACTCACCGTCGCCGCCTGCCATTCCGCCGGGTTCGAGCCGGGGTTCGCGGTCGAGGGCGGCGAGATGGACGCGGTCCTCGGGTTCGTGCGCGCCGGGCTCGGCGTCGCCGTCGTACCGCGCATGGTCGCGGCCCGGTCCGGGCACGGGCTGCGGGTGACGCCGCTCGCCCGGCCGGGGCTGCACCGGACGATCGCGCTCGCCCATCGGAGTGACGTGGCTCCCCCGAGGGCGGCGCGGGAGCTTCAGCGGATGCTGCTGGAGAGGTGAGCGGCGGCCCACTCGCGCAGGCTGGTGGGGGCGGTACCGGGCGCCGAACTCCCGTAGAAACCCTGCTCGTTGAGGGCCCGGTACATCTCGATCAGCCCCTGCGCCCAGCCGTCGGCCACCCCGGCCCGCCGCAGCCCCTCGGCCTGCTGCTCCAACGTCAGCTGCTCGTACCGGACCGCCCCGAGCACCCCGGCCATCCCCTCCGGGGTCAGCGCGTCCGGGCCGACGACCGGGACGTCCTCCTGCCCCGACCACGCCTCGTCGAGCAGCAGCCGCGCGGAGGTCTCGGCGACGTCCGCGACCGCGCAGGTCCGCAGCACCTCGCCGCTCTCCGCCGTCAGCCGCAGCACCCCGGTGTCCCGGATCGCGTCGGCCTGCCACAGCAGGTTCTCCATCAGGAACGGCGGGCATACGGCGCGATGTGCGACGCCGGTCGCGCGGATCGCGTCGTCCATGGCGAGGGTCGCGGAGATGAGCCCGGCGTCCCGGGCGATGCCACGGCCGAGGGTGGAGACGGTGACGACCCGGCGTATCCCCTGGAGGGCCTCTGTGAGGGGGGTGGTGAACGCATCGAAGTGGGCCTGGTAGGTGTCGGTGGACGGGGTCGGGGGGACCAGCCAGAACACCTGGTCGGCTCCGGTGAGCGCCTTGTCGAGGACGTCCGGGTCGGCGTGCGAGCCGGGGACGACGTCCACCGCGTCGCGGACCTCCGGGGCGAGGCGGGCGGGGTCGCGGGCGATGACGCGGAGGTCGGCGCCGGTCTTCAGCAGGGCGGCGAGGGCGAGGTGGCCGATCTGGCCGGTCGGGGTGGTGAGGACGATCACGGAACGCTCCTGGGAAAGGGTCTCTGCGGGATGCCCCGAGCCTCTCCCGGCCGCCCCGGGAACTGAAGTTCCGCTCGGGACAGGCTTGTTACCCTCAGGGCAAGACCGAGGAAGCAACACCGAGGGGGCGACGCCGCGAGAGGCAGCGCCTGGAGGGGGTCGCATGGATTCCCGTGCCCTGCGCTACTTCGTCGCCGTGGCCGAGGAACTCAACTTCACCCGGGCCGCCGGCCGCCTCGGCATCTCCCCGCCCCCGCTCTCCCGGGCCATCGCGAAACTCGAACGCGACCTGGGCGTCCCCCTCCTCGAACGCAGCACCCACCACGTCGCCCTCACCCCGGCGGGCACGGTCCTGCTGACCGAGGCCCGGCACACGCTCGACGCCCTGGAAGCGGCGATCCACCGCACCCGCCGGGCCGGCGGCCCCGCCCCGAAGCTGGTCCTGGCGGTGAAGGCGGACGGCGACGCGGGCCTCCTGGAACCCCTCCTGGCGCGGTACGCCGCCACCCCGGCCGCCCTCCCGGTCACCGTCCGCCTCTGCGCCTGGCACGAACAGCCCCGCCTCCTGCGCACCGGCGAGGCGGACGTGGCCCTCGTCCACGAGCCGTACGACCGCACGGGCCTGGATGCGGAGACCCTCCTCCTGGAACCCCGGGTGGCGGCCCTGGCCGCGACCCACCCCCTGGCGGCGAGCGCCCGCGTCACCCTCGCGGACCTGGAGTTGACCGCCGACGGCCTGCCCGGCTTCCTCGACCGGGTCCGCGCGCCCGGCCGCGACCTGGCCCAGGTCCTCGCCCTGATCGCCCTCGACGAGATGTTCACCCTGTTCCCGGCGTCGGTCGCGACCCGCTATCCCCGTCCGGGGGTGGTGTACCGCCCGGTCGTGGACGCGCCCCCGTCGGGCCTGGCGGTGGCGTGGCCGCAGCGGTCACGGTCCACGGCGGTGGCGGCGCTGGTGCGGGTGGCGGAGGAGGTCGCGGCGGTGGTCGTACAAGAATCTCGTACGACCGTCGTCACCTGACCTCCGTCGGCCGGCCGCCATCGGCCGGGGCTCAGCCCGTCGCGTCCGCCAGCACCAGTTCGTTCAGCCTCTCCGGCGGCCCCGGTCGCGCGTAGTACCAGCCCTGGGCCGTGTCGCAGCCCAGCAGCCGCAGTTGCTCCGCCTGGGCGCCCGTCTCGACGCCCTCGACCGTGACCGCGAGGTCCAGGCTGTGGGCCATCGTGACGATGCCCTCGACGATCTTCAAGTCGACGGGATCGGCCGGGAATTGCTGCATGCCCTGCGTGAACGAGCGGTCCAGCTTGAGGATGTTGACCGGGAGGCGGCGCAGGTTGGCGAGGTTGGAGTAGCCGGTGCCGAAGTCGTCGAGGGCGATGTCGACGCCCATCTCGGCGAGTTGGCGCAGCGGCTTCAGCAGGTCGTCGTCGGCGCCGATCAGGGCGGACTCGGTGACTTCGAGGCAGAGCGCCTCGGGTCCGATGCCCTCGCGCTCCAGGATCTCCACCGTGTCCTGGACGAGCCCGGGATGGCTGAGCTGGACCGGCGAGAGGTTGACGTTGATGCGCAGGGACCAGGTCTCGGCGCAGCGTTCACGCCAGGCGCGTACCTGCCGTACGGACTGCTCCAGGACCCAGCGGCCCAACGGGACGATCAGGCCGGTGTGTTCGGCGAGGGGGATGAAGCGGTCGGGGCCGAGGACGCCGTGCTGGGGGTGCAGCCAGCGGACGAGGGCCTCGGCGCCGCGTACGCTGCCGTCCTCCAGGCGGACGATCGGCTGGTACTCCATGAAGAACTCGTCGCGCTCCAGGGCGGCGGGCAGCTGGGTCGTCAGGCCGTGCCGGGTGATGGCGCGGGCGTCGGCCTCCGCGTCGGCGAGTTCGAAGCGGTTGCCGCCCGCCGACTTGGCCCGGTACATCGTGATGTCGGCGCTGCGCAGCACCTCGGCGGCGCTGCGCTCCCCCGCCTCGCCCTCGACGATGCCGATGGAGCCGCGCACGGTGAGTTCGCGGCCGTCGATGCGGACGGGTGCGACGAGGGCGTTCATGATGCGGGAGGCGAGTTCGTCGACCTCGTGCGGGGAGTCGGGGCCGGTGGTGAGCGCCACGAACTCGTCGCCGCCGAGCCGGGCGACCATCTCGCCGGGCGCGGTCGCGCAGGACTGGAGGCGGTCGGCGATCTCGACGAGGAGCCGGTCGCCGGCGGCGTGCCCGAGGCTGTCGTTGATGGTCTTGAAGCCGTCGAGGTCGAGGTAGCACAGGCCGTAGCGGCGGCCGTCCCCGGCGGCGACGATCTTCTCCAGGCGTTCGAAGAACAGCGTGCGGTTGGGCAGGCCGGTGAGGGCGTCGTGGGTGGCCTCGTAGCGCAGCCGCAGGTTGAGCAGGCGGCGCTCGGTGGTGTCCTCCATCAGGGCGAGCTGGTAGCGGGGTTCGCCGTCGGCGTCGCGCAGCAGGGAGACGGTCAGGTTGGTCCACAGGACCGTTCCGTCGGGCCGGTAGAACGCCTTCTCGGTGTGGTAGTGCTCGCGGTCGCCGCGCACCAGCTCCTCGTGGAGCTTCCACACCTGCGGGGCGTCCTCGGCGTGCGTCCACTCCTTGACGTTGCGGCTGCGCACGGCCTGCTCGGAGCCGCCGAACATGCGGGTGAGGGCGTCGTTGACCTCCAGGACGTGGCCGTCGAGGTCGGCGATCCAGATGCCTATGGCGGCGCCCTCGAAGACCGCGCGGAAGCGGGCCTCGCTCGCGTGCAGGGCCTGCGCGACGACGCCCTGCGCCTGGAGCGCGGCCTGTGCGATGGCCTCCTGCTCGGCGAGGGTGCGCTCGCGCAGGGCGTGCGCGTAGCCGGCGGCGATGGCGTGCTGGAGGCGCGAGGAGCGGGTGCGGAGCTTCTCCGGGGGCGAGTCGTCGCCGCAGTACAGCACCAGGTACGCGTCCACGCACTCCAGTGCCTGGGCGAGGGCCTCCGGGTCGGTGCAGTGCGCGGTGACCAGGGCGGCGCCGACCGCCTTGGGCTCGGCGGCGTCGAAGGAGCGCGCCAGGAGGGCCGTACGCAGGCGTCTCGCGAGGGGGAGGAGGAGTTCCTCGAACTCGGGGCGGGTGAGGGGGGTGGAGGTGGCCGGGTAGACGGCTCTGCTCCAGATCGTCGCGAACCGGCGCAGTCGGTCCTCCGGTCCGTCCTGCACGGCCGTCACGCCGTGGTCCCCACGCCGGCGAACCCGCAGAACGCATAGGGATCCTCGTCCTCCGGGGCCGTCTCCGGCCGCCACAGCGGCATCGGCACCAGTCCAGGTTCCACCATGTCGTACCCCTCGAAGAACCGCGCGATCTCGCTTCGTGAGCGCATGATCAGCGGGTTGCGGATGTCCTTGTACACGTCGACGGCGCCGCCGGCCCGTTCGGGCGGCAGCGGGATTCCCTCGAACGAGGCATGGGTGAGGACGAGGACGCTGCCGGGCGCGAGGGCGTCGCGCAGCGCCGCCACCGCCCCGTACGGGTCGTCCTCGTCGTCCACGAAGTGCAGTATCGCAATCAGCAGGACGGCCACGGGCCGCCTCAGGTCCAGCAGGTCTTGGACCTGAGGGCTGGTCAGGATGGACTCCGGGGCGCGCAGGTCGGCCGCGACGGCGTCGGCGCGGGGGTCCTCGGCGAGCGCGGCCCGGGTGTGTTCGACGGCCACGGCGTCGTGGTCGACGTGCACGATCCGGGCGCCCTGGACCGCCCTGCGGGCCACGTCGTGGACGTTGCCGGAGGTCGGCAGGCCCGAGCCGATGTCGAGGAACTGGGTGATCCCCTCGGCCGCCGCGTGGTGCACGGCGCGGCGCATGAACGCCCGGGTGGCCTGCATGATCTTCGGCAGCCCGGGGACGAACTCCATCGCCCTGCGGGCCGCCTCGCGGTCCGCCTCGAAGTTGTGCGAACCGCCCAGGAAGTAGTCGTTGATGCGCGCCACGCTGGGCATCGAGATGTCGATGCTCCTCGGGGCCCAGGCGGGACGCTGCATCAGTACTCCAAGGCTTCCGGGGTTCCGGGGTTCCGGTGTTCGAGCTGAGGCTACTGATCGCCCGCCAAAAGAACGAGCGGAAACGGAAATTGACCGTCCGTTCCCGGTCAGGACGTGTGGGTTTCCGGTAGGTTCTGTCGGCTCCCGGAACGCCGCCCGACGCACGGAACCGCCCCCTCCGTACGGCGTGGAGGGGGCGGGCCATGGCGGGCGGCTCGGCTACTTGTTGGGAGCGCCGACCAGCTTGCCGTCGGGGCGCACCGCGAACCAGGTGCCGCCGACGCCCTGCCCGTTGATGTCACCGGGCTTCTTGTCGTTGATGAACGTGTAGATCGGCGAGCAGTTGAGGGTCTGCTGCTCCTCGTTGTTGTCGGGGCGCGTGAACTTCATGTACCCCTTCTCGGGGATGTCCTTCGTGTCCTTGAAGTCGACGGGCGCGACGATCGGCCACTTCTCCAGGCACTCGCCCTTGCAGTTCGAGACCGGCTTCGGCCACGCCTTGTCCTTGACGAAGCGGTAGACCGTCATGCCGTTCTTGTCGACGACGATCTCGCCGAGGTTCGGGTCGTTGCGGGTCGACAGGCCCGGCTCGTCGGAGACCTCGGTGCCGCCGCCCTCGCCACCGCCGCCGCCCGACTTGGCCTTCTTGCCGTCGGGGGCCAGCGCGAACCACTTGTTGCCGACGTTCTGCCCGTTCGTGTCGCCCGGGTTCGCGTCCTTCTGGTAGTAGTACGCGGGCCAGCCGTCGATCGTGAGCTGCTTCTTGCCGTCCGCGCGGGTGACCTCGCCCAGCAGCGACTTGTCGATGCCGTCACCGGCCGAGACGTCGTCCGGGGCGACCGGGGGCCAGGTCGTCGCGCAGGCGTCGTTGCAGTTCGACTTCGGGGGCTCGGCGGTGTCCGAGTCGAAGCGGTAGAGGGTACGGCCCGCGCTGTCGGTCACGATCTTGCCGAGGTCGGCGTTGGTGGCGACCTCCAGCTGACCGGCCGTCTGGGTGCCGGCGCCCGAGCCGCCGGTGCTGGGGCTGGCGCCCGCGCCGACGCCGGTGCCGACACCGCCGTAGCCGCCGCTGCCGACACCGCCGGTGGTGATGCCACCGGTGCCGGCCGGGGCCGTGGCGCCGACGTTCTGGCTGCCCGTGGATCCACCGCTTTCCTGACCGCACGCCGTCGTCAGCGCCAGCACGGCCACAGCGCTCGCCACGAGAGAGGCGCTCCGCCAGGAGGTGTTCATTGTCAACTCCCCGATCATCACAAGCGTGTTCGCAGCGCCCTGCTGCGCCGCCGCTCGGGATTGGTTACGCATGGGGGCGGTCGTTGTGTTCAACGCCGTCAAAAAAATCTTTTGGCCGGCTGTGTTTGAGGGGGAGGAGAGGGGTGGGGCGGGGGGTGCGGGTGGTGACCGAACAGGCAGCACCTTCGTTCGACCCCGCGTTAAACCCTTTGGGTGTCAAGTTCGCCCGTTCGGGGCAATCCTCGCCGATCAGGGGCGTGCGCCGGGGCGGGAGGGCTGATGATCTGCGTCGTGCATGGATCCGAACCGTCCCGATCCGCCCTCACCGTACGGGTGTTGGGCGTGGTGACCGCTGCCTGGATTCTGGTGGGCGCACCGGCCGGGGTCGCGTCCGCCGACGCCTGCGCGTACGCGTCCGTGGGGCCGGGCGGCCTTGAGGTCGTGGCCGTGGCGGGGCACTCCCCGTGGCCGAGCTGGCCGACACCGCCGCCCTGCCGCCCGAAGCCCCCGCCGCCACCGCCCTGTCCGGAGCCGAGCCCGACACCGACGCCGACCCCCACGCCGACACCGACCCCGACTCCCGAGCCCACCCCGACACCGAAACCGACGCCGACCCCGAAGCCGACACCCAAGCCCACCCCCACACCGCAGCCGACCCCGAAACCGTCTCCCGAGCCGGCACCGGCTCCCGCCCCACGGCCCGCCCCGCCCCGCGCGGCCCCGGTCCCGCGGCCCGCACCGCCGGCCCCCGCCCCGAAGCCGACGCCGACCCCCACGCCCACCCCGACCCCGACCCCCACCCCCAGCGCGTCCCCCGTGACCTACCCGGCGTACCACCACACGGCCCCCCGCAAGCGGCCCTCGCACGGGACCACGTCGCCGGTCACCTACGTCCTCCTGATCACGGCCCCCGCGGTGATCGCCGTCGCGGCCCTGCGTCCGCGCTGACGCGCCCCACCTCCACCCCACCCTCGGACCACCAAGGAGGCACCCTTGCCCGAATGGCTTGTTCTCACCCTCTCGATGCTCGCCGCCGTCGCGGTGGTCATCGTCATCGCGCTGCTGCGCCAGCGCACCGCGTCGGAGGACGAGGACCCCTCGGAGACCCCGGACGTCATCGAGTACATGACGATGTGGATCGGCGTGGTGTACGCGATCGTGCTGGGCCTGGCCATCGCGGGCGTGTGGGAGGCGAGGAGCGCCGCCCAGGACCACGTCCAGGCGGAGGCCCAGGCGCTGCACGAGATCTCGGAGCGGGTGCGCGTGTACCCGCCGGACGCGCGTGACCGGATCCGCGCGGACGTCGAGGCGTACGTCCAGCACATCGTCGACGTCGAGTGGAGGACGATGAAGGACAAGGGCGAGATCACCGGCAAGGGAGACGAACTCCTCGGCAAGCTCCGCGCGGACGTGACGGACTACCAGCCGACGAGCGACTTCCAAGCGCAGCAGTACCAGCCGCTCCTCGACCAGGTCGCGGCGGCCGACCAGGCCCGTACCGCCCGCGCCGACTCGATCGACCCGACGATGCCGGGCGTGGTGTGGGGCGGTCTGCTGGGCGGCGGGATCATCACGATCGGCATGGTGTTCGCGCTCCAGATCGGCCGGACACCGAGGGAACTGATCCTGGCGGGCCTGTTCTCCGCGCTGATCGCCTTCCTCCTCTTCCTGATCTGGGACTTCGACGCGCCCTACAGCCGGGGCATCACGGCGTCGGCAGAACCCTTCCTGCACTTCTTCCCGGACCTGAAGGGCTGACGATGCCTCACCCGCCACGCCGCCGGGGTCCCCTGACCGGCCCACACGCATGCCCCATTCGCACGACACCGATCGCGCGTACGCACACCTGTTCCTAGCGTTTCGGTCATCGAGGTGCATTTCAGGCGCGCGCGGTACAGGTCCGCGAGCTGCTCCTCGGGGACCGGAGGATTGACCATGCGCGCGATACGCGTCGCCTCGGCCGCACTGCTGGGCGCGGGTGCCCTGGCCTTCACCGCACCGACAGCGGCGGCGGGTGACTCCAACGCGTTCGGCTTCAGCGTGATGCCGTCGACGATCGCGGCGGGCGGCCAGGTCACGCTCTCGGTGGACCGGGGCAACGGCAACTGCGGTGGGACGGTCATCGTCTCGTCCGGCGTCTTCGACACCGTCCGCATCCCACCGGACCGCTCCCAGTCCACGGCGACCGTCGACTGGGACGCCCGCCCCGGCGCCTCGTACCGGGTGACGTTCACCTGCAACGGCGGCGACAGCGGCACGGCCCAGCTGACGATCGCGGGCGGCCGGGGCCCCACGCAGCCGCCGTACCCGCTCTACCCCCCGAACCGGGGTGTGCACGCCGGTGAGGGCGGCACGATCGGCGGCTTCGACCTGAAGGAGCTGGGCCTCGGCGCCCTGCTCATCGTCGGCTCACTCGGCACGGCGTACCACTTCTCCCGCCGCCGCACGGGCGAGGACGGCGCCTGAGGAAGCCTCACCGCCACGCGGTCGGCCCGGTCCCTCCTGAGAGGGCCGGGCCGACCGCGTTTCCCCGAAAGCGCCTTTCAGATACGGCGCTCCGCGCGCCGCCGCATCCAGAACACCCCGCCACCGACGAGCGCCGCCGCGACGAGCCCACCGCCGATCGCCATGTCGGTCGGCGTGGCCCCGGTGGTGGAGCTGCCGCCGATGCCACCCCGGACGCCACCGAGGACGGTGAAGACGCCGGGGAAGGTCCGGGTGCGGTTCTCACAGGTCGTGGTGACGCTGTACGAACCGGCGTTGGCGAACGAGTTGACCCGGACGGTGGCGCTGGCCGTGTTGCCGCCCAGGGACGTCAAGGTGGTCGTCGGGAAGGCGTTGGAGCTGATGGTGCTGCCCGGTGTGGTGCAGGCGTTGTTGCCGCCGCCGTTGACGGTGAGTACGAGCTGCCCTCCGCGGGCGATCACGCTGGGCGCCGAGACGACCGACGTCGGGTCGGTCCAGGCCGACGCCGTCGGGGCGGCGAGGCCCAGGACGGCGCACGCGGCGGCCGAGGCCGCCAGGGCACGAGTGGTTCGCATTGGTTCCTCCGCGGAAGGCACCCCGGGGCACGTCCCCGGTCTGTCGGCGAGAAAGCGCCTCCCGGAAAGACCCTCAGATGCCGTGCGGGCGCCCGCATTTCGGGAATGGTCCGTCCTGGTGAGGCGACACGCCGTACGACATCCGCACCATCACACAAAGCCGCAGGTCACACACCGTCAGAAATTTCCTGCGGCCGTCGACTCGGATGGCGCACTGCCCCGTCCGGCGGCCACCCGTTCGCCGCTCCCTTGTCGCCGGTAGCGCGGAGCCGTCCTAGCGTTTCCGGTAGGCGCTACGGGGCACGGCGACGGCCGGGCCGAAAGGGGATGGCGAATGTCGGGTTACGAGCTGTCCGAGGCGGAGGAAGAGGAAGAGTCGCGGCCGCGCAAGCGCGCGCCGTGGGGCGTGATAGCGCTGGTCCTGCTGACCGGCCTCGCGCTCATCCGCAACGGCTCGGGCGAGTTCGACGCCGGTCCGCCGCAGCCGGCCGCCGCTGCCGCCGCCGACGGCCGCACCGGGGGTCTCACCGGGAGCGTCTTCGACAAGGCGCCGAGCCCGCTGGCGTACTCGGTGCCCGAGCGGGTCGCCATCCCGGCGATCCGGGTCAGCGCCCCGGTGATGCCGGTCGGCCTCGACGCGGCGGGCTGGGTCGACGCGCCGCCCCCGGAGGACCCGAACCTCGCGGGCTGGTTCACGGGCGGGGTCTCGCCCGGCGAGAAGGGCACGGCCGTCGTCGTCGGCCACGTCGACAACAAGCTGGGTCCCGCCGTCTTCTACGGCCTCGGCGCCCTCAAGAAGGGCAACAGGGTCGAGGTGTCCCGCAAGGACGGGAAGACGGCCGTGTTCGAGATCTACGGCATCGAGGTCTTCGAGAAGAAGAACTTCCCCGGCGACCGCGTCTACGCCTCCAAGGGCGCCCCCGAACTGCGGGTCATCACCTGCGGCGGCGGTTTCTCCAAGGCCCACGGCTACGACGGGAACGTCGTCGTCTTCGCCCGCCTGGTCGAGGTCCGCTGAGCGGCCCCGACCGGGCGGACGCCCGAACCGTCAGGCGGGGTGCCGGCGCGGGACGGTGATGTGGTACCCGGAGTCGAGCAGCCGGGGCAGGTACCGCCTCAGGGCCCGCACACTCTGCGTCCGGTCGCCGCCCGCGTCGTGCGACAGCACGACCACACCGGGCGCCGCGCCCCCGGCGACCCGGCTCACGATCGTCCCCGTCCCCGGCGTCGTCCAGTCCAGCGTGTCCACGGTCCAGGCGAGGGGCTCCATCCCGAGATCCGCGCCGATCTGGAACGCGGCCCGGTTCCACGCGCCGTACGGTGCCCGGAACCAGCGCGGCTTCTCCCCGTACGCGTCCTCGATCACGTCACACGTGCGCTGCATCTCCGACCGGATGCGGCTGCGGCGCAGCTTCGTCAGCAGCGGGTGCGACCAGGTGTGATTACCGACGACATGCCCCTCGTCGGCCATCCGCGCGAGCAACTCCCGGTTGTCGGCGGCCATTTCCCCGCAGACGAAGAACATCGCGCGCACGCCGTACTCGCCGAGGGTGTCGAGGATCGCGGGCGTGTAGCGGGGGTCGGGACCGTCGTCGAAGGTGAGCACCATGGTGTTCCCGCGCCCGGCCACTTCGAGGATGGGCTTGCGCCGCACGGCGAGCTTCGACACCGACGACGCGGGCGGCCCGAACCCGGTGACAGGCTGGAGGCGATAGGCGGACGCCTTGAGCGGAACACGCCGGGCGGGGGCCCCGGCGGCGGGCACAGGAACCGACTCCTCTCCCCCGCTCAGCCCCAGGGTTACGGCTCCAGCACCCCCGAGAGCGGCAACGCCCGCACCCCACAGAATCCGACGCCGGGTAAACACCTGATCTTTCTTCATGAAGCATCAGTCACCCGCGCAGCGGCAGACTCACCCCGCACCACCGATATGGCGCGCTTTTTCCACTCCCCCAGCCCAAGTCTTTTAGGGGCGCGGGGAACTGCGCGATCAGCCACGACGGCGCGGTAGGCGGCAATCCACCTCGAAGACCCTCACCTCCTCCGAACCAAAGGAAACGGCAAGGTCTCCCGAATGCTCAGCCCCGTGACGAACATGACCAGTCGGTCCACCCCGATCCCCAGCCCACCCGTCGGCGGCATCGCGTAAGCCAACGCTTCGAGGAAATCCTCGTCGAGTTCCATCGCCTCGGGATCACCCCCCGCCGCTTTCAACGACTGTTCGGTCAGCCGTCTGCGCTGTTCCACCGGGTCGGTCAATTCGGAATACGCCGTCCCCAACTCCGTGCCGAACGCGACAAGATCCCAGCGTTCGGCGAGCCGGGGATCCGTCCGGTGCTGCCGGGTCAGCGGCGAGACGTCGGTGGGGAAGTCCTTGTAGAACGTCGGCAACAGGGTCCGTTCCTCGACGAGCCGCTCGTACATCTCCAGGACGACGTCCCCACGCCCGTCGCCGTCCCCGTACGGCACCCCGGCCCGGTCGCAGAGCCGCCGCAGCGCCTTCAGCTCCGTGTCCGCGTCGATCTCTTCTCCCAGTGCCTCCGAAATCGCCCCGTACACGGTTTTGACAGGCCACTCCCCCGAAATGTCGTACTCCTCCCCGCCTTTACGGACGACGGGCGTGCCGAAAGCGGCCCGAGCGGCACCCTGGATCAACTCGCGGGTCAGATCGAGCATCACGTCGTAGTCGGCGTACGCCTGATACGCCTCCAGCATCGTGAACTCGGGATTGTGTTTCGGTGAGACGCCTTCGTTGCGGAAGGTCCGGCCCATCTCGAAGACTTTCTCCAGGCCGCCCACGCAGAGCCGTTTGAGGTACAGCTCGGGGGCGATGCGGAGATAGAGGTCGAGGTCGTACGCGTTGATGTGTGTCGTGAACGGGCGTGCGTTCGCCCCGCCGTGGATCTGCTGGAGCATCGGCGTCTCGACTTCGAGGTATCCCCGGTCGAGGAGTCCGCCGCGCAGCGCCTGGACGACGGCGGCCCGCGCGCGGATCGTGTCGCGGGCGGCGGGGCTGGTGACGAGGTCGAGGGCGCGGAGGCGGACCTTGGCCTCGGGGTCGGTGAGGCCGCGCCGCTTGTCGGGCAGGGGGCGCAGGCATTTGCCGGTGAGCCGCCAGTCGTGGACGAAGACCGTCGGTTCGCCCTTGTCGCTGCGCCCGGCGGAGCCTGTGCAGCTGACGAGGTCGCCGAGGTCGACGTCGGCGCGGAAGCGCCCCGCGTCGGTCAGGGCCAGCTGGTGGTCGCCGGACCAGTCCCGCAGGGTGACGAAGACGATCCCGCCGAAGTCACGGACGCGCAGGACACGCCCGGCGACGGTCACCTCGTCACCGTCGCGGACGTCCGCGAGGGCGTGCGTGGGCGCCGGTACGCCCACCGGGTAGGGGTCCGTGCCGTCGTCGTACAGCCGCTGGAGCCGTTCCTGGCGGACGCGGACCTGGTCGGAGGGGCCTTTGGCGCGTTCTTCGGCGGGTTCCGTCAGCTCCTCCAGGGGCGGCAGGTCGCCGGTGGAGGAGGCGGGGCGTACGGCGTGCTTGAGGCGGTGGCGGCGCAGGGACGGGACGACGACGAAGCCCTCGGCGATCCCGGAGGCGAGGCCGACGCGGGCGAGGGCGCCGGTGTCGCCGTAGCAGAGGAAGCGGGGGTACCAGGCGGGGCGGTACTTGGCGTTGGAGCGGTAGAGGGCCTCCAGCTGCCACCACTTGGAGAAGAACAGGAGCAGGCGGCGCCACAGCCGGAGCACGGGTCCTGCGCCGATGCGGGCGCCCTCCTCGAAGACCGAGCGGAAGACGGCGAAGTTGAGGGAGATCCGGCGGATGCCCAGCTTGGGGGCGGCGGCGCAGACTTCGGCGACCATGAACTCCATGACGCCGTTGGGGGCGGCGCGGTCGCGGCGCATGAGGTCGAGGGAGATGCCGTCGGGGCCCCAGGGGACGAAGGACAGCAGGGCGAGGAGGCGGCCGTCGTCGGCGACGGTCTCGACGAGGAGGCAGTCGCCGTCGGCGGGGTCGCCGAGGCGGTCGAGGGCCATGGAGAAGCCGCGTTCGGTCTCGGTGTCGCGCCAGGCGTCGGCGCGGTCGACGACCTCCTCCATCTCCTCGGGGGTGAGGGTGGCGTGGCGGCGGACGCGGCAGGTGGCGCCGGTGCGGCGGACGCGGTTGACGGCCTGGCGGGTGACGCGCATGTCGCGTCCGCCGAGGTCGAAGGAGGGGATGTCGAGGATCGCCTCGTCGCCGAGTTGGAGCGCGCCGAGGCCCGCGCGGGCGAAGGCTTTCGCGCCGTCCTCGGAGGCGCCCATGACGGCGGGGGTCCAGCCGTGGCGGCGTGCGGTGTCCTGCCAGGCGGCGATGGCGTGCGGCCAGGCTTCGCGGTCGCCGACGGGGTCGCCGCTGGCGAGGCAGACGCCGGCCTCGACGCGGTAGGTGACGGCCGCCTTGCCGCTGGGCGAGAAGACGACGGCCTTGTCGCGTCGGGTGGCGAAGTAGCCGAGGGAGTCCTGTGCGCCGTACCGCTTCAGGAGGGCTCGGATGCGGGCCTCCTCGTCGCCGTGCAGGGCAGCTTCCATGCGCTGGCTGCGGAAGAGGGTGGCGGCGGCGTTCAGGAGGGCGAGGGCGCCGAAGAGGCCGAGGAGGAAGAACAGGGCGCGCGGCGGACGGCCGTCGAAGGAGCCGCCGGAGACCAGACCGCCGAGGACCCGGTCGGCGGCCCAGGCGAGGCGCTGGCCGCGTGGCAGGGTGCCGTGGAACAGCTCGACGAGCCCCCAGCCGGCGAGGATCGCGAGCCCCAGGCCGATCAGCAGGACCAGGACGGCCCGGCGCAGCGCCCCGTGCCGGGAGGCGGCGTAGAACTCGCGGCGGGCGAAGAGCAGCACGACGAGGGCGAGTCCGCAGATCACCAGCGAGGGCAGCGACTCGGTGTAGTCGCCGAACGCGACACCGAGGATGTCGCCGAGCACCAGCAGCCCCAGGTAGACGACGACCAGCCACCAGGCGACCTTCTTGCGGGCGGCGGTCGCGCCGGCCAGCAGGAACAGGAACACGGCGTAGGCGAGGTTCGCGCTGACGGGGATGATCAGCAGGTCGAGCACGTCGACGGCCGGCCGCAGCAGACGGCGCAGCGGCGGCACGAAGGCGAGCACGACACACAGCGCGCCGATCACCCCGAAGAACCCGCCGAACGCCTCGGGGACACGGGCGAGGTGGCGCAGGGGTCTGGGCGGATCGGCCTGCTGGGCGGGTGCGGTCGCGACTGCGCTCATGGCTTCGACTGTAGGAAGCGGTCGGGCTGCGCGCCCGCCGAGAAGGGGGAAGCGGGTGTTCCGATAGCCTCGGCGCGTGACGGAACAGCATGAGCGGCAGCCCTCTCAGGGGTTCGAGCGGGGTACCGACGGGCCCAAGGTCGTTCTGGTCGGGGTCGACGGGTCGGACTCCTCGCTCAGGGCGGCCGCGTACGCCGCGGGGCTCGCTCGGCGGCAGCGGGCGTTGCTGGCGATCGTGTATGTGCAGCCGTTGTTGTCGGCGGGGGCCGCGATGGGGGCGCCGGTCGCGGAGACGACGGATCAGATCGCCGAGGATCTGATGGCGATGGTCCGTACCGAGACCGAGCGGACCAAGGGGATATTCGATCTGCGCTGGGAGTTCCACACGTTCCGGGGCGACCCGTACAACGGGCTCGTCACCGCCGCCGACGACCTGAAGGCGGACGCGGTGGTCGTCGGGGCGTCGGAGCAGGCGGGGCACCGGATCGTGGGGTCGGTGGCGGTGCGGCTGGTGAAGGCGGGGCGGTGGCCGGTGACGGTCGTGCCGTAGGTCACTCCGCCATGGTGAGGCCGTCCGTGGCCGCGCCCCGGCTGAGGACGACGTCCCGGATGCGGTCGCGGACGCCGCGTACGTCGGCTCCCTGGGCGAGGGCCTGGTTGAGGTCGAGGACGCGGCCCGCGTCGATGTCGAACATCTGGGGGATGAATTCGGCCTTGGTGACGTTCCACCGGGTGCCGGGGTGGTCCGGTGGGGCGAAGGTGAAGCGGGCGATGGTGGACTGGTTGCCGCGCGGGTCGCGCTGGCCCTGGTGGTTGAACATGTCGCCGGCGATCTGGTCGCCCATGCCGTAGACGACCCAGGTGCCGTTGACCTTCTCGTACGCCTGGGGGATGTGGGCGTGCGTGCCCAGCAGAAGGTCGACGTCGGGGCGGCCGGCGGTGTTGGAGGCGGTGAGGGTGCGGGCCAGGGTGAGCTGCTGTTCGTCGGGGGCGTCCTGCCATTCCGTGCCCCAGTGCAGGGAGACGACCACGACGTCGGCGCCGGCCCGGCGGGCGGTGCGGGCGTCGGTGAGGATCCTCGCCGGGTCGATGATGTTGACGGCCCAGGGCTGTCCGGCGGGGAGGGGGTAGCCGTTGGTGCCGTAGGTGTAGGCGAGGTGGGCGACGGTGGCGCGGCCGGCCCGCAGGAGGGTGGGGGCGGTGGCCTCCTGGGGGGTGCGGGCGGTGCCGGCGTGGCGGACTCCGGCGCCGTCGAGGGCGTCGAGGGTGCGGCGGACGCCGCCGGGGCCGTCGTCGAGGCTGTGGTTGGAGGCGGTGGAGCAGCCGTCGTAGCCGGTCGCGGCGAGGCCCTCGGCGATCTCCGGCGGGGATTTGAAGGCGGGGTAGCCGGTGTAGTCGCCGTTCGCGCCGTACACGGTCTCCATGTGGCACAGGGCGAGGTCGGCGCGGGAGACGATCGGGCGGACGCCGTCGAGCATGGGGCGGAAGTCGTAGCCCCGGCCGCCGGCGTCGAAGCGGGCGCGTTCGATGATGGAGGTGTGGGGGAGGACGTCTCCGGTGGCGACGAGGGTGAAGCCGGCGGGGGCCGCGGGGGTGGCCGAGGGGGCGGGTCTGCCGGGGGCGGGGGGTTTCTCCTCGCGGGCTTCCTGGACCTGGCAGGCGGCCACGGCGAGGAGCACGGTCGCCGCGAGGGCCATCGGTCGTCTGCGTGCGATCACCGCAACCACCCCGTCCCGATCTGATTGTCATACTTACAGCGCACGTGCACACTCCTAACGCATGCCCGGACCCTCCCGGTGGAGCCGCTCCGCAGGATGCCGCGATCGGCGTAGCGCCATCGATTCGAACCCGTGTCCCGCCTCCGAACCGGAACTCCCCGCACCGCCGTTCACCGACCGTTCGTCGAACCGTTCGTCGACGCGATCGACCGTCCGTCGCAGATCTGTGTACGCGCCCTGTCGCTGAGTGACGGCCCTGCGGTGCCATAACCGCCATGACCGCCACACTCACGCAGCCGAAGACGACCGCTGAGCATGAACTCGCCGCGCTCCAGCGGGAACACGGGCGGCCCCTCTTCGCGCTCCTGCTGCGGCTGAGCGACGGCGACCGGCAGCGCGCCGAGGACCTCGTCCAGGAGACGCTGGTGCGGGCCTGGCAGCACCCCGAGGCGCTCAGGGCTGACGACTTCGACTCGGTGCGGCCCTGGCTGATGACGGTCGGGCGACGCCTCGCGATCGACGCGCGGCGCGCGCGGCAGGCACGCCCGGCGGAGGTCGGGGACGCGGTGCTGGAACACGCACCCGTCTGCGCGGACCACGCGGAGCGCGCGGCGGCGGCGCTCGACGTCCGCGAGGCTGTGAAGACTCTCACTCCCGAGCACCGGGAAGTCCTGGTGCTGGTGTATTTCCAGGGGGCGAGTGTGGCGGAGGCCGCCGAGATACTCGGTATCCCGCCCGGTACGGTGAAGTCGCGCGCGTACTACGCGCTGCGCGCCCTGCGCCGGGTCCTTCCGGGTTACGCGGCCGACCTGCGCTGAAACCCATCGCAGAGTCAAACCTCCGTAAAGCGCCTTGCCTGTGACCCCGGTTGAGTAATCGGCTGTTCCCATCCGTGTTCCGGACTGGGGGCCCGGCTGCGGGCGACGGCACACCGGAGGGAAGGCTGCGAGAGATGCTGCACAGAGATCAACCGGGCCCGAACGGGTCCGACGACGGTGAACTGACCGTCCCCATGGCCTGGTTGTACGCCGAGTACATCGCCGACGAACTCCTGCGCACCGGCGACCTGATGCCGCCGACGTCGTTCGAGTTCCGCGCCGGGCGCGACGCCCTGGCGCTCACCATCTTCCTGTCGGACACCGACGGGGAACTCCCCGGGATCCGGGTCGTCACCCAACTGGAGACGTGGCTCTCGCTGACCGCGTACGACCAGCCCTGGCAGGACTGGGTGGGCGAGCGGATGGCCCAACTCGCCGCGCGTGTCGCGCAGTCGGGGATGGACTCGCCGGATCTGCGGCTCGCCGAGGACGCGTGGCAGTGGCTGGAGGAGACGGAACTCCTCGCGCCCGACCTGAACGCGGTGCCCGGTGGCGGCGCGGTGGCCGGTACCGGTGAGGACGAGGGGCCGAAGGTGTGGACGCCGGCCTGGCAACTCGGGCTGCCGCTCGGGCACTTGGCGATCCACCTGTTCTAGTCACCTGTCCCGGCCGCCCGTTGTGGCCGTGACGCCGCTGGTGGGGGCCTCGCGAAAAAATTTTCCGATCCGACCAATCCGCCCGCGCCTCGGCTCCGAACATCTGGGTCACGATTCTGTACACGCCTTGAGTGATTCCGGTGCCGGGTGCGTACCGGTGGGAGCAAGGAGTAACCCCAACCGCACCCAACGGCACGAGGATTCGGCGATGAGGTCCCTGGAACAGCATGTGGACGTCGGCGCGTACGCGCTCGGTGTCCTGGACGAAGCGGAAGCCTTCCGCTTCGAGGACCACCTCATGGAGTGTCCTCGGTGCGCGGCTCAGGTCACGGAATTCGGCCCGGCGACACGGCAGTTGATGCTGTACCGGCGCGCTACCCCGCGCTCGGTGCACCCCTTCGCCGGGCCCGGGCCCCGGCTCCTGGACAAGCTCCTCGACCAGGTCGCCGTCCGCCGCCGCGCGGTGCGCCGCCGGATCCTGTACGGGCTGGCCGCGTCCGTCGTCGTCGCGCTGGCCGGGCCCGCGCTGATGATGACCGTCGGCGGCAGGGGCGCCGAGGAGGCCGTGGCGAGCGCCGAGGTGCGGATCGCCGCGACCGACGCGAAGTCCGGGGTGTGGGCGCAGGTCACGGCCGCCGACAAGGCGTGGGGCGCGGACATCGAGCTCCAGGTGAAGGACGGGGCGGGGCCGCGTTCGTGCCACCTCGTCATCGTCGGGCGGGACGGCAGCGAGGAGACGGCGACCGGGTGGATGATGCCGGACCACGACGCGCGTCCCACCACGATGCGCGGCGGGACGGCGATGCACACGGACGACGTCGCCTTCTACGACGTACGCAGCAACGGCAAGACGCTGGTGCGGATCCCGGCGGGCGGGTGAGCGGGCGGGTGAGCGGCTATTTCAGGAGCCGGGACAGGCGCCGGTCGGCGAGCGGCTTGCCGTTCGTCTGGCAGGTGGGGCAGTACTGGAGCGAGGAGTCGCTGAAGGAGACCTCGCGGATCGTGTCCCCGCAGACCGGGCACGGTTCGCCGGTGCGGCCGTGCACCCGCAGCCCGCTCTTCTTCTCCGCCTTGAGCCGGCCGGCGGCCACGCCGTGGGAGCGCTCCACGGCGTCGGTGAGGGTCGTGCGCAGCGCCTCGTAGAGGGTGTGGGTCTCCGCCGGGGTGAGGGAGGCCGCGAGTTTGAACGGGGACATGCGGGCCGCGTGCAGGATCTCGTCGCTGTAGGCGTTGCCGACGCCCGCGATCAGGCTCTGGTCGCGCAGGGCGCCCTTGAGCCGGCGCCGCTCCCCCGCGAGCAGTTCCGCGAGCCGCGCCTCGTCGAAGTCGTGGGCCAGGGGGTCGGGGCCGAGGCGGGCGACGCCGGGTACGTCCTGGGGGTCGTGGACGACGTACACCGCGAGTTTCTTCTGTGTGCCCGCCTCCGTGAGGTCGAAGCCGGCGCCCGTCTCCAGGGCGACCCGTAGGGCTAGGGGGCCCTTTCCGGGGCGGGGCATGCCGTCGGGGAGGCGGTCCTTCCAGTGCAGCCAGCCGGCGCGGGCGAGGTGGGTGACGAGATGCGGACCGCCGTCCGTCTCGACGTCCAGGAACTTCCCGTACCGCCGTACCGCGACGACCTCGCGGCCCTCCAGGGCGGTCACGGGTGGGTCGTACGTCTTCAGGACACTGATCGCGACGGGCAGCACCCGGACGATCTCGTGACCGGCCAGGTGCTCGGTGAGGAAGTCCATGAGGGCTTCGACCTCGGGCAGCTCGGGCATGGGTCCAGGGTGCCACCGGGGGGTGCGGGTGGCGCGGCGAGGGTTGTGGGACGGACCGGCCGGCCACCGGGATCCAGGGCCACCGCCCCGGACCCGTCCCGGTGGCCCTGGATCCCGGCTGCACGGCGAGACACTCCGGGCGTCTCCCGCACCGCTCTCCCACCGCGAGCCGCTCCCTCACCCCGGCTCCGGCAGCGCGAACTCGCACCACACGCACTTGCCGCCGCCCCGCGCCTCCACGCCCCACGCGTCCGCGAGGAGGTCCACCAGCAGGAGTCCCCGCCCCGAGACGCCGGCCTCGCCCGCTTCGCGGCGCCTCGGGAGTGCGCTGGAGGTGTCCTCCACCTCGACCCGCAGGCGGCGTGACGGGTCGGCCAGCACCACCCGCAGGGTGACGACGGCCGCGCCTTCCGTGTGCATGAGGGCGTTGGTGATGAGTTCGTCGGCGGTCAGTTCCACGTCGTCGGCGCGGGCGCGGGCGCCCCAGGCGTGGACGGCGGCGCGGATCATGTGGCGGGCCTGCACGAGGGCGTCGGGGTCGCCGGGGGCGACGTGCTGCTGGAGGCGGCCCCCGGCGCGGGGCGTGTCGAGGCAGCGGCGGCGCAGCAGGAGGAGGGCCACGTCGTCGTCGCCGCCCCTCTCCTCGGCGACCTCGATCAGGCGGTCGGCGAGGGCGCGGACGTCGTCGGGGCCGTCGGCGACCAGGGCCGTCAGGAGGCGCATGCCGTCGTCGAGGTCGGCGCCGGGCTGTTCGACGAGGCCGTCGGTGCACAGGAGGAGCAGGTCGCCGGGGTCCAGCTCCAGCGTGCTGACGGGGTACGCGAGGCCGCCGAACTCCGCCGAGAGGCCGAGCGGCAGCCCGCCGGGGACGGTGAGGCGCCGGCACGTGCCGTCGGCGGCGCGCAGCAGGGGGTCGATATGGCCGGCGCGGACGACCTGGACGACGCCGGTGGCGAGGTCGGCCTCGGCGTACAGGCAGGTCGCGAAGCGGTCGGTGTCGAGGTCGTGGAGGAAGAGGGAGGCGCGGGCCATGACCGTGGCCGGCGGGTGCCCTTCGGAGGCGTACGCCTTGAGGACGATGCGGAGCTGGCCCATGACGGCCGCCGCGTGCGTGTCGTGGCCCTGGACGTCGCCGATGACCGCGCCGACCTTGCCCCCGGGCAGCGGGATCAGGTCGTACCAGTCGCCGCCGATGTCCCGGCCCAGCGAGCCGCCGATGGTCGCGGCGCGGTAGCGGACGGCGATCTCCGCGCCGGGGACGCTGGGGATGGTGCGCGGCAGCATGGCCTGCTGGAGGCCCTGCGCGATGTCCTTCTCCTGCTCGTAGAACATGGCCCGCTGGAGGCTCTGCGCGATGCTGGAGCCGAGCGCGACGAGGATGTTGCGCTCCTCGGGGGTGAAGCCGCGTCGGTCGCTGTAGAGCAGGCCCATCGCGCCGATCGGGCGGGCCTGGACGATCAGCGGGAGGTAGGCGGCGGAGGTGATCCGCAGGTCGCAGAGGTGCGGCCACAGGACGGGGTAGCCGGTCGCGAACTCCTCCGGCGACTCGATGAAACGCGGGGTGAGGGTGCGCACGACCTCGCTCATCGGGTACGGCTCGTCGATCCCGGTGACGAGCGTGCCGGGCACGAAACTGCCCTCGGGGCCCTCCGCGACCAGCCGGATGCGGCCCGCCTCGACGAGGCCCATGACGAGGCTGGTGGCACCCAGATGGGTGAGGCCCTGGGTGTCCTTGAGGACGTCGATGACGTCCTGCACGGTGCGCGCGTGCGCGAGGGCGGCCGTGGTGAGCTGGACGACGTTGGTCTGCTCGCGGCGCGCGTCGTCGTGGGCGGTCTCCTCCCAGCGGCGCGCGAGGTCGTCCAGCTCCTGGGCGGCGTCCCGGACGATGCCGACGATCCTGCGGGGACGGCCCGTCTCGTCGCGGCTGATGTGGCCCTGCGTGTGGGTCCAGCACAGGGTGCCGTCGCGGCGCTGGAGGCGGAAGTAGCAGCCGTAGTTCTCGCTGCCGTCCTTGATCGCCTGCGCGACCAGCGCGTCCAGCCGCTGTCCCTCCGCCCTGGGCACCCGGACGACCAGCGACTCCGGCTTCCCGTCGTATTCGTCGGGCCGCAGGTCGAAGATCTCGTGGGCCCGCGCGTCCATGTGGAACCGCCCCGAGTCGAGGTCCCACTCGAAGCTGCCCATGCGGTTGAGCGCGAGGATCGAGTCCGGGCGGGCGGGCCAGTCGTCCGGCATGCGCCCACTGTGACAGGGTTCGAGGGGTTTCACGACCGGAGGAGACGGGTCACTCGAAGGGGAAGTCGGGGATGAGACCACCGCCGTCGGGCAGGTCCGGAAGCTCCGGGACGGTGGCGGGGCCGATATCGTCGTCGACCTCCCATGTGTACGAGGCCGTCGGCCCCGTAGGCGTCTCGTCGGCGGTGTCGGTCGGTCCGGTCGCGGCGACGAGCAGCGCGGACGCCACGACCAACGCTCCACCGCAGATACCGTAATGGGTATACATAGGCCATATTGTCCTACTACCTCGTAGTGCTGACGCAAGCGGAGTAACAGCTCACCGAGAGTCATCGCCATGGACTGGTTCACCTCGGACGCCGCCTGGCTGAGCCGTGTCCTCTTCCAACGGGCGCTCGCCGCCGTGTACCTGTGCGCGTTCCTCACTGCGGCCCTCCAGTTCCGGGCGCTCCTGGGGAGCCGGGGCCTGCTCCCGATCCCCCGCTTCACCGCGCGTGTGCCGTTCCGCAGAGCCCCGAGCCTGTTCCAACTGCACTACTCGGACCGGTACTTCGGGGTGTGTGCCTGGGCGGGGTGCGCGCTGTCGGTGGCGCTGCTGGCCGGTGTGGACGCGCTGCTCCCGCTGTGGGCGGCGATGCTGCTGTGGCTGGTGCCCTGGGTGCTGTACCTGTCGATCGTGAACGTCGGCCAGACCTGGTACGGCTTCGGCTGGGAGTCCCTGCTCCTGGAGACCGGGTTCCTCGCGGTGTTCCTCGGTAACGACGAAGCGGCCCCGCCCGTACCGGTGTTGCTGCTGCTGCGCTGGCTGCTGCTGCGCGTCGAGTTCGGGGCGGGCCTGATCAAGCTGCGGGGCGACGGCTGCTGGCGGAAGCTGACCTGCCTGGACTTCCACCACGAGACCCAGCCGATGCCGGGCCCGCTGAGCTGGTTCTTCCACCGTCTCCCCCGCCCGGTCCACCGGGTGGAGGCGGCGGCGAACCATCTCACCCAACTCGTCGTCCCGTTCCTCCTGTTCACCCCGCAGCCGGTGGCGACGGGGGCGGCCTCCCTGATGATCGTCACGCAGCTGTGGCTGGTCCTGTCGGGCAACTTCGCCTGGCTGAACTGGCTGACGATCACCCTGGCGCTGTCGGTGGTCGAACTCCCTGTGGGGCACCGGGAGTTCCCTCGGACGCCCCTCTGGTACGAGGCCCTGGTGCTGGCCGTCGCCGCCCTGCTGCTGTTCCTGAGCCGGCACCCCGTCCGCAACATGCTCTCCCGCCGCCAGGTCATGAACCGCTCCTTCGACCCCCTGCACCTGGTCAACTCCTACGGCGCCTTCGGCAGCGTGAGCCGCACCCGGTACGAGGTGGTGATCGAGGGCACGCTCGACGAGATCCCTCACGAGCAACAGGGCTGGCAGGCGTACGAGTTCAAGGGCAAGCCGGGCGAACCGACGCGCTGGCCACGCCAGTTCGCCCCCTACCATCTGCGCCTGGACTGGATGCTGTGGTTCGTGGGCCTGTCCCCGGCGTACGCGGGCACCTGGTTCACGACGCTCGTCGAACGCCTCCTGGAGGGCGACCCGGCGACGCTGAAACTCCTGCGCCGGGCGCCCTTCGACGAGCCGCCCCGCCATGTCCGCGCCCGCCTCTTCCGCTACCGGTACACGGACCGGCGGGAGTTGAGGCGCACGGGCGCCTGCTGGCACCGCACCTACGTCCGCGAGTTCCTGCCGCCGACCCGCCTGGATCAGAGGCCGTAGACCCGGACCGCGTTCTCCTCGAAGATCGCCGCCCGGTCCCCGGGGTCGGTCAACTCCTCGGCCACCGCGAGGACTTGCCCGTAGCTCGCGACCTCCGTGCACACCGGCCAGTCCGACCCGAACATCAGCCGCTCGGGCCCGAAGGACTCCAGCGCGATGTCGACGTACGGCCGCAGGTCGGCGGGCTTCCACCCCGCACCGGCCTCGGTGACCAGGCCGGAGAGCTTGCCGACCGTGTTGGGGTGGTGGCCGAGGGCGCGGAGGTCGCCCTCCCAGGGGCCGCGCGGGCCGATGGCGACCGGGGGTTTGCCGAGGTGGTCGAGGACGAAGACCAGGTCCTCGTGCTCGCCGACCGCCCGGACGCAGGAGGGGAGTTGATGCGGGACGACCACCAGGTCGTACACGAGTCCCGCCTCCGCCACCGCGCGCAGGCCGCGCCGGACGTCGGGGCGCTGGAGCCACCCCGGGTCGGACTCGCCCTGGACCTGGTGCCGGATGCCCTTCAGGTGGGCGCCGCCCGGGAGTTCGCGCAGCCGCGCCAGTTCCTCGGCGATGCCGGGGTGGGTGAGGTCGGTCCAGCCGACGACGCCCGCGACGAGGTCGTGCGCGTCGGCCAGGGCGAGGAACTCGGGGGTCTCCTCGGCGACGGTGACCGTCTGGACGAGGACCGTTCGGCCGACGCCCGCCGCGCGTGCCTCGGGGGTGAGGTCGGCGAGGGTGAAGTCCCGTCGGAGCGGGCTGTGTTCGGGGATCCAGTCCTGGTCGCGGACCGAGAGGTCCCAGACGTGGTGGTGGGCGTCGACGATCACGGAGCCTCCCTGACGGCGATCACGGAGCCTCACTGACTGCGATCACAGCGCCTCCCCGTCGACGCCGACAGCCCCTCCCGGCAGCTCCCACACAACCGGCAGCCCCGCGTCCGCGCCCTCGCCCGAGTAGTCGTGGACGACGTCCAGCAGCTCCGCCATCCGGGCCTGCCACGCCACGTTGACCGGCAGCTTCTCCAGCTCGGCGAGGAGCCGGGCGTAGTCCTCGCACTCCAGGACGTGGAAGAGGTCGGTGCCGCTGCGCCAGATGGTCCAGGAGGACGCCCCGGCGGCACGGATCGCGTCCGTGAGTTCGACGGGGACCTCCCGGTGCGCGGCCTCGTACTCCTCGATCCGGTCCGCACGGACCGTGGTGTGCAGGGCGACCCTCACAGCCCGGCCTCCTTCCAGAAGTCGTCCGGCACCGGAGCCGCGAACTGCTCGGCCCCGTCGATGACTTCGGCCGCCGAACGCGCCCCGACGAGCACGCTCGCGACAGCCGGATGCGCGGCGCAGAACGCGAGCGCGGCGGCCCGCAGGGTGGTCCCGTGCCGGTCGGCGAGCGCCTTGAGGCGCAGGGCCTCGTCCAGCAACTCCTGGGGCGCGGCGGTGTAGTCGTAGGTGGCGCCGGGTTTCGGGTCCGCCAGGAGGCCGGAGTTGAAGGCGCCGCCGATGACCACGGACACGCCGCGCTCCTCGGCGGCCGGGAGGAGGTCGGTGAGGGCGCTGCGGTCGAGGAGGGTGTAACGCCCCGCGCACAGCACGACATCGACGTCCGTCTCGCGCACGAAGCGCGTGAGCATCGCCGTCTGGTTCATGCCGGCGCCGATCGCTCCCACGACGCCCTCGGAGCGGAGTCTCTCCAGCGCCGGGTAGCCCTCGCGGAACGCCTGGTCGGCGTGGTCGTCGGGGTCGTGGAGGTAGACGACGTCGACGCGGTCGAGGCCGAGGCGTTCGAGGCTGGACTCCAGGGAGCGGCGTACGCCGTCGGCGCTGAAGTCCCAGACGCGGCGGTGGGAGTCGGGGACGGCGAAACCGTCGGCGAGGTCGTCGCCGGTCACGGGGGACGGTTCCAGGAGGCGGCCGACCTTGGTGGAGACCGTGTACTCGGCGCGGGGGTGCTCGCGCAGAGCCGCTCCCAACCGCCGTTCCGAGAGCCCGAGTCCGTAGTGGGGTGCCGTGTCGAAGTAGCGGATCCCCTTGTCCCAGGCGGCGGTTACCGCCTCGGTGGCCTGCTCGTCGGTGAGCGGGGTGAAGAGGTTGCCGATGCCGGCGGCGCCGAAGCCGAGGCCGGTGACCTCGATGCCGGTGCGGCCCAGGCGGCTCACTGCTGCACCGGCCGCAGCCGCAGCCCCTGCATGCCGCCGTCCACCGCGAGGGACGTCCCGGTCGTCGCCCCCGCGAGCGGGCTCGCCAAGTAGGCGATGGCGGCGGCGACTTCACCCGCGCTCACCAGCCGCCCCGACGGCTGGCGGGCCTCCAGCGCGGCGCGTTCGGCGGCCGGGTCGGCGGCGGAGTCGAGGAGGCGGCCGACCCACGGGGTGTCCGCCGTACCGGGGTTGACGCAGTTGACGCGGATGCCCTCGCGGAGGTGGTCGGCGGCCATCGAGAGGGTCAGCGAGAGGACCGCGCCCTTCGTCGCGCCGTACAGGGCCCGTTGGGGCAGCCCGGCGGTCGCGGCGATCGAGCAGGTGTTGACGATCGCGGCGCGCTCGGAGGCGCGCAGGTGCGGGAGGGCGGCGCGGGTCACGCGGACCATGCCGACGACGTTGACGTCGAAGACGCGGTGCCATTCGGTGTCGTCGTTGTCCTCGACGGTGCCCTGGGCGCCGATGCCCGCGTTGTTGACGAGGATGTCGAGTCCGCCGAGGTCGGTGACGGCCGCCTCGACGGCGGCGCGTACGGAGGCGTCGTCGGAGACGTCGGCGCGGTAGCCGAGCAGGGGTTTGTCGACGCCGGACGGGTCGAGGTCGAGCACGGCGACGCGTGCGCCGCGCTCCGTCAGCAGGTCGGCGGTGGCCCGGCCGATGCCGGAGGCGCCGCCCGTGACCAGTGCCGTGAGCCCCTCGAAGTCGTTCATGCCGCCTCGTTCTCCTTCAGGTCCGCGAGCCAGAAGGCACCGTCCGGGAAGCGGTAGCGCGCGAGGGACTCCGGCCGCATGGCGGCGGAGAAGCCCGGCGTGGTCGGTGCCATGTAGTGACCTTCCCTGATGACCACCGGATCAAGGAAGTGGGCGTGCAGATGATCGACGTACTCGATGACCCGGTCCTCGGTCGTCCCGGTCAGGGCGACGTAGTCGAACATCGAGAGGTGCTGGACGAGTTCGCACAGGCCGACGCCGCCCGCGTGCGGGCAGACGGGGACGCCGAACTTGGCCGCGAGGAGCAGGATGGCGAGGTTCTCGTTGACCCCGCCGACGCGGGCGGCGTCGAGCTGGAGGACGTCGAGGGAGCCGGCCTGGAGGAGCTGCTTGAAGACGATGCGGTTCTGGACGTGCTCGCCGGTGGCGACCTTCACGGGGGCGACGCCGCGCCGTACGGCGGCGTGCCCGAGGATGTCGTCGGGGCTGGTCGGCTCCTCGATCCAGTACGGGTCGAAGGGGGCGAGCGCGTTGGTCCAGCGGATCGCCTCCTCGACGTCCCAGCGCTGGTTGGCGTCGACGGCGATCCGCACGCCGGGTCCGACCACGTCGCGGGCGACCCGGCAGCGGCGTACGTCGTCGTCGAGGTCGGCGCCGACCTTCAGCTTGATCTGCGTGAACCCGTCCGCGACGGCCTCGGCGGCGAGCCGCGCGAGCTTCTCGTCGTCGTACCCGAGCCATCCCGCCGATGTCGTGTACGCGGGATAGCCCCGCTCCAGGAGCTTCGTACGGCGCTCCTCGGCGCCCTCCTTGCCCCGGCGCAGCAGGTCGAGGGCCTCGGCGGGGGTGAGGGCGTCGGTGAGGTAGCGGAAGTCGATCTGGGTGACGAGCCACTCGGGGTCGGCGTCGGCGAGGAGCTGCCAGAGGGGTTTGGCGGCGCGTTTGGCGGCGAGGTCCCAGACGGCGTTGACGACGGCGCCGATCGCCATGTGCATCACGCCCTTCTCCGGTCCCAGCCAACGGAGTTGGCTGTCGCCGACGAGGGCACGGCTGACGCTGCCGGGGTCCGCGCAGATCTCGGCGACGTCCCGGCCGACGACGTGCGCGCGCAGGGCGTCGATCGCGGCGACCTGGACCTCGTTGCCCCGGCCGATGGTGAAGGTGAAGCCGTGGCCCTCGTGGCCGTCGGCGGCGTCCGTGCGCAGGACGACGTACGCGGCGGAGTAGTCCGGGTCCGGGTTCATCGCGTCGGAGCCGTCCAGCTCCCGTGAGGTGGGGAAGCGGATGTCGTGGGTGTCGACGGCGGTGATGCGAGGGCTCACGGGACCCCTTTCGGGCGAGTGTGACAGGCCGGTGCCCTGCATATTTATCAGACCAATTTCGGTTCCGAACACCCCTTGGCGGGGTTCGGGCCGGATTTTCTCACCAAGTGGTCGGACCACTTCGCTCGCTAGACTCCCCGCACGGCTTCAGGAGGACGACGGTGGACGACACGGGGACCGCCCCACGGCAGGGCACGGTGACGCAGCGCGCCATCGAGCGGATCAAGGCGATGATCGCGGAAGGGCTCCTGGAGCCGGGCCAGCGGCTGCCGACCGAGCGGGACCTCGCCGCGCAGCTCGGAATGTCCCGCAGCTCGATGCGGGAGGCGATCCGGGCGCTCACCGTCCTCGGGGTGCTTGAGGCGCGGCACGGGTCGGGGATCTACGTCACCGCGCTCGACGCCGGGGACCTGCTGGAGACGTTCGGTGTCGTCGCCGACCTGTCGCGGGGGGCGCGGCTGGTGGAACTCCTCGAAGTGCGGCGGGTGTTGGAGTCGACGGCGACCGCGCTGGCCGCCGCGCGTATCACGGACGTCCAACTCGCCGAGGTGGAGGAGCACTTGGCGGCGATGAACGCGACCGACGACCCCGAGGTGATCCTCGCGCACGACCTCGCCTTCCACCGGGCCATCGCGGTGGCCGCCGGGAACGAGACGATGGCGGCGATCCTGGAGGGCCTGTCCTCGCGGACGTTCCGCGCGCGCGTGTGGCGGGGCTACGAGGAGGAGGGCGCCTTCGACCGCACCCGGCGTGAACACGCCGCGATCCACCGGGCGTTGAAGGCGCGGGACCCGGAGGCGGCGCGGGCGGCTGCCGCCGCGCACGTGGGTGAGGTCGAGGAGTGGCTGCGGGCGCAGTTGGGGGCCTGAGGAAACGACCTCGCGGGCCGGGGATTTGGCAGGCCGGTTTCCGAAAGCGGTTGCCCTGAACGGGGGTTGGCACTCCACAACGCGGGCGCCCGAGTACCCCGTTCCCGGCTCCGCATTCCGTCGTATTCCCGCCCTTTGTGTTCTCTGCTTAGCTTCCCATCGACCCGCAAACCGGCGACCCGCAAACCAGCGACCCGCGAGCCGGCGACCCGCGAGTCACCGCTTCGCAAGTCGTCGCTTCACCGAGGCGCACGTGCCCGCCCCTCCTTCCGGTCCTTCCGGCACGACATTCCGACGAACCGTCACCGAGGCGGCCCCGTACGCCGCTTCGCGCTGCCCGGCTCGTCGTCCCGCAGCAGAAGCAGCGAGGAGGCTCCACCATGCCTGTCAACGACCCGCTCGACCTCGACCACCTCCGGTCGGTCCTCGACGGCGCGGGCAACCCGTGGCGCATGGCCGTCACCAGCATGACCACCCTCACCGAGGACCAGCGGGTGCTGCGCCTCGGTGTCCCCGTCCAGGAGCACGAGGTCGCCGCGCACGAGAGCGCCCGGCAGAGCGACCGGGCCGCGGCCCTCGCCGCGACCGCCGACTCGGTCGGCGCCCCCAGCGCCTTCGACCTGCGCAACATCGGCGGCGTCAACTACACGACGCGGGTGAAGGACCAGGGCGGCTGCGGTTCCTGCGTCGCCTTCGGGTCCGTCGCGACGCTGGAGCACGTCACCCGGTACGTCAACCGCACCCCGAACCTCGACGTCGACCTCTCCGAGGCGCAGGCGTACTACTGCTACGGCCGTGCGGCGGGCGCCACCTGCGCCTCGGGCTGGCTGCCGGAGCCCCTCGCCGACAAGGCGCGCGACTCGGGCGTCACCATCGAGGCGTACTTCCCGTACCGGGCTGGCGACCAGGACTGCTCGAAGCTCAACGCGGACTGGCCCAACCGGCTCGTCAAGGCCCGCTCCTGGCAGCAGGCGAACAACCCGGCGACGATGAAGGAGCTGATCTCGACCTACGGCTCGGTCGTCGCCTGCTTCTTCGTCTACCAGGACTTCTACTCGTACGGGGGCGGCGTCTACCGCCACCGGACCGGTGGGCTGGCCGGCGGCCACTGCGTCACCCTCGTCGGCTACGACGACGCCCAGCAGTGCTGGATCGCCAAGAACAGCTGGGGCCCCGGCTGGGGCGAGCAGGGCTTCTTCCGCATCGGGTACGGCGAGTGCTCCATCGAGTCCTGGCACAACCTCGGCTACCTCGGCACCGTCATCCGCGACTGGCTGCCCGACCAGCGCATCCTCGCGCTGTGGAGCAACGAGGCCGACGCGAACGTGTGGGCGTACGGCGAACTGCGCGGCTGGCTCAGCCTCAACGGCTCCGTGGGCGCCACCGACGCGGCGATGCTCGCGGAACTCGCCGCGTCCAAGGCGAACGGCGCCAAGGTCGGCCTCTACGAGGACAGCGGCACCGTCCAGCAGATCTACGCCTGGTGAGCCGGGCGCGACAGGAGAAGGAGGGTACGACGATGAGCCCACAGCGACAGGACGCGCAGCCCACGCAGGCGCCCGCCGGCCAGGAGGTCCGCTCCTCGGCCGCCCAGGACGAGGCCGGCCGGCCCGCCCTGCTCCCGCCCGGCGTCGACGTCGGCCAGAACCTCGCCCTCGCCGGGGCCGGGAAGCCCGCCGGGGACGCCATGGTCCAGCGGTTCGAGCTGACCCCGGCCGGGGAAGCGCGGCCGACCCTCACCTCAGCCGGGGTGCTCGCGGCGGCGCAGGCCGGCACGGGGATCACCGGGACCTGGACGCAGAACGTCACCGTCGACGGCCTGTGGTGCGCCAACCAGACCCGTAACGCCTTCTTCCGCGTCAAGGGAGGCGGCTGGAAGAAGATCTACAACGCCACGGACTGGGCGTTCACCGCCCTGACGACCTTGGCGTCCCAGGCCCGCCAGACCAACCACGCGATCTCGTTCCGCGAGGAGGCGGACGGGATGGTGCACGAGATCTACCTCTGGTAGGGGGCCCGGGGACGAGTACCTCACACCACGGCGACCTGAAGGAAGTACTCCCCCGCGTTCTCCCCCTCCGCCTCCCAGGACCGCCGGTACACCAGCTCAAGGCGTCCCTCCCCCGCCTCCCGCGCGCGCAGCCGCAGGACGCGGGTCCCCCCGGCCCCGACCAGCCCGGTCGGGGCCGGGGCCGGGGCCGGGGTGTAGTCGTCCCCGGTCAGCTCCAGGCCCTCGATGCCCCTGACCTCCCAGCGGAAGCCGGTCGTCGGGTTCTCGGGGAGTTCGACGACGAGGTCGTCCCCGGCCCGCACCCGGGCCCGGGAGTCCCGCGCCGACACACGCACCTCACCCACGGGGCCTCCCTCGGCTCAGCTCACACCGCCGACCGGTACAGCCGGAACTCGGCGATCCGTACCGCCGGGACCCGTGCCCCCGTCACCCGGACCCGCCACTGCCGCGCCCGCACCGGAGCGGACAGCCTGAGGATACGGCTCGCTCCCATGGTCCCGGCCCGCGCGACCTGCGTCCACACGCCCCCGCGCAGCGCCTCGACGACGAACGCCTCGACCTGCTGCCCCTCCCTGATGTCCTCGGCGAGGCGGATCCGGTTGACGTCGGTGTCGGCGGGCAGCTCGACGGCGACCTGGTTCACCCCGGCCGTCGTACGCCCGTCCAGGGCCAGGTCGTAGGGGAGTTCACGCTCGATCCGCTCCCGGAACTCCCGCAGCCGGGTGACGTCGGACGCGTGCAGGAGCCCTTCGGTGTCCGGCGGGACGTTCAGCAGGAGCACCGCGCCCCGGCCCACGGAACCGAACCAGATCTCCGTGAGGGCGGCGACGGACTTCGGCTGCTGGCTGGCGTGGTAGAACCAGCCGTCGCGGATGGATACGTCGCACTCGGCCGGCCACCACTGGAGGAAGTCGGTGTTCGGGCGGGCCCGCACGAGCGCTCCCCGGCTGCCCTGGTCGGCGGTGTCGTAGGAGAGGGCCCAGTCGGTGCGGCCGTACTGGTTCTCCTTGACGGGGATCACGTTCCACTCGTCCTCGCGGGCGAGCCCCGCCTCGTTGCCGACCCAGCGGACATCGGGGCCGGTGACGGCGATCGTCGCCTCGGGGGCGAGGTCGCGGACCAGGGTGTACCAGCTGTCCCAGTCGTAGCTCTCGACCTTGTCGGGCGGGATGTGGCCCTGCGCGCCGTCGAACCACACCTCGTCGACGGGACCGTACTCGGTGAGCACTTCGTAGAGGGTGTTGAGCATGTGGGCGCCGTAATCGGTGGCGTCGAGCGTCCAGAAACGCGCGGGTGTGCGGTCGTCGGCGGCCGTGAGGGTCGGGATCGTGCGCGGGGTGCGGGCACTGCCGTTGGCGTAGACGCCGTGGAGGTACTGGTTCTCGTCGGCGGGCGAGAGGTAGACGCCGACCTTGAGGCCGTGGCGGCGCATGGAGTCGGCGAAGGAGCGCAGGACGTCACCCCGGCCGCTCTGCCAACTGCTGGACGCGACCGTGTGGTTCGTGTAGCGGGACGGGTAGAGAACGAAGCCGTCGTGGTGCTTGACGGTGAGGATGGCGAGCTTGAAGCCGCCGTCCCTGAGCGCTCTCGCCCACTGGTCGGTGTCGAGGCGGGTGGGCTGGAAGACGTCCGGGTCCTCGTCCCCGGTCCCCCACTCCAGGCCGGTGAACGTGTTCACCCCGAAGTGCAGGAACGCGGTCCGCTCCAGGCTCTGCCAGGCGATCTGCCGTGCGGTGGGCCGGAGCCCGGACGCCTTGCGGACGAGGTCGGCCTCGGTGTCGGTGGGCAGGACGGGGATGCGGGAGAGGTCGGCGCGGACGGGAGGCGGGCTCCCGGGCAGCGCGTTCGCCCCCGACGGCACCCCCGCCGCCACGACCGCGACGGCCGACGCGACGAACACACGACGTGAGACAGGCATCGGCTCTCCTCAGCTCAACTGCCATACGGTGGGCGGGCGTTGGTCCGGCGGGTACTGCGCGAGCCGCCCGTCGGAGGTCGCGCTCATCGCCATCCGGGTGATCGCGTTGACCAGCAGGAAGCCGCCGGGGACGGGCTGAATCTCCCAGCGCTGGACGGTACTTGTGGCGTCGCAGGCCGCGCGGGTGGCCACGACGCCGGGCTGGAGCGGGGTGTTGAGGGTGAGCTTGCCGCCCCGGATGTCGAGGCAGCCGTCGGAGGCCCGCAGGGTGACGTATCCGTCGGCGGTGCGGGCCAGGTCGTAGGTGCCGTAGGGCCGGCCGGCCGAGCCCAGCGTGTAGCGGCCGTTCGCGACCGGTACGCGTGTGAGGTCACGCCAGCCGGGGGCGTGCCCGACCGCTGTGCCGCGTGCGGTGAACTGGGCGTAGGTGGCGTCGGGGTGGGGGTCGCCCCAGGTGGCCTGGGCGATGTGGCGCAGTGCGGGCCAGAGGCGGTCGGCGACCTCGTTCTCCGTCTCGCCGCGTCCGTTGTCGGGCCAGAGGCTGATCTTCGCGCCCACGATGCCCGTGCTGGAGGCGACCTTCTCGCCCTCGAAGCTGCGCGGGTCCCAACTCTGGTCGTAGAGCCCGGCGGTGTCGGAGTGGAAGCCGCCCCGGATCAGGTAGAGGGCGTAGGCGGCGTTCATCAACGGGTAGCCCTGCGCGATGAGTTGGCTGGGTTTCACGGCGACGTTGAGCCAGTGCTCGACCGTCGTGCCGGGGGCGACCGGGACGGTGTTGGCGCCGGTGAGGCCGTCGTTCCAGATGCGGAGCCGCTTGCCCTTGGCCGCGGCGTACGCCTGGACGCGGTTGACGAAGTCGACGAAGGCGTCCTGCGGCGTGGCGTTCGCGCCGTACTTCTGGCGGGCGTAGCTGAGGATCTGCGGGTACCTGGCGAAGTCGGAGCCGAGCATGTACTCGTCGGCGCCCATGTGCCAGGCGCGGGACGGGAAGACCTCGGCGTACTCGTCGATAAGGCTCGCGTAGTAGGTGAACGCGGCCTGCTGGGTGACGTCGAGGCGGCTGGGCTGTTTGGCTCCGCCGGAGTCGGTGAGCTGGAGGTCGGGGCGGTTCTCGATCCACGGGTCCATGTGGCCCGGGGAGTTGATCTCCGGGACGATCTCGACGTGGTAGCGCTCGCCGAGGGCGACCAGGCGGCGGATCTCGTCCTTCGTGTAGTAGCCCCAGGTGTTCGCCTCGGGGTGGGCGTCGCTCTTCACCTTGAGTTCCAGGAGGAGTTGGTTGAGCTTGTGGTAGCTCATCTCCCGGACGAGGTTCTCCAGCCAGGGCAGCGTGATGTGGATGTAGCAGGCGCAGACGCCGACCCCGCGCTCCGGGTAGCGGGGCGTGTCGACGGTCCTGCCGCCGGGCAACTGGTCGCCCTGTGCGAGGAGTTGGAGGATCGTGCGGGTGCCGTAGAAGGCGCCGGTCTCGGTGGCGCCGGTGACCGCGAGGGTGTCGCCGGAGCGCAGTTCGTAGCCCTCGGCGCCGAGGGCCGTACGCGCCGGGTCGACGTCGATCACGACGTCCCCGGGGTGTGCGGTGCCGGTCACGACCGGGACGGTGCCGTGTCCGGCGTCGCGCAGGTCGTCGGCGAGGACGGTGGCGACGCGCTGCTCGGCCGGAGTGTCGGCGATCAGGCGGGTGGTGGCGGCGTAGGTGTAACTCCCGGCCTCCGGCGTCCAGTTGGTGAGCGCGGGCACGGTGACCGGTGGTTGTGCGGCGGTGGCCGCGCTCGCCGGGATCGGCGCCGCGAAGAGAAGGAGGGCCGCGGTCGCGGCACCGAGGATCTGACGACAAGCCCGCATTCAAGGCCCCCAAGTCATCGGATGTATGGAATGGTCGGGCCGCGGGAGTTGACTGTCAATGGGGCCGATGGTGGCCGAGTGATCGGATGGGACGGTGACTCACCCGAAGGGATCTCGACGTGCGCGCGCCACCCGGGGCAGAGTTCTCCCACACCACGCACCCCGAGGAGCGCCCGTGACCAGCTGGGTCGGCCGGACCGCCGCAGAGATCGCCGCCGCCGTACGCGAGAAGCGGGCCACCCCGCGCGAGGTCGTCGCCGAACACCTGGCGCGGATCGAGGAGCTGGACGGGCGGATCGGGGCGTTCCGCGTCGTGCGCAAGGAGGCCGCGCTCGCCGAGGCGCACGAGCTGGCGGCGCGCGGCGATCTCGGTGAACTCCCTCTCGCCGGGGTGCCGTTGGCCGTCAAGGACAATCTCGCGGTGCGCGGCGAGTCGATGCGGGTCGGGTCCGCCGCGACGCCCGACACGCCGTCCGCCGAGGACCATGTCACCGTCGCCCGGCTGCGGGCCGCCGGGGCGGTCGTCGTCGGGCTGACCAACGTGCCCGAGCTGTGCGTCTTCGGGACGACCGAGGGCGTGCACGGGACCTCCCGCAACCCCTGGGACCCCGCCCGCAGCGCCGGCGGGTCCTCCGGCGGGAGCGCCGCCGCCGTCGCCGCCGGGATGGTGCCGATCGCCCTGGGCAACGACGGCATGGGCTCCCTGCGGATCCCGGCCGCCAACTGCGGGCTGGTCACCATCAAGCCCGGTCACGGGCTCGTGCCGGCCGGGATCGGCGACGGCGACTGGTTCGGGCTCTCCGAGAACGGGCCCCTCGCGACGACCGTCGGCGACGCCCGGCTGATGCTGTCCGTCCTCGCCGACGCGGAGGTCGCACGGCCCGAGACGCCCGGTTTCCTGCGGATCGCCGTGTCCGTGCGCAGCCCCGTCGCCGGTACGCCGGTCAGCGAGCCGTACGTCGTCGCGGCGCGGGAGGCCGCGCGGGCGCTGAGCGGGGCCGGGCACCGGGTGCGGCGTGCCGATCCGCCGTATCCGGTGTCGCTGGCGACGACCTCGCTGGCGTACTGGACCGCCGGGACCGCCGTCGACGCGCAGCCCCTCGATCCCCGGCTGCTGGCGCGGCGCACCCGGGTGCACGCCGCTGTGGGGCGGCGGTTCCTCGGGGGCGTCCGCAAGGGGGTGGCCCGGGAGAAGCTGCGGGGGCGGTTCGAGCCGTTCTTCGCGGAGTACGACGTGCTGGTGACGCCCGCGCTGGCCCGGCGCGCGCCGAAGGCCGCCGCCTGGCACGAGCGGGGGTGGGTGCGCAATCTTCTCGTCGATTCCAGCTATTCGCCGTTCACGCCGGCCTGGAATCTGACGGGGTGGCCCGCGATGGCCGTGCCGCTGGGGACGCATCCCTCGGGGGTGCCGACCGCGATCCAGCTGGTCGGCAAGCCGGGGAGCGAGGGCCGATTGCTCAGGCTGGCCGAGCAGCTGGAGGAGTTGAGGCCGTGGCCGAGAACAGCTCCCATAGGGCCGTGACCTGCCTATCTCGGCCTTATCGAAAATCCCCGAGATGACCGATTCAAGCGTTTTTCGCAAATCTCACAATTCGAGACCTCGATAGTGATGCTTGACCCCTGAAAGCAATCCCTGCATGATTATGAGCAATAGGGAAACTCGGGGGAATACGTGTGTGGCATCATCGGTCTTTTCACGGGCTGTAGCGCGGTCAGCTACTGCCCCAAGCGTCTACTGGGCAAGGATTCCAAAGTCCCGGCCCCGGACGATCCGGAACCGGCCGGCAGTTATCGCAGCCCATTCCGCGGCTGGGACAAGCGCGCCTCGGTGCGCGCGACTCCCCGGCGGGAACTCCCGGGTGAAACCGAAGGGCAGTATTTCTTTTCACCCGACTTGGTTCCCCTGGCTCGCCACGATCTGATAACGGACCTCAGGCCCGAACTTTTCGGCCACATACTGATCCAGCATCTCTACCGTTACCTGGATTTCACGACAAAACTGGAACAGATCGTCGTCAATCGCACCGCGCTCGGTATCGCCCAGGGGACGGTGGGCCTGCACCTCCACCCGGACATGCGGTTCGACGCCTACCGGATCTACTGCGACGAGGCGTACCACGCGCTGTTCTCGGCGGACCTGATGAGACAGGCGCAGGCCCGTACGGGTATCTCGGCGCGGCTGCCGGCGGAGCCGTATTTCCTGACCCGGCTGGCGATGATCCAGCAGGAGCACCCCGAGTGGCGGACGCTGGCCGAGCTGGTCTTCGTGATCGTCTCCGAGACGCTGATCTCGGGCTCGCTCGGCGAGGTCCCGGACGATCCCCGGGTGGTGCCCACGGTCCGCGAGGTGGTCCGGGACCACGCGATGGACGAGGGCCGCCACCACACCTACTTCGCGCTGTTCCTCAAGGAGCTGTGGGCGCAGTCGGACCCGGCCGAGCGGCGGGTGATCGGTACTCTCGCCCCGCTGATGGTCGACGCCTTCCTGCGGCCCGACCTGCCCGCCCTCCACGAGGAGCTGACCGGGTACGGGCTCGACCGGGACACCGTCGAACAGGTGCTCGCCGAGGTGTTCCCGCAGAGCCTGCTCCGCAAGTCCGCCCGCGACGCGTCCCAGCAGACGGTCCAGCACTTCAGACGGCTCGGCGCGCTGGACGACCCCGAGATCCGGGCCGCCTTCGAGACGTACGAACTGGTGTGACGATGAACGCCGCCGCACACGGACGCCCTACCCGCAGCCTCAGTCGCCGGATCCGGTACGGGTGAGCGTCTCCCCACGGGACGCGAGCCAGCGGACCACGCCCGCCGTGTAGCCCGGCAGCAGCTCCCGTCCGAAGTGCTCCCGGTCCCAGTCGTCCGCCAGGACCAGCGAGGCGTCGACGCACACGTAGGCCAGGGCGAGGCCGCCGTCCTCCAGCGGGAGGGCGCGGGCCTCGTACATCGGGCCCTCGTACGTGTCCAGCAGGGCACGTTCGGCGGGGTCCAGGCCGGTCAGCAGGCAGCCGGTGACCCGGCTCCCGGTGTGAGGCACCAGGCCGGGGAAGGCACGGTCGCGCAGGGCCGCGTTGCGCCAGCCGGCCACGGCCGCCGGGCGGCTGTCGGGAACCCGTCCCAGCAGCGCCCGCTGCACGTCGCCGAACAACAGGCTGCCGTAGACGAACAGGGGCAGCCCGCACGGTGTCTGGTCGGCCGTCGGCATCGTTCGCAACTCCCGCATGAATAAAGGCAGCCGGTATGTCCCGCCGGAGCCTACGCCGTATGCCCGACAGCCGGGCACCACCCCGAGAGAAGGAGCCCACGCGTGACCACCGTCGCCCGTCCCGACGCCCCCCGTGCAACCGGGGGAGCCGCCTACGACCTCATCGACGCCGCGCTGCGCACCGTCCCCGAGTACCAGGACTTCCGCGGCGGCCGGCTGAGCCGCGCCGCGTACTGCGCCTGGCTGGGTGCCGGCCGCCTGCGCCCCGAGGACGCCGGGCTGAACGAGGACCAGCTGAACCTCTCCACCCGCTTCCCCGTGGACGAGCGCGCGTTCGTCGCGCAGGTGCTGGAAGGGCTGGAGCGGGACGGCGTGATCGCCTCCACGGACTATCCGCAAGGCGAGTTCGAGGAGCTGCGGGAGCGCGTCGCCCGGCAGTTCGAGCACGAGGACCGCACCACCTACATCTTCCCCGAAGAGGCCCGGCTGCTCTTCGCGCTCTGCCACCTGCTGGCGCCCCGCCGGACCGTCTTCCCCGGCTCGTACTACGGGTACTGGGCCGTCTGGGCGCTGCCCGGCATCCAAGCGGCGGGCGGCACCGCCACCCTGGTCGACATCGACCCCGGCGCCATGGCCCTGGCCGAACGCAACCTCACCGCCCTCGGTCTCGCGGGCGGAGTCGTGTTCGCCACCACCGACGCCATCGCCCACGGCCGCACCCTCGCCCCGTTCGACCTGTGCGTGCTGGACGCCGAGGGCCCCGCCCCGCACAACGCGCCCGAGGGCACGGACCCCGACCTGATCGACAAGGCGATCTACTTCCCGATCATGGAGGCCACCACCCCCGCCCTGCGCCCGGGCGGCCTGCTGATCGCCCACAACATGCTGCTCGGCAACCTCACCGAGAACCGCTACTTCGCCGGCCGCATCGCCAACAACCAGGCCCAGTACGCCCGTTTCCACGGCCACCTGGACACCCATTACGACCTCCAGCGGCTGATCCCCAGCTCCGAGGGCGTCGGTGTCTACCGCCGCGCCGGCGGGGAGGCGTCCCGATGAGCGGCCTCGTCCTGCGCCCGCTGACCGAAGCCGATCTTCCTGAGGTACTGTCGACGCTCAATCACGCCATCCGACACACCGACGCGACCATGGACCATGAAGACAAGGCGCTCGACGACCTGCACGGCTGGCTGGCGGCCCATCACGGCCGCTACCCCGCCCTCGCCGCCGAGCAGGACGGCCGGCTCGCCGGGTACGGCACCCTCAGTCCGTTCGCCTCGCGCAAGGGCTATCTGGCCAGCGCCGAGATCTCGGTCTACCTCGCGCCCGACGCGCGGGGCCGCGGTGTCGGCTCGGCCCTGTGCGTCCGGCTCACCGAACTCGCGGAGCAGGCCGGCATGTCCACGGTCATCGCGTTCATCTCGTCCGGCAACGAGCCCTCCCGCCGCATGGTGCTGCGCGCCGGCTACCGCCACGAGGGCGTCCTGCGCCAGGTCGGCTACAAGCTCGGCCACCTGACCGACCTGGACATCTTCCAGCGCACGTTCCCCGCCAACTGCGCCCGCTACGACGGCACGCCGCTCGACGACCTGCTCGCCGCCCACACCCCCGCACAGGAGCCCAGTCGATGACCACGCCCTCCACCGGATCCGCCGCCTACGACCGTCATGTCGCCTCCCAGCCCGAGGCCGTGGCCGCTCTCCTGGAGACCCCGGTCCCGGTCCTCGACCCCGCACGGCCCCTGGTCCTCACGGGCATCGGCACCTCCCTGCACGCCTGCCGGACCGCCGCCGCCTGGGTCCGGCTCCTGACCGGCGGACGTGTGCGGGCCGCCGCCCTCGACGCCCACGACCTGGCCCTCACCGAAGGCATCACCGCCGCCGACCAGGTCGTGGTGGTCAGTCACCGGGGCACCAAGACCGCCCCCAACGACGTGCTGGCCCGCGCCGCCGAAGCCGGTGCCGTCACGGTCGCGATCACCGGCGAGGGCCCGGCCGAACCCGCCGCCGGCACGGTCCTGCGCACCTGCCCCCAGGAGGCGGCCAGCACCCACACGGTCTCCTACACCACCGCGCTGACCCTGCTCGCCCGCCTCGTCGCCACCGCCCTCGGCGACGAGGGCGCCGACCTGGCCGAGGCGCTCGCCCAGGTCCCCGAGGCCCTGTCCCGCACCCTGGAACTCCCCCTCGCGCCCCAGGCCGTGGACGCCCTGGCCGACGCCACCGGACCGGTCCTGGTCACCGGCACCGGACTGGACGCGGTCACCGCCGCCGAGGCCGCCCTGAAGATCAAGGAGGGCACCTACCGCTGGGCCGAGGCCCTGCACACCGAGTTCGCCCTGCACGGCACCCCCGCCGTCTTCTCCGCGACCACCGCCGGCTTCCTGCTGCGCCCCGCCGGACCCGACGCCGGCCGCACCGCCGACCTGGAACGGGTGCTGCGCGCCCTGGGCGCCCCCGTCCACCACTGCGCCGACGACCCCGACGCGGCGCTGCCCTTCGCCTCCGTACCCGCGCTCGTCCGTCCGCTGGTGTCCGTCGTCCCCTTCCAGCGGCTGGTCTCGCTGGCCGCCGCCCGCACCGGCGCCAGCCCCGACCTCACCCACCTGGAGGCCGAGCCCTGGGCCACGGCCATCCGGTCGGTGAAGCTGTGACGCCCCTCCCGGACACGGCGTCCCGGGCGGCGGTGGGCGCCGCCGCCGTCACCGAGGCGTACCTGTCCGACCCCCGGCTGGCCGGCGCCGTTCACGAGACCGTCTATCCCCCGGCGTTCCAGGAGTGCTGGGGCGCGCGCATGCTGTCGCGCCCGCTCTTCGTGGACGGCCCGGAGCTGGGCCGTGCCGCGGCCGACGTCGAGGACCTGTTCGCGCTCCTCGTCTCGCTGCCGGGGCGCCTGTTCGGCGGGGACACGGCCCGGTACTGCGACGCTCTGGGCATCGCCCCCGACCGGGCCGCGCTGATCTCCCGGTTCGCCGGCGCCCCCGGCCGGGCCACCCGGTACGGACGCGCCGACCTCTACCACGACGGCGACGCCTTCAAGCTGCTGGAGTTCAACATAGCCAGCGACCTGGGCGGCACCGACCGTTCCCAGATGCAGCGGGCCCTGCTCACCCACCCCGCGTTCGCGTCGTTCGCCGCCGAGCACGGCCTCGGCCACGTCCACACCGGGGAACGTGTCGCCGCCGCCCTGCGCGAGGCGGCCCTTCCCCTCACCGGTGGGGTCCGGGAGCCCCGGATCGGCCTGGTCTGCGCCCCTGGTGGGCTCGCCGGCTTCGGTCATCTGCTGCTCGCCTTCGCCGAGATGACACGGAGTCTCGGCCTCCCCCTCACCCTCGGCGAACTGGACGCCGTGACCGAGCAGGGCGGTCGGCTCCGGCTCGACGGCGACCCCGTCGACGTCGTCCTGCGCTTCTTCACCGTCGACGACCTCTGCGCCGACCCGGCCCTCGCCGACCGTGCCGAACCGGTCTTCCGCGCCCACGAGGAGGGCCGCGCCGTCCTGTGGACGCCCATGGACAGCTCCCTCTACTCCAACAAGGGCGCCCTCGCGCTCCTCTCCGATCCCGCCACGCCCTTCACCGACGCCGAGCGTGCCCTCACCGACCGGCTGCTCCCGTGGACCCGGCTCCTCGCCGACGGCCCGCCCACGCCCGGCCCCACCCCCGGTGACACCGTCACCGACCTGCTGTCCTTCTGCCGGGAACACCGCGCCGAACTCCTCCTCAAACCGCTGCGCGACTTCGGCGGCACCGGTGTGATCCCCGGCTGGGAATGCGAACCGGACCGGTGGGCACGCCTGGTCCAGGACCGCATGTCCGACGCCGGCGCCCCCCTCACCGGGCTGGGCAACCGCTGGATCGTCCAGCGCCGCGTCCTGCCCCGCACCGAGCCTGTCCTCGACGCCGCGACCGGCGCCCGCTCCCCGTGGGTCGCGGCCTGGGGCCTGTTCCTCACCCCGCAGGGCTACGCCGGTACCGACGTGCGGGCCGCCCCCGCCGCCGCCTCCGCCGTCGTCAACTACGGCTCCAACCCGCTGACCCGCACCACGGGCGTCTTCACCGTCGGGGCCGCTCACCAGGAGCAAGGAGCACTGTCATGAGCGCTGAGCCGACCGGCGTGCGCGCGTTCTCCCGGGCCGCGGACCTGCCCCGCGCCGACTGGGCGCAGCTGCTGCGGCCCGAGGACCTCTTCCTCGGCGAGCGCTGGCTGGCCGTCGCGGAGCGGACCGCGGGCTGCCCGATGACCTACCTGCTGGCCGACGAGGGCGGCCGCCCGGTCGCCGGGCTCGCCACCGCGCTGGCCGACGACACCGCGCCCTGGGTCCTCGGCCGCCCGGACACCATGCTGCGGGCCTCCGCCGAGGACGGCCGCGCGGGCGCCGCCGAGATCCTCGCCGCGCTGCCCGCGAGCCCCGCCGAGAGCCTGCTGCCCACCCTCGTGTGCGGGGGACGGCACATGGGGCGCAGCCGGGTGCCGAGGCTCGCCGGCACCGGCCGCGGCGAGGTGGAGGCGCTGGTCGCCGAGGCCGAACGGCTCGCCGCCGAACAGGGCGCGGCGTCGGTGGCGTTCCCCTTTGTGGAGGACGGCGACACCCTGCTGCGGCAGATCCTCGGCGACCGCGGCTACCTGTGCCACGAGTCGGGCCGCTACAGCTCGCTGCGGGTGGGCCCCGGCGGCTTCGACGACTACCTGACCCTGGTGTCCGCGCGCCGCCGGCGGCGGATCCTCACCGAGCGGCGCCGGGTCCGGGAGGCCGGCATCGAACTGCGCGTCGAGCCGCTGGAGGCCGCCCTCGTGCCCCGGCTCGGCGCGCTGGAGGCGCAGCTGATGGCCAAGTACGGCCACACCTGGACGGCGGGGCAGACCGAGCAGGTGCTGCACGAGATGATCGCCGCGTTCGGCACCGACGCCCAGGTGGTGCTGGCGGTCGGCGACGGCGACATCCGGGGCTTCGGGACCCTCCTGCGGTTCGGCACCCACTGGTACGCGCGTCAGGCGGGCTTCGACTACGCCTATCAGGACCGGCTCCCGCTCTACTTCGAGACCCTCTACTACCACCCCGTCGAGGCCGCGGCCCGGCTCGGGATCGAGGCCATCCACTACGGCCTGGGCAGTGAGGAGGCCAAGCTCTCCCGGGGCTGCACGGCCGAGACCCAGCACTCCTATCTGCTGCCGCTGGCACGACCTTCGAGGAACACCCATGTCTGACACTCGTCCCCACGGGCCCCTGATCGCCGTCGTCGAGACCGGACGCGGCGAGTACGGCCTCCAGCCCCTGCTGCGCGCCCGCGAACTGGGGCTGCGCCCCCTCCTCGTCACCGACGACCTCAGCCGCTACGCGACGTCCGAGGCCGCGCGCTCCCTCATCGAGGAGACGGTGCACGCGATCGTGGCCGCCGACACCCGCGACAGCGCCTCCGTCGCCGAGGCGCTGCGCCCGTACGCCGAGCAGGGCGACCTCGCCGGGGTTCTCGCGGTCATCGACTACTACGTGCCCGTGGTCGCCGAGGCCGCCCGCCTGCTCGGTCTGCCCGGTCTGGACCCCGAGGCCGCGCGGATCGCCCGCAACAAGCTGCGCACCCGCGAGGTCTGCGCCGAACTCGGCGTCCCCGCACCGCGGTTCAGCCGCGCGCTGACCCGTGAGGAGGCGGTCGCCGCCGCCACGTCGATCGGTTTCCCCTGTGTCGTCAAGCCGCTCACCGAGTCCGCGAGCATCGGGGTGCGCCTGTGCCGCGACTCCGGCGAGGTGGCCGCGCACTTCGACGAGCTGACGGCGTCCCCGGTCGACATGCGCGGCATGGCCAAGCCGGGCGGCGTGCTGGTGGAGGAGTACCTGACGGGCTACGAGCTGAGCGTGGAGGTGCTCACCACCGCCGGGGGACCCCAGGTGATCGGGGTCACCGACAAGGGGCTCACGGTCCACCCGTACTTCGTGGAGACCGGCGAGACGTTCCCCACCCAGCTGCCCGACTCCGTACGCGACGAGGTGACCGGGGCCGCGCTCGACGCGCTCAAGGCGATCGGCCACGACTTCGGCGCCGCGCACGTGGAGATCAAGGTGACGCCCGACGGGCCGCGCCTGGTGGAGATCAACGCGCGGATGGGCGGCGCCCAGATCGGCCGGATCATCCGTGAGGCCACCGGCCTCGACCTGCTGCGCGAGGTCGTCCGGCTGCACGTCGGGCAGGAGCCCGAGGTCGTGGTGGCACACACCGGGGCCGCCGCGTCCCGCTATCTGACGGCGGCCGACGACGGGGTGCTGCGCGGCTTCGAGGGCGAGGACCTGGTACGGCGGCTGCCGGGCGTGTGCGCCGTCGACCTCTACGCGGCGGTGGGCGGCGAGGTGCGCCGGGCGCGCAGCAACGCCGATGTCCTCGGTCATGTGGTGGTCCGCGCGGACACTCCCGCCGAGGCGGCCCGCTGGGCGGACACCGCGGCCGTCATGCTGACACCCGCCGTCGACGCGCCGTGCTGAAGCGCATACGCGAGGCCCTGCCGACGGGTCCCGGGGTGCCCGCCTTCGCGGGCGCCACGTTCGTCAACTCCGTGGGCCTGGGCATCTACTACCCGTTCTCCCTGCTGTTCTTCCAGTCGGTCCTGGGCACCTCGCTGACCCGGATCGGGGCCGCCCTCACGGTGGCCGCGCTGCTCGCCCTGCCGCTGCTGCCGTACGTCGGGCGGCTGATCGACCGGTTCGGGCCCCGGCAGGTGCTCCTGGTCAGCACGGTGGTGCGGGCGTCCGCGTTCGCCGGGTATCTCCTGGTGGACTCGTTCTGGCCGTTCCTGGTGCTGAGCGTGCTCGTCGCGCTGACCATGCGCACCGAGCAGGCGGCCACCCCGGCCCTGGCCAAGGTGCTGGCCGGGAAGGAGCCGCCGGGACGCTGGCTGGCGCTGTCACGCGCGCTGTTCAACGCCGGTTTCGGGCTCGGCGCGCTCGCGGCGGGTCTGACCGCGTCCGCGTCACCGGAGGTGCTGCACGGGGTCGGGGCAGGCAACGCCGTGTGCATCGCGCTCGCCGGGCTGCTGTACGCCACGCTGCCCCGCTCCCGCCCGGTCGGGGCGACGCCGGGAACCGACCGGTCGGACAAGGTTCAGCCCTGGCGCAGCCGCCCGTTCTGCGGGGTGGTCGCGGCGGGCGCGGGGCTGTGGATGGTCGCGGTGAGCGTGGAGGTGGCGCTGCCCGTGCACCTGGTGCGCGACGTCGGTGCGCCCGCGTGGACGACGAGTGTGCTGTTCACCCTGAACACCGTGGTGCTCGCCGTGTTCCAGGTCCCCGTGGCGCACCGGGTGGAGCGGGTGCGGCCCGCCGTCCTGGTCGCGGTGGGCGCGGCCCTGCACATCGCCATGCCCGCCGCCCTCGCCGCCGCGTCCCACCTCGCGCCGGCCCCGCGCACCGTCGCCCTGATCGCCGCCATGGTGATCTACACGGTCGGCGAACTCCTGGCCTCCCAGGCCGTACTGACCCTGCTGACCGCGCTGTCCCCGGATGCGCGGCGCGGCTCCTACCTGGCGTTCAACCAGATGTTCATCGGCCTGGCCAACGCGCTGACGCCGCTCCTCGTCACCAGCGCCCTCGACCACGGCGCGAACCTGCTGTGGGCCCTGCTGACGGGCTGTGCCCTGGCGGTGGCGGTGCTGATGGCCGGCCCGGTACGGCGTGTACCGGCGGAGCGGGGGGCGCCGGAGCCGGATGCCGAGGACCGCCCCGAACCCACCGTCACGGCCTGACCGTCCCTGAAGGAGAGCCCTCGCATGGGCCACACGATCAGCCCGCAGTTCGCCCACGCCGAGCACCGCCGCTCGGCCGACGCCGCCCTCGAACGGGCCGTCGAACTCGGCGTCCAGCACGCGGAGTTCCGCGCCGAGCACGTACGCGACGCGTCCTGGCGGCTGCGCGACGCGCGCCCCGGGGCCGCGTCCGACACGGTGAGCGCCGGTTTCTCCGTACGGATCCTGCACGAGGGGGCCCGCGGCTTCGCGGCACGCACCGCGGGCGGTGCCGACGCCGCCGTGAGCGCGGTCGACGAGGCGGTACGGGCCGCGCGGGACGCCCGCCCGCTCACCGGCCGCCGCATCGACCTCGCGCCCGAGCCGGTGCACGGGGAGCGGACCTGGATCTCCGCGTACGAGACCGACCCGTTCGAGGTGCCCCGGCGGGAGCGGACCGCGCTGCTCGCCGAGTACAGTGCCCAGCTCCTCGCGGCCCCGGGGGTCCGGCACACGGACGCCGCGCTCCAGGCCGTACGGGAGTGCACGTTCCTCGCGGACACCGCGGGCAACCGCATCCTCCAGCAGCGGGTGCGGGTGCTCCCGGAGTTCACCGCCCATACCGTCGACCCGGCCGGCGGCCCGGTGAGCCTGCGCAGCACGGCGCCCTCCACGGGCCGGGGCTGGGAGTATCTGCTCGGCACCGGCTGGGACTGGGACCGTGAACTCGCCGAACTGCCCGCCCTGCTGGCCGAGAAGGCGGCCGCGCCGACGGTGCGGCCGGGCGCGTACGACCTGGTGATCGACCCCACGAACCTGTGGCTGACCCTGCACGAGACCGTCGGGCACGCCACCGAACTCGACCGGGCCCTGGGGCACGAGGCGTCCTTCGCGGGCACCTCGTTCGCCTCGCCGGACGCGGTCGGGACCCTGCGCTACGGTTCGCCCGCCATGCACGTCACCGCGGACCGCACCGCCCCGCACGGCCTCGCCACCATCGGCTACGACGCGGAGGCGGTGGCCGCGCAGCGCTGGGACCTGGTGAGCGCGGGTGTCCTGAGCGGGTTCCAGGTGGACCGCGCGGGCGCCTCGCGCGCCGGGCAGCCGCGCTCCAACGGCTGCTCGTTCGCGGGCGCCTTCGACCAGGAGCCGCTCCAGCGCATGCCGAACGTCTCCCTGCGGCCCGACCCCCGGGGACCGGACACCGAGGAGCTGATCTCCCGGGTGCGGGACGGCCTGTACGTGGTGGGCGACGGCTCCTGGTCCATCGACACCCGGCGCGAGAACTTCCAGTTCACCGGCCAGCGCTTCCACCGGATCCGCGCCGGACGCCTCGCCGGGCAGGTCAGGGACGTCGCCTACCAGTCGACCACCAGGGACTTCTGGTCCTCCCTGGAGGCGGTGGGCGGCCCGTCGACCTACCTCCTGTGCGGCGCCTTCCACTGCGGCAAGGGACGCCCGCTCCAGCCCGCCCCCGCGGGCCACGGCACTCCCGCCGCCCTCTTCCGGCACGTGAACGTCCTCAACTCCCGTGAGGAGAACCGACGGTGAACTCCCCACTGGCCCCGCAGGAGATCGTCGAACGCGCTCTCGCCCTGTCCCGTGCCGCTCGCTGCGACGTGATCGTCGACGACACGGACGCGGCGTGGCTGCGCTGGGCGGGTGACGAGGTCACCGCGAACGGCGCGAGCAGCACCCGTCGGGTCACGGTGATCAGCACCGGCCCTGGCGGCGGCGCGGCGGTCTCCGCGACCGTGGACGGCCTGCCCGAGCTGGAGGACCTGGTACGCGCCTCGGAGGAGCCGGCCGACGCTGCGGGGGCCGGGGAGAGCGCGGCGCCGGAGCCGATCCGTGGAGACGGGGCGTTCGAGTCCGCCGGACTCCCCGAGGCCGTCCCCGCACGGGACCGACTGTCCGCGCTGATACCGGAGTTCGTCCGCGCCCGGGACCGGTCCCACGGTGCCCTGCACGGTTTCGCGCAGCACCGGACCGGCACGGCATGGCTGGGCACCTCGGCCGGCGTCCGCAGCCGCCACCGCCTCGCCACCAGCACCCTCGACCTCTACGCCCGTACTCCCGACGGCTCCCGCACGGCCTGGGCGGGCGCGGTCGCGGACGGCTTCCACCGCATGGACCTGCCCGCGCTGGAGGCCGCCGCCACCGGACGCGTCCGGCAACCGCTGCCGCCGCGGGACCTGCCGCCCGGCCGGTACGAGGTGCTGCTCTCACCCGTCGCCGTGGCCGACCTGATGACCGCCGCGTACCGGGCCAGCGGGGCGGTGGACGCCGCCGAGGGCCGTACCGTCTTCGCGCGGCCGGGCGGCGGCACCCGGATCGGGGACACCCTCGCCGCCCTGCCGCTGAACCTGCGCAGTGACCCCCGTGAACCCGGCCTGGAGTGCCGCCCGTTCCTGCTGTCCCACGGCGCGGCGTCGGACGCCTTCGGTGAAGCCGTCCAGGCCGGGACCGACCCCGCGGACAACGGCATGCGGCTGTCGGCCACGCACTGGATGAGGGACGGGGTCCTCACCTCGCTGCTGGCCTCCCGCGCCGACGCGGCACGCCTGGGCCTCCCGGCCCGCCCGGCGGTCGGCAATCTGGTCCTGGACGGCGGCACCGACCGCTCCCTGGCCGACATGGTCCGCACCACCCGACGCGCCCTGCTGGTCAGCTGCCTCTGGTACATCCGGCCGACCGACGCGGGCACCCTGACGCTCACCGGTCTGACCCGGGACGGCGTCCACCTCGTGGAGGACGGGGAGATCACCGCGTACGTGAACGACTTCCGCTTCGCCGAGTCGCCCGTCTCCCTCCTGTCCCGCGTCACCGAGGCGGGCCGCACCGAGCGGGCGCCGGGCCGCGAGTGCGGAATGCACTTCCCCCGTACGGCCATGCCTCCCCTGCGCGTCCCCGACTTCCGGTTCACGGCGAAGGCTCCGTCCACGGGAGGCTAACGAGCCCGCGCCCAGCCCTGCTTCCGCAGGACCCGTTCCGCGAAGCGCTCGCCCATCCTGCGGTGCGTCTGCGTGTCCGGGTGCAGGTCGTCCGGGAGCGGCAGGTCCGTGTCGTCCGGGCCGTACAGCTCCCGGCCATCCAGGTATGTCAACGTGCCGTCCTCCACCGCCCGTTCGCCCACGATCCGCTCCAGCGCCTCTCTGATCGTCACCAGGGTGAGGCGGCCCCTTGCCGCCTCCGCCGGGTCTCCCGTCGCCAGGAACTTCAGGCGGCCCTGGGTGAACGCCTCGGTGTCCAGGGCTCCCGGGCCCGGGGTCGTCTCGTGGATGGGGCAGTGGATCGGGGAGATCACGAGGATCGGGGTGTCGGGGTGGCCGTCCCTGATCGTGTCGAGGAAGCCGTGGACGGCGGGGCCGAAGGCGCGCATGCGCATCGCGTCCGCGTTGACGATGTTGATGCCGATCTTCAGGGTGATGAGGTCGGCCGGGGTGTCGCGGATGGCGCGGGCCGTGAACGGGTCGAGCATCGCGCTGCCGCCGAAGCCGAGGTTGAGCAGGTCGACGTCCGCCGAACGGGCCGCCACGGCGGGCCAGACGGCCGTGGGGCTCGCCGCGTCCGTGCCGTGGCTGATCGAGCTGCCGTGGTGGAGCCAGAGGCGGCGGGTGGAGGGGACGGCGGATTCCACGGGGGCGTCCGTGCGCAGGGTGCGCAGTTCGGTCTTCTGGGCGTAGGGGAGCCAGATCTCGATGTTCTTGGGGCGGGCGGGGAGGCCGTCGAAGCGGACGGTTCCGGGCGGGCCCCCGGTGAACTCCGTGGTGCCCGCGACCATGTCGACGGTGAGCGTGTGACCGCCCGTCGCGGCGGCCTGCGCCGTCAGCTCGCCGTCCACGAGCAGGTCGTAGAGCGCGGGCGGGCGGGGCGGCGCCCCGGCGTAGACCCGGTTCGTGGGGACGACCTCCAGCTCGATCCCGGTCGCGCCGGTACGGAACGCGACGCGTACGCCGGAGGGCTGGACCTCGACGGCCGCGAGCTGCGGGTCGGTGTTCTGGGCCCGGGCCCGGGGCGGGAGGCGGTGCGGGATCAGGCCGCCCTCGGGGGTGGCTTCGAGGTCGAGGGCGCCGCGTATGAGATCGGCGGTGACGGGGGTGGCGTACTGCGGCACGGTCAGCCTTCTTCGTTGCTCGGCCAGTTGCGCAGCAGCGCGTCCAGGCCGTCGAGGATGCGGAGCCAGCTCTCCTGCGCGTCGGGCTCGCTGTGTGCGAAGCCGCCGGCCTCCTCCAGGCTGACGTAGCCGTGGAAGACGCTGCCGATGAGGCGGACCGCGTGGGTCTGGTCGGGTTCGGTGAGGTCGTAGCCGCGCAGGATCGCGCGGGTCATCCGGGAGTGCCGTACGCCGGCGCTCGCGGCGGCCGTCTCGGGGTCGAGGCGGAAGCGGGCGGCGGTGTAGCGGCCGGGGTGGGCGCGGGCGTAGTCGCGGTAGACGTTCGCGAACGCGGTGAGGGCGTCCTTGCCGGAGCGGCCCGCGAGGGCGTCGGCGGCGCGGTCGGCGAGTTCTTCCAGGGCGAGCAGCGCGATGCCGGTCTTGAGGTCGTGGGAGTTCTTGACGTGCGCGTACAGGCTGGCGACGCGGACGTCGAAGCGGCGGGCGAGCGCGGAGAGGGTGACGTTCTCGAAGCCGGCCTCGTCGGCGAGGTCCGCGCCCGCGCGGATCAGGCGGTCCGGGGTGAGTCCCGCGCGCGCCATCGTCGTGTCCCTTCCGCAGCCGTCAGCATGCCTGAAGGGATTATGGGATTACCTAAAGGGTTTAGGCAAGTGCCGAAAGATGCTCCAGCACAGGCGTGCGGTGGGCACGCCCGTGCCGTCCGTGCGGTCGGGTCAGTCGACGCTGGGGAGGATGTGCGGCTCGGCCAGGTCGTCCTCGTAGCCCGCGAGGCGGATCGGGGCGGAACGGGCCCACACGTCCAGGCTGCCGAGCTGTCCGGGCCGGCGGCCCGAGCGCTCCGTGCGTTCCTTCGGGCGCTGCTCGCGATTCGTCTTCTCCGGTGTCACCGCGCACTCCTTATGTGTCGGGTCACCCTCGGGTCGTACCGGCCACTCTGCGGTCCGGCGTCTGACGAACCCTCGGGTCTTGCTCGAATGCCGCTCGAACGCGGTGGCGCCGGCAACTCCTGGGAGAGCGGGCCGTGGTGGACCGGCCTGTCCCACGGCGGGCGATGGGCTCGGGTGGGATCCCTGTACTGCTGCCCGCCGAGCCCCAGGGTAACCAAATGAGCGGGGTCCCGCTCGATAGGGCTGAAAATTTGGGGTAACGATGGCACGTCAGGGAGATGTCACCCCTTGTCGGTTGACGCCGGGAGGCTCCGGACGGTTCACCTGTTCGGCGTACCCCTCCGGGCTCGTCGCGTCGTTCAGCCGCCGTTGGTCCGGGCGCAAGGTCGCCATGGTGGGCTGGTCGGCGCACCGGCTGTCTCGCGGGAGGACCGACGGATGGAGCTGCGGAGCGTGGAGGAGCTGATGGATCTGCTGTACGCCTGCAAGGGCGTGCGGGAGGCCGAGAGGGGTGCGGGGAAGGCGGGCGGCGCCGATCTGCACGACCACGCGCTGCGGACCGCCGCCCTGCTGCGCCGTACGCGCCCCGCCGACAAGGAGCTCCAGCTCGCGGGGCTGGTCCAGCCCGTCGGCCGGCTGCTGTGCCCGAACGACCCGGCGGGCCGCGCCGCCCGCGCCGCCGACGCCGTACGCCCCCTGCTCGGCCCGCGGGTCGCCGCGCTGCTGCGGCACCACCCCTGGGCCGCGCACCACGCCGACGACGACCTCGCGCGCCTCTCGCACGCCGCCGAGGAGGCGCGTTCCGCCGGGTTCGACGCGGGGGTGCTGGAGGACTGGCGGACGGTCCTGCACCTCGTCGCGGGGCGCAACTCGCCGCTGGGCGCGGTCGATTGACGGTTCCGCGCCCGATGCCTTCCAGGGGCTGTCGGCTGACGCTCCGTCATGAGACCGTACGGCGATGACGCCGTCCCCCTCCCCCGTGGCCCTCGTCACCGGTGCCACCCGCGGTATCGGTCTCGCCGTCGCCCGCGCGCTCACCAAGTCGGGCGTGAGGGTGTGTGTCACGGCCCGTGATCCCGCCGAGGTCGGCCACATCGCCGCCTCCCTCGACTCGGTCGGCCTGCCCGGCGACCTCACCGACCCGACCCTCCCCTCCCGGCTCGTCGCCCTGGCCCTCGACGCGTACGGCCGCCTCGACGTCCTCGTCAACAACGCCGCCACCAACCAGCCCCTGGGCCCCCTCATGAACGCCGACCCCGCGCGCTGGGCCCGCGCCTTCGCCGTCAACGTCGAGGCACCGCTGCGCCTCACGCAGTGCGCCTGGCGGGGGTGGATGCGCGAGCACGGCGGCACGGTCGTCAACATCTGCACGGAGGGGGCGACCCATGTCGGGGCCGGGGTCGGGACGTACAGCGTCAGCAAGGCGGCGCTCCTGCGGCTGACCCAGCAGCTGGCGGGCGAACTGGGGCCCGGGGTCCGAGTGAACTCCGTGTCACCCGGGCTGACCCGCACGGAGATGGCCCGCTTCGCGTGGGAGGGCGAGACCGCGAGCGGGCTCCCGCTGGGGCGGTTCGGGGAGCCCGAGGACGTCGCGAAGGCGGTGCTGTGGCTGGTGTCGCAGGAGGCGGGGTGGGTGACGGGGGCGGATCTGGTGGTGGACGGGGGGACGCGGGTGCGCAGGGCGCGGACGCCGTGAAGGGATGGGCGCGGGTTCCGTAGCGGGGCGGGCGCGGGCTCCGCGAGGTGACGGGCGCGGGTCCCGTGAGGGCCGGGGCGTGAACTCCCCGAGTGCGCCGCCCCCTTCGGCCGAACCGCCCCCTACCCTCCCCCGCCCCGGCCCGGCACACTGAGGGCGCCACGGCACGCCCGGTGACCTACCCGTCCGCAGGGAGCATCCCGTGATCCGAGCCCAGCGTCACCCCCTCCGACGTCCACGGCTTTTCGTCTCGCTGCTGAGCCTGTTCGCGGTGACCGCCCTCGGCGTGCCGGACGCCGGCGCCGCCCCGCCGGCCCGCGCTGCCTCGGCGGTCGCGTCGCTCGACGTCGCCGGTACGGCCTGGTTCGCCGACCCGGCCACCGGGACGCTGCGGATCCACGCCGACGCCACGGTCACGGACGCGGACCTGGCCAAGCTCCGGCGGGCGGGCGGGAGTTCGGCGGCCGTCGAGCGGCTGGACGGCCGGCTGCGTACGCTCCTGTCCGGCGGCGACGGCATCTACGGGGGCCCCTGGCGCTGCTCGGCTGGGGTCAACGTGCAGAGCGGGTCGACGTACTACTTCGTCACCTCCGGCCACTGCACCGAGGTCGCGTCCACCTGGTACACCGACGCGGCCGGGTCCACGGTGATCGGCCCCACCGTCGCCACCAGCTTCCCCGGCAACGACTTCGGCGTCGTCCGCTACTCCAACGCGGCCGTCCCCCGCCCCGGCACGATCGGCGCCGTCGACGTCACCGGCGTCACGACCCCCTACGTCGGCCAGAGCGTCTGCCGCCGGGGCGCCGCCACCGGCGTGCGCTGCGGCCGGGTCACCGGCCTCAACGCGACCGTCAACTACGGCGGCGGCGACGTCGTCTCCGGCCTGATCCAGACGAACATCTGCGCCGAGGGAGGCGACAGCGGCGGCCCCCTCTACGCCGGAGACAAGGTCATCGGCATCCTCTCGGGCGGCTCGGGGGACTGCACGTCGGGCGGGACGACGTACTACCAGCCGATCCAGGAGGCGCTGAACGCGTACGGGGTGTCGGTCTACTGAGCTCGCGCGTCCGGTGCGGTGAAGCGCTGGGCCACCGTGCGCAGGACGCGGGCCATCGCCTGGGCGGGCGGGGTCGCGGGGCGAGCCGTCGCGCGGGCCAGGAGGATGCGGCGGGTGGGGGCCGGGACGTCGGAGGCGAACGGCAGGAGGCGTACGTCGCTGCGGCGGCTCGTGAGGGCCAGGCGGGGTGCGAGGGCGATGCCGAGCCCGGCGGCGACCATGGCCTGCGCCTCCTGGTAGTCGTGCGCGGAGTAGGCGATGCGCGGCTCGAACCCGGCCTGCCGGCAGCCGCGGCGCAGGACGTCGGCGACGGGGTGGTTGTCGGCGCGGATGATCCACTCCTGGTCGGCGAGGTCGGTGAGGCGTACGGAGGGACGCGCGCGCAGGGGCGAGTCGGCGGGGACGACCAGGACCGTCGGGTCGTCCAGCAGGTGGGTGAGGGCGAGCGCCGGATCGTCGAGGCGGTTCCACTCGTAGTCCCACAGCAGGCCCTGCTCCACCTCCCCGGTGTGCAGCATCTCCCGCAGCTGGGCGAGGACCCCGGCCCGCACCTCGATCCGGATCCCGGCGTGGCGGCGGCGGAAGCGGGTGAGGGCCGGCGGCAGCAGGGACGCGCTCGCCGTGGGGAAGGAGCCGAGCCGCAGGGTGCCCTGGTCGAGGGCGGTGAAGGAGTCCAGGTCGGCCTGGGCGGCCCGGAGTTCGCGGCGGATGGCCCGGCCGCGCTCGGCGAGGGCCGCGCCCGCCGGGGTGGGCCGGATCCCGCGCGGCAGCCGCTCCACGAGTGGCTGCCCGGCCTCCTGCTCCAGCAGCGACATCTGCTGGGAGGCGGCGGAGGTGGTCATGCCGAGGGCCTGCGCGGCGGCGGTGAGCGAACCGCGTTCGGCGGCCTCGGTGAGCAGCAGCAGTCGGCGCACATTGAGCATGCGGTCGACTTTAGCCCCGCTTAACCCTGGTGAAGTGAACGGCGATTGTTCCGAAGTCACGCCTCTGCGAAGGTCTCCGCCATCACCCGGTCCCTGACCCAGGAAGAGTCTCCGACGTGCACATTCCCGCGACCCTGGTGCGTGGCGGCACCAGCAAGTGCTGGCTGTTCAACCAGGTCGACGTCCCCACCGACCGCGCCGCCCTCGAACGGCTGCTGGTCGCCGCGTACGGCGCCGGCGACCCCGTCGAGCTGGACGGGGTGGGCGGCGCGACCCCCACCACCTCGAAGGCGGCCGTGGTCGGCGTCTCCCCCGCGCCCGGCGTCGACGTCGACTACCTGTTCGCCCAGGTCGGCATCGGGACGGGCACGGTGGAGTGGACGAGCAACTGCGGCAACTGCGCCACCGGCGTCGCCCTGTACGCGGTGAGCAAGGGCCTCGTCCCGGTCACCGGCGACCGGACGCGCGTGGTCATGCGCAACACCAACACCGGCGCGGTGCTCGAAGGGACCGTCGACACCCCCGGGGGCGTGGTGCGGCACTTCGGGCGGCAGACGGTGCCGGGTACGCGGGCCGGCGGGGTCGGGGTCGATCTCGCCTTCCGCGATCCGGCGCGCTCGCCGCTGCCGACCGGGCGGGCGGTCCAGGAGCTGCGGGTCGGCTCCGAGCCGGTCCGCGTGAGCATGGTGGCCGCGGGGGCGCCGGTCGTCCTCGTCGACGCCGTACGGGCCGGGCGTACCGGCGCCGAGCCGCTGCCGCGGGTCAGTGCGGACGTTCCCTGGCTGCGTGCCGTCCGTCATGCCGCCGCGCCCCTGATGGGGCTGCCCGTGCCGGGGGACGCGGTGCCCAAGGTGGGGCTGGTCGGCCCGCCGGTGGCGTACACCACGACCCTCGGTGACGCGGTCGACGCCGGGGAGTACGACGTGTCGGTGCGGATGCTCAGCATGAACGCGCCGCACCCCGCGATCGGGCTGACCTCCGCGGTGGCCGTCGCTTCGGCCGGGCTGCTTGAGGGGTCCGTGGTCGCGCGGGTCACCGGCGGTCCGAGCGCCGAGTGGCTGCGGCTCGGGACGCCCGCGGGTGTCGTCGCGGTGCGCTGCTCCGACGTACGCGGCGGGGTGCCGGGCCGGGTCACCGTGCGGCGGGCGGCGCGGCTGCTCGCCGATGCGCGGATCTACGTACCGGAGACCGGCGGGTACGCCGCCTGAGCCCTGCCCCCTTCCCTCCCCACCACACGCACCCACGTACCAAGGACAAAGATGTCTGCTGAAGTGATCTCTCTGGTCGCCCTGCTGGTGATGTTCGTGGTCGGCACCGTGCTGCCGATCAACCTGGGCATCCTCGCGTTCGTCGCCACCTTCACGGTCGGGACCGCCTCGCTCGGGCTCACCGAGGACGAGATGTTCGAGGGGTTCCCGGCGAAGCTCTTCGTGACCATCGTCGGCGTCACCTATCTGTTCTCCGTCGCCCGCCGCAACGGGACCGTCGACTGGCTCGTCGCGGCGGGGGTACGGCTGGTGCGCGGGAAGGTGGGGCTCATACCGTGGGTGCTGTTCCTGGTGGCGGCGCTGCTGACGGCGTTCGGCACGTTCACGCCGGCCGCCGTCGCGATCCTCGTACCGATCGGCATGAACTTCGCCCACCGCTACCGGCTCAACCCGCTCGTCGTCGGGATGATGGTGATCAGCGGCGGGCACGCGGGCGCGTTCTCGCCGCTGGCCGTCTCCGGGGCGCTGGTGCTCGGGCTCGTCGACAAGACCGGGCTGCACGTCTCCGCCGTGGCGCTGTTCAGCGCGAGCTTCGTCATCAACCTGCTGCTGTCGGCCCTCACCTACGCCCTGCTCGCGAAGCGGCCCGCGCCGCTCGCCGAGGACGCCGGGGAGGCGGCCGGCGACGAGGACCTCGCCGTCGCCGGCAGACCCGACTGGCGGCAGTGGCTCACCCTCGGCTGCCTGGTCGCGCTCGTCGTCGGCGCGCTCGGCTTCCACCTGGAGATCGGGTTCCTCGCGCTGGCCGCCGGGGCGCTGCTGGCCCTCGTCGACATGAAACGGCAGGAGAAGGCCGTGGACGGCATCAGCTGGTCCACGCTGCTGCTGGTCGCGGGCATGATGACGTACATCGCGATGCTGGAGAAGGCCGGCGTCATCGAGAACATCTCCGAACACGCCGCCGGGCTGGGCGCACCGCTCCTCGTCGCGCTGCTGCTGTGCTTCACCGTCGCCGTCACCTCGGCGTTCGCGTCCTCCACCGCGATCCTCACGGCGATCATCCCCATCGCCGTGCCGCTGCTGCTGTCCAGCCACCTCAGCGCGCCCGGGCTGATCGCCGCGCTCGCGGTGTCCACGACCATCGTCGACACGTCGCCCTTCTCCACCAACGGGGCGCTGGTGCTCGGGAACGCGCGCGGGGTGGACGGGCGGCGCTTCTACCGGCAGGTGATCGGGTACACGGGGGCGATCGTCGCCGTCGGGCCTGTGGTGGCCTGGGGGGCGCTGGTCGTGCCGTGGTCGTAGGAGGGCTCAGGTGAGGAGTTCGGCGAGGCGGGCCATCTCCGTGGGCGGGTCGATCACCGGCTGCACGAGGAGTTCGTCCACGCCCGCCTTCTCCAGGGCGGTGACACGGGTACGGATCTCCTCGCGGGTGCCGACCAGGGCGAGGGTGTGCATCAGGGCGGGCAGGACCAGGTCGCGGTCCTGCGGGGCGATGCGGGTCAGGTAGCCGGGGTACAGCCTGGTGTAGCGGTCCGGGGCCGTCGCGGTGGTGCCCCGGCGGTCGAGGAGGCTTCGCACCGCTTCCCGTACGTCCGGGGGGAGTTGGTCCGCGACTGCGGGGTTGTCGGCGGCGAAGTCCAGCAGCGACAGGACGAGGTGACCCGTCGCGTCCCGGGCCGCTTCGCTGTCGGGGGCCTCGCCGTCGTGGAGGACGTGGAGGGCGGTGACGAGGTACGAGTTCACGGGGGCGGCGGGGGCGTGGGGGATGGGGTGCCGGGCCTCGTGGGGCGGGACGCCATCGGCGACTCGGGGGGCCTCGTACGGCGTGATCCGAGCCGCTCGGCGGGCCTCGTGCAGGGCCTGCCAGGCGGCGGGGTCGAGGAGGCCGAACGAGATGAGGCCGGTGGCGCGGCGGCCGGCGACGGCGGCGGCCTTCGGCCCGTGCAGCGCGGCGACGACGAACTCGACCGGATCGGCGGTGTTCACCTGCCCGTCGGCGTGCAGGAACCGGATGTCGCGGACCCGCTCGCCCTCGCGGTACTCCGTCGGGCGTCCGGCGCACAGGTCCTGCAAGGCCGAGGTGAAGGTCTCCAGCTCGGCCACGGTGGTGGGCGGCATCCCCAGCGTCCGCCGGGCCGTGTTCCCCGTCCCGACCCCGCAGACGATCCGCCCCGGGGCCAGCGCGTTGAGACTCGCGAAGGCGCTCGCCGCGGCCGGCGCCGACCGCAGCGCCGGCGACGTCACCCCGACCCCGAGCCTGATACGCCGGGTGGCCTTCGCACACAGCGCCAGGGCGACGAAGGGATCGCCGTGCACCATCGGCGTGTCGTTGACCCAGAAGCTGCTCAGCCCCAACTCCTCGGCGTGGACGGCGAGTTCCTCCACGCCGGGGTGGGCTGCGACGACTGCACCTGCACGCATCGGACCTCCGGGGGCGGGGACGGAGTCGGACGTCATCATCCTGACAGCTCACGGGAAGCGAGGCTCACGGTTGGGGCACCGGCGCGGTGCAGATCAGGAGTCGAAGCGCTCGGTCACGCCCCACGTCGTTCCTTCCAGTGCGCTTCCCACCGGGGCCGCAGCCCACTGAGCCAGCAGCAGCGGTTTCTCATCGACGGCCTTCAGCACCTGCACGATCTCGTGAGTCTCCGGTGCGGCCGGAAGCGCACAGAGAACCATGGAGTTGCCCGTCGCGCTGGTGTGCTCCCCGTACTCTTCGTCCGGGTCGTCGGGCTCCCAGCGTCCGACCTCGACCTCCCACGGACTGTCGCTGTCGCCGGGTTCCGGTGCTTGCACCGTCAGATAGAAACCGTCGGAGTCGTAGGGCTCTGCGAAGAGTTGGCCGCTCGGGTCGTCCAGTGAAATCCACATACCGGTGCTGTGGGCGTGTGCGGTGACCAGAACCCGGAGGCGGGAGATGGCCTCCGCGCGCTCCCTCGCGGTGATTCCCTCCTCACGACGATCGAGCCGCTCACGTGTCCCGCCCTCCAGCGTCGCCAGTCCGTCGTCGAGCTTCACGAAGGGATGCCCGAACTCCCAGCGTCGTTCGGCCTCCGGATCGCCCTCCGCGGACGTACCCGTGAAATCGGCGAGTTCAGCGCGCAAGTCGTGTTCCTCCACCTCCAGTTCGGCACGGATCGCCCTGCTGACCGTGTCGGGCAGAGGCACCAGGAGGCTCTCCAGGTCGGCGAGCGCCCGGTGGAGCCTCAGGCAGACGTACTCGTACCAAAGACTGTGATCGCCCCTCAGGAGGCCGGCGCGCACCGCGTCATCGGTCAGCGCCGCGACGTGCTTGCTCGGGTAGTAGTCCGCAGCCCCTTCCCGCTCGTCATGGATGCTGACCGGAACAGTGGCGAACGCGGAGATCCGATTGAGCGCGTCGACGATCGGTGCCGCTGGGTGAGCGTCGGAAAGACTGGTCACGGTCTTGGACACCACACCGCCCGAGTTTTGATAGGTCGCCAGGATCTGCGTCTTCCCACGGGTGGCGTGCTGGGAGTAGATGGTCACGGAAACGCCTTTCGCCTGTCCGGCGTATGACAGCGGGACAGGAAGGTTGTGGAGGGAGTGCGGAAGAAGGCGGTGGCGAAGGCGCTTTCCGACGCTCCGTGCCTCAAGACGACCGGGGGTGGCCCAGGTACTGTCCCGGGCTCCGTTCCTGCCCGCAGGGTAACCGTGTGAGCGGCCCGTCACAACCCTTCACCGGCCGCCTCGGTCTCGGTCCATCTGCACCTCCACCGGCGGATGGCCTCCGGGCTAGAGTGAGTCTTTCTGCCACTTCATGGGCCGGGCGGGACGACCACCGGGAGTCGTGAGGTGCGGTGCCAGATCCCGTGAAGGTGGAGGGGTTCGTTGGAGGGAGCAGGAAGGCGGCGGCCCACGGCGGTCGTACTCACCGCCTTGCCGGTGGAGTACGAGGCGGTGCGTCAGCACCTGCAAAACGTCCACGAGGTCCGACTGCCGCAGGGCACCCTCGTCGACATCGGCCGGATACCGGGCCTCGACTGGTACGTGGCGCTGGCCGAGACAGGCCCGACCAACACGCGCGCCGCCCTCGTCGCCCAGTCCACGACCGAGCACTTCGACGCGGAGGCCCTGTTCTTCGTCGGTGTCGCCGGGGCGCTCAAGGACGATCTCCGCATCGGTGACGTCGTCGTCGCCAGGAAGGTCTACGGCTATCACGGCGGACGCGAGAGCGTGGACGGGTTCGCCGCCCGGCCCGACGTCTGGGAACCGGCGTACGACGTCGACCAGTTGGTGCGCTCCGCCGGGCGCAACAGGCCATGGGCCTTCCTCCCTCCGGACGCGCGGTCCACCGCACCGCCTCGGGTGCACTTCGAGCCGATCGCCTCGGGGGACGTCCTGCTCGGTTTCCGTGACTCCGAGACGGCCCGCCGGATCCGCCGGCACTACAACGACGCCGTGGCCGTCGACATGGAGAGCCACGGCATCGCCCACGCGGCCAGGATGAACCGCGCGGTGCGGGCCCTCTCCATCCGCGGCATCAGCGACTTCGCCGATCCGGACAAGGCCGCGCGCGACGCCTCCGGCTCCCAGGGGGCCGCGGCCCGCAACGCCGCCGCGTTCGCCCTGCGGATCCTGCGCGACCTGCGTCCCGCTGAACAGCCGACCCGGGAACGGCCTCCTGAGCCCACCGCGGCCGTCGTCGTGTCCGGCTCCGCCCAGGCCCCCGGCCCGGCTGCCTGGGGCAGTCGGCCTGTCGTCAAGGTCGAGGGACACGAGTACCTGCTCTACGAGGGCCCTGGAGACCTCCTCCACGAGGCGAGGGACGGCGACGTGCTGCGGCGTCAGGCAGTGGCGCGTGTGGTGTCCGGCGCGGGGACTTCTCGCGGCACGTACGCCTGGCTGCGCCAGGTCCGGTGGACACGGCCGCTGCCGGACGGCTTCGACCCCTTGGCCGCGCTCGAACAGGAGGCCCGGCTGTGCCGTGACCTCCGCGGCCCCGAGGTCGTCCAGCTGACGCGCGACGGAGAGACCGCCACCCTCGCGCTGGCCTGGCCGGACGACCCGAAGCTCGGCCGCCCCCTGGGGACCCTCCACGAGTTGCTGCCCGAACCGCCGGTTCCGGCGGACCCGCTGCGGCTGTGGTCGGTCGTGAAGGGACTCGCCGAGGTCGCCGAGACCCTTGAGCGACTCAGCGCCGAACGGTTGTCGCACCGGGCGCTCCAGCCGACCTCGGTCGTGACGAGCCGGCCTCGCATGGCGCTGCGCGACCTCGGTCTCGCCGCCGTGCCGCCCCGCCAGGGCGAGAACCCCGGTCCTCATCAGGCGCCCGAGCAGCGGTACGGGTCCCGTTTCCGCCCCGGACCCGCCACCGACGTCTACCAGTTGGGCGCTCTGTTGCACCGCGCGCTGACCGGCCGCGTCCCCCAGCCCGGTCTGCCTCCCTACCGCGGCTCGGCCTCCGTACCGGACGGTCTCGTCCACGCGGTTGCCGGCGCCCTGCGGGAGGACCCGGCGGCTCGTCCCGGAATCCGTGCGCTCCGCCTCGCCCTGCTCGCCGCCGCGCGCGAACTGGTAGTCCCTCCCCAGCGCTGAGGAGTTTCGCAGATGTCCTTCGCCACTGTCGCTCTGCGAGCTCCCCTGGTGCTCGTCCCGGGGCTGGGCTTCGACGACCAGCTGCGCGCCAAGAACGAGTCCAGCGCGGGTCTGCCGCCCCATGTGTCGCAGATCGTCCACGACCTGAACCAGCTCGGTGCCGCAGCCGTGAGCATCAGTCCGGCGAGTGGCAGGTACAGAGCCTCCCTGCTGGTTCACACGCGTACATATCGCCTGCGTCTTGAGGCCACGAAGCGGGGCACCGGCTACTTCGTCAAGCACATCGATCCGCTGCGCCTCGCCGACCACGCGCGTCTGGCCCGGTCCTGTCTGCTGGTCCACCCTCCCGCCTGGAGGATGGTGTTCGAACTGCGGGCCGTACCCGAGGGGTCGGACGCCCAGTGGCAGGACCTCGAAAAGGCATGGCAGGCTCTCGGCGAGAAGCAGCCGCCGCAGACGCCCTCCGCCGTCGGGGAGGCCCGGTCGGAGTTCCTCGACACGGTGGAGCGGCTGATCGACGCGACCGAGGAGATCACCACCCGCGAGGAGCGCGAGGCCGCCCCGTTCCCGTACCAGCGCCTGGCGGCCACAGGTGGCAGGCGCGGCAGCGCTCCGCAGTCGGTCTACGAATTCCAGCTCGTCGGCCGGGAGTTGCCGTCGGTGGGCGCCTTCGTCCGGGTGCAGGGCGACACGGAGACCCGTGGCAGGGTGAACCGGGCGGTGGAGTCCTCCGTCACCGTCCGCTTCGACCAGCCCGTGTCGTGGGAGCGGTTGCCGGCGCGCGGCGCCCTGGAACTCATCCCGAGCAGCGTCGTCTTCACCAAACAGCGCCAGGCCGTGGCGAACCTCCGCACCGGGAACACCAGGAACACGGGCCTCCTCCCCGCAGTCGTCGAACACCACGTGCGCACGATCCCGGCCGGCGCCGTACAGCCGCACGAGGACCTCGACCCCGAGCAACTCGACGCGTTCCGCAAGGCATTGGCCACCGAGGATCTGCTGGTGGTGCTCGGCCCGCCCGGTACCGGCAAGACCCGCACCATCACCGAGATCACCCGCACCGCCGCGACGACCGGAGCCGCCGGCAGCGGCCGGGTCCTCGTCACCTCCCACACCAACCGGGCCGTGGACAACGTTCTGGCGCGTCTGCCGCGGGATCTCGTGGTGATCCGGGTGGGAGACGAGAGCAAGGTCCACGCCGACGTGAAGCCGCTGCTTCTGGAGGAACAGTCGGAGAACCTCTCCGAGGGCATCCGGCATGCCATGACCCAGCGAACGCAGGCGTACCGGGAGGCGGCGGCCGTCGCACCGTGGACGGCCGAACTCGCCACACGGATCCACCGCGCCGACGAGCTGTTCCAGGAGGCCCGGATCGCGGCCCGGCGTCTGGAGAACGCGGTCAGGACAGCCGCCGCGCCGGCCCGCGCGCTGTCTGCGTCACTCCAGAGCGAGGAGAGCCGACGGGAGTCGGATCTCCGGTCGTCGACCGAGCGTGCCCAGTGGCTTCAGGAGAAGGTGCGGTCCGAGCAGCTGCAGTCCGACGCCGTTTTCACCGGCTGGCTGCACCGCTCCCGGGCTCGCCACCTGGAGGAAGAGCTCTCCGAGGTGAGAGCCGAGATCCAGCGGCTCACGGAACTCGAGCCCGAACTGCGCAGGCAGGCAGCGGCAGCCAGGGCGGCGGAGGAGCGTGCGGTACGTGAGGACGCCGCTGTCGGCGCGGCCCGGACCGCACACGAAGCGGCGAAGCTTCGGCTCGGCGAGAGTCTGCAAGCCGGCTACGAAGCCGCCGGCATGGCCGTTCACGCGCTCGGCTCGGTCATGCCGAGCGCGTCCGCGCCCGCCCGGCCGCGGGATCCGGCCGAGGCGACGGCCGCGCTGCACGCCCTGCACCAGCAGTTGGAGGCGTGGGTGCCGGTCCTCGCGCAACGCGAGCAGCTCACCCTGCAGTGGCAAGCCGCCATCGGCCAGGACACGGGGCAGCTGGTGCCCGAACTCGTGCGCTACGCCCAGGTGGTCGGCGCCACCTGCATCGGCGCCGCGTCCCGAGCCGAACTGTCCGGTGTCGAGTTCGACCTGGGGATCGTCGACGAGGCCGGCCAGATCGGCATCGCCGACACCCTGGTCCCGCTGAGCCGGGTCCGCCGTGGCGTTCTCGTCGGTGACGACCGGCAGCTGCCGCCTTTCCGTGACTCCGAGGTGGACGAGTGGGCCCAAGGCGTCGGCGACCCCGAACTGGTCAGGTTGCTGTCCCAGAGCGCCCTGGAGCGCCTGCGGGCCGGGCTGCCCTCCTCCCATGTCGTGCGGCTGACCCGTCAGCGCCGGATGCCCGCCGAGATCGCCGACTTCATCTCGGCCGCCTTCTACCGGGGAGAGCTGCTCACCGAGAAGGATCATCGGCACACCGACCCCTTGTTCGCGAGCCCGATGGCTTTCGTGGACACGGCCGCGCTGCCCGACCGCGTCCGTCGTGAGTCGGGCGGCCATCAAGCCGGCGGCCGTGGTCGGCGGGGTCCCTCCAACACCTGTGAAGCACGTCTGCTGGCCGAACTCGCCGCCTTCTACCACCGCCGGGGTTCCGAGTGGGTGGTCATCGTCCCCTACCTCGCGCAGCGCCTGGAGGTCGTCCGCCACCTCACCCCGCTGATCGGTGACTCCCGGCTCGCGGATGCCTCGGTCGGCAGCGTCGACTCCTACCAGGGCGGGGAGAGCGACGTCGTCCTGTACGGCTTCACGCGCAGCAACCCTGAGGGGCGGATCGGCTTCCTCAAAGAGCTGCGCCGAGTCAACGTCGCCTTCACCCGCGCCAAGAATCAACTGGTCCTCACGGGCGACCTGGGCACGCTGCTCCGTGCCGACGATCCCGGCTTCCGCACCCTCATGGACGATCTTCACCGTCATCTGCTCGACCGCGGAGATCTGAGGGACTACCGGGACGTCATGGCGGCCCTCGCCGAAGACGCCCCGGGCCCCGTGCACACGGAAGGACACCACCCGTGACGACCGCTCCCCGCCTGATGAACTTTCCCGAGGAGCGGGTTCTGGAGGACGCCGCCTTCGGCCAGGGCATCGTGCCCACCCGGCTCTACGCCTTGCTGCTGCCCGTCTGGCAGGTGGAGATCCGCGCCGATGTCACCGAGGGCGAGGACTTCTTCCTCATCGACCGCTTCCTGGAGCGCGGCCTGCGCCTGGGCGCCCTGCACACCGTGGACGAACTCGCCGCGTTCTTCGCCCTGGACCGCGGCCTCGTCGCGCAGGCCGTCCGTTTCCTGGCCGCGATCGGGCACCTGCGGGAGGAGGCCGGCGGCCGACTGTCCCTGACGCCGCTCGGGCAACGGTCCGTGGACGACGACGTCCGCTACGTGGTCACCCGTCAAGACCGCCGCAAGCTGTACTTCGAGGCCCTGAGCTGTACGCCGCTGACCCGGGCCCACTACGACGAAGAGGTCGTGACCCTGCTGTCCGGTCAGGAACTGGCCCGGGCGACGCGGAGCGACCACTACCCGCGCTTCACCCCCATCACGGTGACGTCCGGCTTCGACCGCTCGGCCCTGGACCGGCTCAAGGACCGCAAGGACCGGGCCCGGTTCAACCTGCCGGTCGCTCTGGACGCGCTGGAGAGCCTGGAGGAGACGGTCGTCCACCTCCCGGTCTACCTGGTGCGGGGCCAGAAGGGGCTCCTCGTCTACGGCCAGGCGGAGGCGGGGACAGCGCACGACCCTGAGCTGAGCGAGCTCTGCACCCGTAGTCCGGAGCTGGTCAGCGTCCTCGACAACGAGGAGTCGGAAGAGGGCGCGGACGGCCGTGTCCTGCGCTTCGCCCAGAAGTGGCTCCGCGACCAGGGCTTCGACACGGTCGCCCCGGAACAGGACGACGACGGCACCTGGTCGGTCTCGCTGCCCTCCGGGGCCTTCGGCGCGGACGGGATTCCGGTGTCCCGCATCGGGGGGTACCGCGTCGTGGGGACCCGTTTCTTCCGTGTGTGGTGCGAGGAGGAGACACCTCGCAAGCTCGCGCTCCTAGCCCGCCTCGACCAACGCATGGGCTCACGCCGGAAGGTCACCCGGCGGGAAGCGGAGGAACTCGTTGCCCGCCTGGCCCGCCAGTTGCGCCTGGAGGTCCCCGAACTGTCCCGGCTCCGCGGCGGCGCCGAGAAGACCGGGCTCAGCGGTCTTGAGGCCCAGCTGGCCCGGCTGACAGGGGAACGGAACTGATCATCACCGGCCGACGAGGCAGCCCGCCCGGGTTCATGTCGTCCTCGCCGGAAGGTCCAGCGAGGCGCCTGTGTTCTCGTCGTGTCCCCGGTTCAGATGGCCGACGTAGTCGCGTGCCAGCGGCTTCACGGTGTTTCCCTGGGGGACGGTTCCTTCCCGGTAAGAGCACGCGCATCCACCGCCCATGAACTCCCGCTAAACACAGGCCAGTTGCGCAACACCACCCCCTGGGGTTCATCAGTCGCGCCCGGCACGAGCGGTTCCGCCGTCCCGGGCCGGGTCCGGTGCGGTGCGGCGCATCCGAGGCCGCTCCGCGTTGGTCACAGCCCGCAGGGCCCACTCGGCCGGGCCGTACCGGTACCGCGCGAGCCAGCGCCGGCTCAGCTCCAGTTGCGCCGCGAAGATCCCGGCGGCGACGAGCGGTACGGCCGCCGGCGGGGTGTCCCCGGTCAGTCCGAGCCCCGCGCCGGTGAAGATCAGTACGCCCAGCAGGGACTGGGCGAGATAGTTCGACAGCGCCATCCGGCCGGCCGGTGCGAGGGCCCGTGCCAGCCGGCCGCCGCGCGGGGTGGTGAACACCCGCAGCAGGGTGGCCGCGTAGGCGCCGGCCAGTAGCGGCGCGGTGAGGATGCACACCGCCACCCCGGCCGGGTTCACGGTGCCGCCGCCGATCGCGAACAGCAGCGCGCCCGCGAGCCCGACCGGGTAGCCGAACAGTTCCAGGCGGCGCAGCGCGGCCGCGTGCTCGCGGGCCCCGTCGGCGAGGAACTCCCGTCGTCCGGCGGCCAGTCCGACGAGGAACGCGGCCAGCGAGAGCGGCCCCTGTACCGCGAGGCTCGCGGCCATCACGGGCAGCGAGCGCAGGTGCTCGCCGATCACCGAGCCCGGGCCGCCGTCGAGGGCGTCGGTCGAGGCGCGGCCGTCGGCGAGCGCGGCGCCCTCGTCGGGGACGAGGTCGAAGCCCGCCAGCGCGGCCGCGGCCAGCCCGGCCGCCATGAGCGTGAAGATCGCCCCGGCGGTGACGAGCGCGGTCCTCGGCCGGATCCGGTGCACGGCGAGCAGGACGAGGCCGAGCAGGGCGTAGGTGGTGAGGATGTCGCCGTGGAAGAGCAGCACCGCGTGCAGGCCGCCGAGGACGAAGAGCCCGCCGAGCCGGCGCAGGAACCGCGCGGTGAAGTTCGCGCCGGCCCGGCCGGCGGAGGCCAGTTGCAGAGTGAAGCTGTAGCCGAACAGGAAGGAGAACAGCAGGTAGAACTTCATCTCGAACAGCAGCCGGGTCACGAACTCGGCCGTGTGGTCGAGCCAGGAGCCGTGCGCCGGGTCGGCGACGAGGTGGAAGGGGTAGCCGGAGGCGAAGAAGACGAGGTTCACGACGAAGATGCCGCACAACGCGAACCCGCGCAGCGCGTCGACGTCGAGTAACCGGGGTGAGGGGCTCTTTTCCGTCATGCGAGAACGCTAGGAACGGCACCTCCACGGCACGAACCGGCAGACCCGAGGATCCGGGGTGGGGAGAGCCCCCGAGGGCTCAGCCGCACAGCCGGCGGTAGGGGGCGTCGGGGATGTACGTCTGCCAGCGCTCCGGTGTCAGGTCCGCTCCGCCGGCTCGTGCGCAGACCGTGCGGACGGCGGTGGGCGGGTCGACGGGGTGACGCTGGAGGGGGACGTGTGCGCTGCCCGCGTACAGGGTGGCGCCGTCGGCGCTGAAGGACAGGGTCTGCACGGCCTCGCCGGGGGTGGTGAGGGGGGCGCCGAGGGGCTGCTGGGTGCGGGTGTCCCAGAGCTGGAGGGTGCCCGCGCTGCCGCCGACGGCGAGGGTGGTGCCGTCGGGGCTGAAGGCGAGGGCGGCGACGGATTCCGGGGTGCTGTCGAGGGACGGCGGGAAGGCGTTGCGCAGGATGCCCGCGCGCCGCCGCAGCCGCCCGTCCCACAGGGCGACGCGGCCGGTGCCGGCGCCCGCGGCGAGCCGGCTGCCGTCGGTGCCGAAGGCGAGGGCGGTGATCTCCTCGCCGAGGACGAGGTCGCGGTCGGCCGAGGGGGCGTCCGGCAGGAGGGTGGCCCGGTTGTCGCCGACGAGGAGCCGCCCGTCGGGGCTGACGGCCAGGGCGGGGCCGGGGAGGCCGGGCAGGACGCGGGTGCGGCGGGCGGTCGCCGTGTCCCAGGTTTCTGCCTGGAGGTCGCCGGAGGGCTGGATGCGCACGGCGTGGACGGTGCGGCCGGCGGGGCCCAGGGCAAGGGCGATGACGGGCTCGGCGGGGGTGGGCGCGAGGTCGAGCGTGTGGCGGACGCGGCCCTGCCGGGTGTCCCACACGGTCAGGCGCTGGCCTGTGGTGTCCAGGCCGTGTGCGGCGATCCCGTAGGCGAGGGCCGTGCCGTGCGCGTCGAACGCCATCAGGGGGATGGTGTCGGTGGAGCCGGCGGGGACCGGGAGCGGCGGGGCGGGGAGGGTGCGGGCGGCGCCGCCGCGGGTGGCGGCGAGGCGGAAAGTGTAGTGGGTGCCGGTGTGTTCGGCGGTGGCGACGGTGGTGCCGTCGGGGCTCAGCAGGACCCGGTCGAGCGGGCGGGCCCGCCAGGCGGGGGTGACGGTCGCGGTGACGTCCAGGGTGTGGACGGTGCCGCCTTCCAGGTAGCGCAGGGCGGGGCGGTCGGGGTCCCAGGCGGGGCCGTCGTAGGGGTGCTGGTTGTCGAGGCCGTGCCGCAGGACCGGGGCGTAGGGGTCGGAGAGCCGCCACACGCGCAGTTCGCCGGAGTCGACGGTGGCGGCGAAGGCGCCGTCGGTGCTGAGGGACGCGTACGAGACGCCGCTGTCGGCCAGGGTGGCGAGGGCGCGGCCGGTGCTGACGTCCCAGACGTGGACGGTGTCGGCGGTCAGGACGAGGAGGCGGCCGTGGTCCAGGCGCAGCGTGGTGGGCGTGTCCGCGTCGGCGGCGGGGTCGCACAGGCCGGTGGCGTGGTCCCAGGCGCCGGGGAGTCTGCGGCGGGCTGCGGTGTCCCAGACCTGGGGGGTGCCGTGGTCCGGGCAGATCGCGGCGGTGCGGTCGTCGGTGCTGAGGGCCGGGTCGGCGGGGCCGGGTGAGGGGATCTGGAGCAGGACGCGTCCGTCGGTGGCGGAGCGCAGCCGGACCCGGCCGTCCTCGGTGTCCCTGACCAGCGCGAGGGCGCGGCCGAGCCGGACGTTCGTCCAGTCCGGCATGGGTTTCGGGTCGCCCGTCCAGCGGCTCGTGCGGGTGTCCCACAGCCGGATGCCCTCGGGGCGGGAGACGGCGAGGACGCGGCCGTCGCCGCCGGCGGCGAGCGCCTCGCCCTCGGGCAGCGTGCCGTCTCCTCTCCTGGTGCGGGTGGCGACGTCCCAGGCCGTCCAGTGGCCGTCCGCGACGCTGAGCAGGGTGTGGCCGGAGTCGAGGAGGAAGCGGCGCGGGGTGGTGCCGGGGGCGGGGTCGGTGAAGGCGTCGTCCTCGGTCTGGGCGAGGGAGCCGAGCAGGGCGCGGCGGCTCTCGGGCAGCGGGGAGATCCGCCAGGCGGCGACGCCCAGCAGGAGCGCGGTGCGCGGGTCGGTGGTGCGCAGCGCGTCGGCGACGTCGGCGACGCGGCGGGCGGTGATGGCGGTGTCCTGCCGCTTCTCGTAGCGGTGCTGGGTCCAGGCCACGGCCGTCACGGCGAGGGCGGTGGCGAGGACGGCGGACAGGGTCGTCAGGAGCCCGCGGTGGCGGCGGGCGGCGCGGGTGGCGGCACGCCGCTCGGCGTCGCGGGCGTCGAGGGCGGCCGTGAGGAAGCCGTGTTCGGTCCGGGTCAGCAGGTCGTGGTCGGGGAAGAGCTCCTCGGCGCGGGCGAGGGCGGCGCCCCGGTAGAGGGCGCCGGGGTCGCGGCCGTGGTCGTGCCAGGCGCGGGCGACCTCGGCGAGCCGGGAGCGGTGGCGCAGCCGTTCGCGGTCCTCCTCGACCCAGCCGGACAGGCGGGGCCAGCGGCTGATGAGGGCCTCGTGGGCGAGCTGGGCGCCGTCCTGGTCGACGGTGAGCAGGCGGGCGCGGGTGAGCCGGTCCAGGACGAGCGGGACGTCCGGGTTAGTGTGTTCGGCGAGTTCGGCGCGGGACAGGGGGCGGCGGGTGTCGGGGGTGCCGAGTCCGGGCTCCACCATGCGCAGCAGCAGGTGCCGGGCGATGCGGGCCTGGGCCGGGGTGAGCTGCCGGTACAGCTCCTCGGCGGTCGCGGCGACGGCGCCGCGCACCCCGCCGGCCGCCTCGTACGCGGCGAGGGTCAGGGCCCGGCCCCGGCGTCGGCGCCAGGTCTCCAGGAGGGCGTGCGAGAGCATGGGCAGCGCTTCGGGCCGGCCGCTCACCTCCTCGACGAGGCGTGCGGTGAGCTCGCGTTCGACGAGCAGCCCGGCCTGCTGCGCGGGTCTGACGATCACCTCGCGCAGTTCGTCGGCGGTCAGCGGCCCGAGCATCAGCCCGGCGCCGCACAGTTCGTCGGCCAGGCGCCGGTGTTCGCCACAGCGGGCGTAGAAGTCGGCGCGTACGGCGATGAGGACGCGCAGCCGGCTGTCCGGGTCCCGGGCGGTCAGCAGCAGGTCGATGAACCGGGTGCGTTCGGCGGGGTCCTTGCAGAGGGTGAAGACCTCTTCGAACTGGTCGACGACAACCCAGCTCTCGGGTTCGCCGGCGGCGGGGGCGAGGAGGTGGGCGTAGGTGGTGGCGGGCCGGGGTCCCGGAGTGAGGACCCTGAGGACGGCGGGGCGGCCGTACGCGGCGGCGGCCTCGCGCAGGCGGGGGATGAGGCCGGCGCGCAGCAGGGAGGACTTGCCGCTGCCCGAGGCGCCGAACAGGACGGCGAGGCGGTGTTCGCACACGAGCCGTCCGAGTTCGCCCGCGGCCCGGTCGCGGCCGAAGAAGAGGTGCTGGTCGCCGGTCTCGTAGCGGGTCAGTCCCCGGTAGGGGGGCGGTTCGTCGCCGTCGGGTTCGCGCACGGCCCGGCCGAGCTGGTCGCGCGCGGTCTGCCACAGGGGTTCCAGGAGGGCGGGGTCGCCTCCGCAGGCGCGGGCGTAGCCCTCGACGACCGGCCAGGAGGGCAGGCGTTCGCCGGCCGCCGCCTGGGAGAGGGTGCTCGCGGCGCAGCCGGCCCGCTCGGCCATGGCCCGGTAGGCCGGTCCGCCGGCGGCTCGCCGCAGTTCACGCAGTTCGTGGGCGAGCCGCTGGACGGGACCGGCCTCGGGGTCCAGGGGGAGTTCGGGACGGCCTGCCACGTGCCCTGCCTACGTCCGGGTCTTGGAGTCTTGCGGGAGGAGGCGGTGGGCCGGGTGGCGCGTGGCCTCCTCGCCGACAGTGCGGGGGGTGGATGTCCGGTGAGTGAATGCGGGGCGGATCGCCGGTAAAGGTGGCCCGGCCGTCAGTCGACCGAGTACGTCGTGGTGCCGCCGTCGCGCTGGCGGGGGATGTACACGAACTTCGTGTGCCAGCCGATGTCGGAGCGCTCGTAGTGGAACTCGACCGAGCGGTCCGTCTGCCACCAGTAGTCCCAGGCCGTGGTGCAGTTGTCCGCCGGGACGTCCCAGAAGCGGGAGCCGGTCCAGTCGCCGTACTGGTTGCGGCCGACGAGGAAGAACCTCAGCGGGAGCCGGTTGTTGTTGCAGACCTTGAGCTGCGCGGTGCTGGCGCTGGCGGTGCCGGGGAGGGCGAGGCCCACGCAGAGGGCGCCCAGGGCGACGGCGGACACGGTGACCTTGTTGAGGAGGGTACGCATGAAAGGGGTCACTTTCTGCTGGTGACGGACGAAGGGGCGGGGTTCAGCCGATGAGCCCGTGGGACCGCAGCCACGCCCCGGCCGCCTCGGCGGGTGCCCGGCCCGCCTCGACGCGGGCCGTGAGCGCGGCCAGTTCGGTGGTGGTCAGCCGGGCGCCGAGCCGGTCGAGCGCGTCCCTGGCGGTCCGGTCCGCGCCCGCCGCGTCGGCGAGCGGGAAGACGTGCTCGGGCGGTACGACGGCCGCGGGGTCGGCCAGCACCGCCAGGTCGCGGCGGGCGATCACGGGGTCCGTGCCGCGCAGGACCAGGACGTCGGCGGTGGCGCCCTTCGGCGCCGCGGTGAAGGTGACGCCGTACGCCTTCGTCAGGGCCGCGGGCGAGGGGGCGTCCGGGTCGCCGGCCGCGGGGCCGCCCAGGGTGAGACGGGTGCCCGCGCGCCGCAGGTCGGGCAGAGCGCGCAGCGCGTGGCGGTGGGCCAGGTCCCGGGTGACGGCCAGGACCACGCCGCGCTCGGCGCGGGCCGGGCGCAGCGCGACGACGCCGGGCGGCAGGGCCGTGCTGAGCGCCGACGCCATGTCGCCGGGCCGGGTGCCACCGGGCATGGCCCGCAGCAGGGCGGTCTCGTAGGCGGGGGTGAGCCCGATCTCGCCCCTCACGACGGCCCGCGCGCTGTCGGCGGGGTCGGCGAAGGGGGTGAGCGCGGTGGTCACCTGTTCTCCGGCGGCGGTCAGGAGCTGCTCGTAGAGGGCGGCCACGATCCGGCTCTCCGTCGAGTTGTCGCCGCCGATCACCAGCGGGCCCTGGTGGTCGGCCGACGACGCGGTGGTGCCGGTCGCCGCCGTGCCGCCGCAGCCGGCGAGCAGGAGTGAGCAGAGGGCGAGGGCGGCCGTACGCGGCGGGCGTCGGGTCATCGGTCGGGTCACTTCTGTTCTGTCGGAGGATCGGAGGATTCGGGGTGGCCGGGGTGGCCGGGGTGGCCGGGGTGGCCGGGGTGGCCGGGGGCGGTGGCGGGGGGGGGGGGGGGGGCCCCCCCCCCGCCCCCCCCCCCCCCCCCCCCCCCCCCCCCCCCCCCCCCCCCCCCCCCCCCCCCCCCCCCCCCGGCCGGCCGGCCCCCCCCCCCCCCCCCCCCCCCCCCCCCCCCCCCCCCCCCCCCCCCCCC